>CAJONZ010000130.1 GCA_905236065.1 uncultured Bacteroidaceae bacterium | reverse complement strand
TTGTGGAAAGCCTGCAGGAGCGGGGCTGCCGCGTGACGGTGCTGCCCCACGATACCGGCGCGGAGGGCGACGGTCTGGGCGAGCTGGTTTTCACCACCGGGATGACCGGCTATCTCGAAACGCTGACCGACCCCAGCTACGCGGGGCAGATCATTCTGCAGACCTTCCCCCTTATCGGAAACTACGGGGTCATCCCCGCGGACTTTGAGGGCCCCTGCCTTGCCAGGGGCTATGTGGTGCGGGAGCTCTGCGAGACGCCCTCCAACTTCCGCAGCGAGTACCCGCTTGACCGTTTTCTGAAGGAGCGCCATATCCCCGGCATCTGCGGGGTGGACACCCGCGCCCTCACCCGGATCATCCGGGAGGAGGGCGTGATGAACGCGCTCATCTGCTCGGAGCCTCCCGCCGATCTCACGGCGATAAAAAGCTACGCCGTCCGGGACGGCGTGAAAACCGCGAGCTGCAAAGCGCCCCAGAGCTTCCCGGCTGAGGGCGAGGAAAAATTCCACGTTGCCCTGCTGGACTACGGCGCGAAGCACCACATTGTGGAAAGCCTGCAGGAGCGGGGCTGCCGCGTGACGGTGCTGCCCCACGATACCGGCGCGGAGGCGGTGCTGGCCCTCCGTCCGGACGGGCTCATGCTCTCCAACGGCCCCGGCGACCCGAAGGAAAACAGCCTTGAAATTCAGGAGCTTCAAAAGCTCATCGGGAAGCTCCCTGTCTTCGGCATCTGCCTCGGCCACCAGCTTGCGGCCCTGGCCCTTGGGGGCGAGACGGTGAAGCTCAAATACGGCCACAGAGGGGCAAACCAGCCGGTGAAGGACCGAAAAACCGGGCGCTGCTTCATCACCAGCCAGAACCACGGCTACGCGGTGCTGGCGGAGAGCGTGGCCGATATCGCGGAGCTTCGCTATGTAAACGCCAATGATTTCAGCTGCGAGGGCCTGGATTATCCCGGACACCGCTGCTTTACGGTGCAGTTTCATCCCGAGGCCAGCGCCGGGCCTCACGACACGGGCTTTTTATTTGACCGCTTTGTGCGCATGATGGGAGGGGAAGAGGATGCCTAAAAATCCGAATATCCGGAAGGTGCTGGTGATCGGCTCCGGCCCCATTGTCATCGGCCAGGCGGCGGAATTCGACTACGCCGGGGCCCAGGCCTGCCGCGTGCTGCGGCAGGAGGGGATCAAGACCGTGCTTGTCAACTCCAACCCCGCCACCATCATGACCGACAAGCACCTGGCGGACGCCATTTATCTGGAGCCTCTGACCGCCCAGACCCTGACGCGCATCATCGCCCTGGAGCGGCCCGACGGCCTTCTCGCCGGTCTCGGCGGGCAGACGGGCCTGACCCTCGCCATGCAGCTCACAAAGGACGGCACCCTGGAAAAATACGGCGTCCGGCTCCTGGGCTCCGGCATCGACGCCATTGAGCGGGCCGAGGACCGGGAGCGCTTCCGGGAGACCCTGGCCGAGATGGGCCAGCCCGTCATCCCCTCCGCCACCTGCGAGGATGTGGACAGCGCCCTCAAGATTGCCGGGGAAATCGGCTACCCCGTCATCGTGCGCCCGGCCTATACCCTGGGCGGCAGCGGCGGCGGTATTGCGGACAATGCCCAGGCGCTCGCCTCGATTGCGAGGCAGGGTCTCGATCTCTCCCCGATCACCCAGGTTCTGATCGAAAAATGCGTCTCCGGCTGGAAGGAAATTGAATTTGAGACCATGCGGGACGCCGCCGGGAACGTGATCGCGGTCTGCTCCATGGAAAACGTGGACCCCGTGGGCGTACACACCGGCGACTCCATCGTGGTCGCCCCGGCCCTGACGCTGGCGGACCGGGAATATCAGATGCTTCGCTCCGCGGCCCTCAACATCGTGAGCGCCATCGGCATTGAGGGCGGCTGCAACGTGCAGTTCGCGCTGAATCCGGAGAGCTTTGAATACGCGGTCATTGAGGTAAACCCCCGCGTCTCCCGCTCCTCGGCCCTGGCCTCCAAGGCCACCGGCTATCCCATTGCGAAGATTTCCACCCGCATCGCCCTGGGCTACACTCTGGACGAGATCAAAAACGACATCACCGGCAAAACCTGCGCCTGCTTTGAGCCCACCGTGGACTATGTGGTGGTGAAGCTGCCCAAGTGGCCCTTTGACAAGTTCGCCGGCTCCTCTCGCGCCCTGGGGACGCAGATGAAGG
>CAJONZ010000129.1 GCA_905236065.1 uncultured Bacteroidaceae bacterium | reverse complement strand
GCAAACCTGATACAATCAGTGATTTCTAATGGCGGTCATTAGAAAAATAGACAAGACTATTTTCTAATGACCGATTTGGGTTAAATGACTATCCGTTATCGTGCCACCAACAAGACCGCAGCGCGGTCACCGCTCCGTAACCGAGGGTATGAGCGCAGCGAGCACCCCCGGTTATCAGGTGATAGAGCGACATCGACCCTGAATGGGTCGCCCAATGCGATTGATGGGGCACCCCTCCTGGGTGCGTCCCTCCTTGCATCCCATCCGCAGGTCGTTCCGACCTACGGTTACGGAGCGGAGACGCTTTCAGCGTCCAGGTAGTACGATTGCGGATGATCATAAAATTAAAAGTTAAAATGGACTGGCGCACTGCTCGAATGTGCCGGATGGCATTTTAACTTTTAACTTATAAATTTTAACTTGGAAGTGGCTTACTTGATGACCACCTTCCGTCCGTTGAAGAGGTAGATGCCCAGACAGATGCGTTCTCAGCCACGGGCTGGTTGGAGAACAGGGTCAGCGTCTGCGTGTCGTACTGTGCCAATGCGGAGAACACCTTGTCGGCGGCCTTGTAACTGAGCACCAGGTACGTCCACTTGTCCTTGGGCAGTACGTCCCTGCTCTTGACCTCCGAACCCGCGATGCTGGTCACGACGTGTCCCTCCTCGTCAATGCCCAGGACAAACTGGCCCGTTCCCAATTGCAGGAGGGTTCCCGCATGTTTCCACAGCATCCAACAGTCGATGTTGAGCGTCACCTCGTCGAAGATGATAGCCGGCTGGTACTGGGACACAAAGCGTATCTTCACGCCTTCGTAGTCGAGGCGACTCTGGTCGGTCTGCTTCACCTTGATGATTTTCGTGATAGTTTCGCCCTGGCTCACATAGACACCGCGACCGTTGGCGGGAAATCCGTCCATATAGACGCTCAGGCCCTCGTTGTTCTGGTCCTCCAACACCAGAATGTTTTCTTCCATTCGCTTTCGCCGTAATCGACGATATGGCCAAAGCAAATGCGTTCTTCGAACTCCCAGAAGTATTGATCCTTCTCGGAGTCGAAGAACGCATTGGTCTTGAACCACTTCATGTCATCGGAGTGATAGCTCGTTTGTTCTTATTGACGTAATAGCCGAATGTGTTCTGCTCGTAGAGGAAATTATAGGTACCGCCGCCGTCGTCGGTGAGACCTTCTTCGTTGTAGTTCCAAGCCCGCAGGGACGAGGTGCCGGCAACGAAGGCAACGAGCAACACAAGCGTCAGCTGAAAGGGTTGTGTTGCTTTCATGATATGTTTTGTTTAGGTTTATTTTTCGGGTAGGTGAGAGGTGAGAGGTTAGGGGGTAGCGTCGGTTCCGCCACCGAGGGCGATGTAAAGGGCAATGATGGCTTGGGCGCCGTTGTACATGTTGGCTGCCTCGGAAAGCTGGGCGGAGAGGAGGTTTTCCTGTGCCGTGAGCACTTCGAGGTAGATGGCTTTGCCGTTATCCATCAGTTCGTGAGTGCCGATGTATGCCTCGTGGAGGACTTCCACCTGGCGGTGGTAGTAGTCGTGCTTCTCGCGGGCGGTGTGACAGTCGGCAAGGGCTTCGTTCACCTCGTTGCCAGCGTTGATGACGGTCTGGACGTACTTCTTCTGCAGGTCGGCCTCGGTGAGCTTGGAAATCTTGTAGTTGGCCCTGATTTTGCCTCGGGCGAAGATGGGCTGGGTCAGGGAGCCGACGAGGTTGAGGAACAGTTTGCCCGGGTCGATGACCATGCTGCCGGCGTTGTTCGTCCAACCGCCCTGTGCCGTGAGCGTGATGCTGGGGAAGAAGGCTGCGCGGGCTGTCTGCGTGTTGTAGAAGGCCTCCTCCATGGCAGCGTTGGCCATGCGGATGTCGGGGCGATGCTCAAGCATGGCGGCGGGAACGCCGATGCGGAGGTAGCGGGTGTCGAACATGCGCTGGTCTCTCGCTGAGGTGTGGTACTGGTCTGCGGCGAGCAGGTGGCTGCGTTCGATGGGACGGGGCGTGATGCCGATGAGTTGGCAGATGGAGTTTTCGACGGCGCGGATGTCGCGGCGGGCATCTACAATCTTCGTCTTCACGTTCAGGTACGACGACTCCATCTGGTTGACGGCGGTCGAATATGCCTTGCCGTTCTCGTAAAGCGACTTCTGGGTTTCGAGCGAGGCCTTCCAGAGGCTGTCGGTCTGGATGAGGATGTCAAGCTGTCGGTCGAGCAGCAAGAGCATGTAGTATTGCTGGGCCGTGGCCGAGATAAGGTTGCTGCGGATGGCCTCTTCGTTCAGCTGGGCTTGCAGGAGCACGGCCTTGGCGGCTCGCTTTTTGCTGGTGATGCTGCCGAACACGTCGATATCTACGGACAGCTGCAGGGGCAGGGAGTAGGTCTTCGACCAGGGGGACGTGTCGAACTTGGCGAGGGTGCCCTGCGGGGCGAAATAAAGCGACGGCAGGTAGGCCATCTTGGCCATTTGCAGCGATGCCTCGCTCTTTTCCACGGCGATGCGGGCGGAGGCGAGGTCAGTGTTGTTGGCCAGTGCCTGCTCGATGAGTTGTTGCAACAGAGGGTCGGTGAAGAACTCGCGCCAGGACATCTGGGCGAGCGATGTGCCGCCCGTCGCCTCGCGGACATCCTGCGAGGTGCCAAAGGGTTCGGTGGGGGTGTCCACCTTCGACTCATATTTATTGTAAAGGCCACAGCCCGTGAGCGCGAGGCTCACGGCTGTAGCAAGGATGGTATTTGATAGGTGCTTCATGTCACTCACAATCACTTGATAGAGATGAATTTCTTTCCGTTGTTGTTAATAATGATTCCTTTGTGCGGCTTGTTGGGGAGCAAACGTCCCTGCAAGTCGAAGAAACGCTGGGTGCCGTCGGCCTCGATGGTCTGGATGACACCATCCTTCACGGACCAGCCTTCGGTAAACCAGCCGTAGGGTAAATTGGTTCCATCATTGAATCGCTCGTCCATCGGCTCTTCGGCGACAGACTGAGCCTGCATGTTCACTCCCACAAAGAGGAACAGCATGGCCATAAGGATATAATTTTTTTTCATAGTCTTATTTTGTTATTTGGTTATTGGTTAATATTTTCATTTGAAACTTCTGTGTTTTTCCCCTGGAATCGCTCATGCAGTCCTTGGAACACGATGAAGAAGGCAGGGACGACGAAGAGCAGGGCGATGGTGCCGACAGTCATACCGCCAACGACACCCATTGCAAGGGCACGGTTGCCATTGGCACCGGCACCGCCCTCAATAATCAGAGGTATCATACCGGCAATCATCGTGACGACAGTCATCAGAATTGGGCGCAGACGCTCCTTGCAAGCCTCGAAAGCGGCATCAACGATACTCATGCCCTGGGCACGGCGTTCAGCGGCAAACTCGGTGATAAGGATGGCGGTCTTTGCAAGCAAGCCAATCAACATGATGACACCCGTTTGCAGGTAGATGTTGTTGTCCGAGCCTGGCAAGTTGAACTTCGAGCAGATGTAGGCCATGATGAAGGCACCCATCAGTCCGAAGGGCACACTGAGCAGCACGGCCATAGGCGTGAACCACGAGTTGTACAACGATGCCAGGATGAGGTAGATGAGGATGGCGCAGATACAGTAGATGAGGGATGTGGTATTGGAACCCGCTGTCTCTGCGGTTTCACGTGACATACCACTGTACTCATACGTGGCCGTAGCGGGCATCTCCTGTTTGAACACCTCTGCAATAGCCGTTTGAACCTCACCCTCGCTGAAGCCATTGGCGGCTGTGATGCTGGTCGTGATACTCTGGAAAAGGTTGAAGTGTTCGATGCTCGACGTACCCACGATTTCCTTCAGCGATACGAATTCGGAAAGCGGTGCCATTTTGCCGCCGCGCACCTTTACGAAGATGTTGTTAAGCGATGAGGGGTCGAGACGGGATTCGGGCGTGGCGCTGGCCATGATGCGATAGACCTTGCCAAACTGATTGAAGTTACCAATGTAGCTTCCGCCGCAGTACGCACCGAGGGTGTTGAGCACGGTTCTCGCCGATACGCCGGCACGGTCGCATTGTGTGGCATCTACTTCGACCTGATACTTCGGGTAGCGCTCCGAGTAAGTGGACATGGCCGAGGTTATTTCCGGACGTTCGGCCAGCTTGGCTAAGAAGTGGTCGGTTTGCGCTGCAAACTCTGAAAGGTTGCCGTCGGTCGGGTCTTGTACGATGAGGCTCACGTTGTTGCTCGTGCCATAGCCCGGAATCTGGGGCAGCTGGAAGGGCAACACCTTCGCGTTCTTGATGTCCATGCAGGCATAGTAGAAGCGACCGATGACGAGGTCAATCAGATGGTTCATGCCCGGACGGTCGTCCCAGTTCTTCAGGCGGACGACGAGGGTGGCGAAGCTGGAGCCGTAGCCGGAAATCAAGCCGTAGCCGCAGCTGATGGCATAGCTCTCCATTTCGGGAATCTCCTTCACCTTCTCCTCCACTTGCTTCACCAGATCATTGGTCTGTTGCAGGGTGTAGCCCTCTGGGGCACGGACTTCGGCCAGGAATACGCCCTGGTCCTCCTGCGGTACGAGACCTGCCGGCAGGTTCTTCATAAAGAAGAAAAGCAGTACGCTGGCGGCGGCCAGCAGAGCCCATGAAAGTATGGGGCGCTTGATGAACTTCTGTACGACCTTTGAGTATTTCGCGAGGATGGCATTATAGCTTGCTTCGTAGGCCTTCTTCGTGTAGTAAGTCAACGACTTGCCCTCCTCCTTTTTCTCCATCTTCAACATGATGGCACAGAGAGCAGGGCAGAGCGTCAGGGCCGATACGCATGAGAGACCGACCGACGAGGCGATGGTCACACCAAACTGCGTGAAGAATGTGCCCGATGTGCCGCTCATGAAGGTCACGGGAATGAACACTGCCATAAATACTAAGGTACACGAGACGACGGCTACCGACACCTCGGACATGGCCTGGCGTGTGGCCTCCTTGGCATCAGTGATGCCTGCCTCAATCTTACCCATTACCGCCTCGACGACCACGATGGCGTCATCGACCACCGTACCGATGGCCAGCACAAGGGCGAACAGCGTCAGGATGTTGAGCGAGAAGCCTGCCACCGACACGACGGCAAACGTACCCATCAGCGAGACGATGATGGAGATGGACGGGATGACCGTCGCCTTGAAGTTCTGCAAGAAGAAGAACACGACGAGGATAACGAGGATGATGGCAATAATCAAAGTCTCCACCACATTGTGGATGGCCGCAAAGAGGAAGTCGTCAGAAGTCATCATCGTGACGAATTCCAGGCCGGCGGGCATCGATGGCTGCACCTCCTCGCACATCTGCGTGATGAGGGCGTTCACCTCCGTAGCGTTGGCACCCGGCGACTGGAAAATCATAATCATCGTGCCCGGCGCACCGTTGATGTCCGACACGAAGCTGTAACTCTGTGCGCCGATTTCCACCTCGGCCACGTCGCGCAGATAGAGCTGGTGGCCGCCGTCGGTCGTCTTCAATACAATGTCGTTGAACTCTTCGACGCTTTTCAATGTACCCTTGTACTCCATGGAGTACTGGTATTTGTTTTCCGACAATTCGCCGAGCGAACCCGTCGATGCCACGAAGCTCTGGTTGCTGATGGCAGCAAAGACGTCGTTCGGTTCCAAGCCATATTGTGCCATTACGTCAGGCTTCATCCAGATGCGCAGTGCGTAGGTGTTTCCCAGAGAGACGACCTCGCCCACGCCGGTGATTCGCTTCAGGCGCGGCACGATGTTGATGTCGGCATAGTTCGACACGAAGTCATCATTGTACTTGCCATCCGAACTCCTGATGGCGAGAATGCGTAGGATGTTGTTCTGCTGCTTCTGCACCGTGACACCCACTTGCGTCACGTCGGCGGGCAGTTGTGCCTGTGCCATCGACACGCGGTTCTGCACGTTCACCGTTGCCATGTCCGGGTCGGTGCCCTGCTTGAAATACACACTGATGTTGACGTTACCTGTCGATGTCGCCTTCGATGTCATGTAAGTCATGCCGGGCACACCGTTGATGCTCTCTTCCAACGGCTGGATGACCGACTTCATAATGGTGTTCGCATCAGCGCCGGTGTAGCTGGTCGTCACCGACACCTGCGGCGGTGCGATGTTCGGGTATTGCTCAACGGGCAGTACATTGATGCAGATGAAGCCCACCAGCGTAATGACAATACTAATGGCGCACGCCATCACATATCGGTTGATAAAGATATTATTCTTCATTTTTCACTTTTAATTTTTATAGTTTATTCAAGTTTCGCAAGCTCAACTTCCTTTCTATTCCTTTCCATTCCCTTTGGGCTTAACTTGCGAAAGTTGAGTTGTTTAGAATAACACTTTTTCCCCTTCTTGCACATTGTTGGCTCCGACGGTCACAATCTTGTCGCCCACATTCAGGCCGCTGGTCACGATGAAGTCCACACCGTTGCCAGCATCCTCCGTCGTTACTTCAATGGCCGTTGCAGTGCTGTCGGGCAGTACCTTATACACCTGCTGTCTGCTTTGCAGCTTCACCACGGCTACCTGCGGAACGACGATCACGTCCTTTTCCGCGTAAGGTAGCACAACCGTACCCTGAATACCAGAGAAGAGTTTGCCTTCGGGATTAGGGAATGTGGCCTTGAGGGCAATCGTTCCCGTTGCGGCGTTCACAACGCCCGTGGCGCTTGTGATACGACCTTTATGCGGATATTCCGTGCCATTCTTCATCACAAACGTCACGTCGGGAAGACGTTTCAACACCTCTTCCGGGTTCGTGGTGAAGCCACCGGCTACGGCCTCTTCGATAATCGTTTCCGGCAGTGAGTATTCTGCCTCCATCATCGAGTTGCCGCTTAAGAGGGTCAGGTATGTACCCTGCGACACTTGGTCTCCAGTCCTCACGGGAATCTCACCAATGATACCATCCACCGACGCCGTAATCGTACAGAAGCCGAGGTTCACCTTCGCATTGTTGACCGCTGCCCGTGCCTGGGCCACCGATGCTTTCGCTTGCTTGTACGAGTTTTCCGAATTGTCGAGCATGTACCTGCTCACAATCTTCTTCTCGTACAGGTTCTTGTTCGACTCATACTCCAGCTTTGCGCTGTTCTCCGAGGCTAATGCTGCCTGCAAGTTCGCCTCCGCAGCCTCCAGATTCAGCTGCGCATTCCGTTGGTCAATGACGAACAACGTCTGTCCCTTCTTCACCTGTTGGCCCTCCGTCACGCAAATCTGCATCAACTGTCCGCTCACCTGCGGCGTAATAGTCACGTCTGTCTGTCCTTTCAGCTTGGCGCTAAACTTGGCAGAAATCGTGATGTCCGACTTTTCCACCGTCAT
This sequence comes from uncultured Bacteroidaceae bacterium, assembly GCA_905236065.1. Lineage (GTDB taxonomy): Bacteria > Bacteroidota > Bacteroidia > Bacteroidales > Bacteroidaceae > Minthosoma. The sequence goes on along the minus strand of CAJONZ010000129.1, from coordinate 1,726 downwards.
AGTTTCATACGATGTCTTCTCTTCCTTGGGCATGTCAATCCCACACGAGGTCAGTCCGCCGAGCATCATGACCCATGTCATTAGTTTTTTTGTTTTCATGTTGTTGTTATTTATTATTAGATATTAGTGCTTTCTCTGTGATAGATTGTCCGAAAGGCTGGACCTACGTGGCCAACTTTGCGGGCAAAGTTAGTTGTTTTTTTGAAAATAAAACGATTGATTGCATTTTTTAACGCGCCTGTTGTTTCATTTTTCTGAATTTTGGGGAACAATCCATGTCCGACAACAATCATCCGCGACAAACTGCGAACTAAAGCCGCTTGCAGCGGTATGCCTTTCAGTCAATTGTAACGCAGAACTCTATCGGAGACGACGCTTAACTCTTTAAATGAATACAGTTAAGCGTCGTCTCCGATAGAGTTCTGCGTGAAATCTGAATGAGAAAACAGGCCTGCCGGAAGGGGTTCTGTGTGAGGACTTTACTTCTTCAGCATCTCCAGCATCTTTTTGGCGTTCTCGTCCCCCTCGGCAACGTCGGCCTTAATCTTCTCAAGAATCTCCTTGCCGTCTTTCTCGTCGCTGACGGCCTGCTTGAGGAGGGTCTTGGCCTTCTTCTCATCGACGGAGAGACCGCCCTTGCCCTTCAGGTAGTATTTTGCCAGTTGGTAGCGGGCTTCGGCGTGTTCCTGCTTGGCCGCCTTGCTGAAATAGCTGACCGCCTTGGCATGGTCTTTCTCTACGCCCTCGCCGTCCTTGTAGCATTTGCCCATCTGGAACTGAGCCTTGGCATAGCCTTGGGCTGCCGATTTTGAATACCACTGGAAGGCTAGCTTGTCGTTCTTGGCTACGCCGCGTCCTTTGTCGTAGCAGCGTCCCAGGCGGTATTGCGCCTTTTTGTGCCCTTTCTCGGCAGCGGCTTTCAGCTTCGGGAAAGCCTTCGCATAGTCTTTTGCGTCGTAGAGCTCCTTGCCCTCGTCGTAAAGTTTCTCGGTGGATTGTGCCCATGCCGTCATGGAAAACAGAAGCGTGAGCAGGATGGTGGTCAAGTGTTTCATGAGTGAATGTGGAAAAAGCTTGTTGAAAATCACGGGCAAAGTTAGCAACTTGGAAATAAAAATGCGCAGACAATCTTGATTTTTAACTTTTTTTACAACCCCCTCCTAACCATCCCCGTTGGGGAGGGACATGTGTTAGGGCAGGGTCGCTACGCTTGAAATTTTGTTTAAAATGAACTATTGGTCTCATTTTTTATTTCCAAAACATTTTGTCGTTCCAAACATTATTACGACCTTTGCAACTAATCATCGGCATAAGCCTCAGCGGAGGTGCCGGTGTGACATTGTGGAATAATAACAAGCGTTTGCTGTTATTCGGAACATCTTAGAATCTACCACATTCAAAAGACCAAATACCGAATGAATAAGTCTGCAAACGTCTGTGCGTTAGCATGGGCGTGACTTATCTGGTTTGGTGGGCAAATTCCCTACAGCTCTACCAAGCTGGTAAAATTCGAATTTCGGGATGCAAAGGTAGCAAAAAAAATCCATTTGCCACTCTCTACAACAGGGCATTTTTTAGTTTTTTTAAGACAAGGATGGGCCTTTTCCTTGGGGATTATTACTAATTTTGTCGCATCAAGTAAAAATATTCAACTTTCGCAAGTTGAATGGAAGGGAAGTTAAAAGGGAGTTAAAGGGAAGTTAAAGGGACGATACTGCGCCAATAG
>CAJONZ010000128.1 GCA_905236065.1 uncultured Bacteroidaceae bacterium | reverse complement strand
CTGAATGTGCTTCACCAGTTCGGAGTATTTCTTGATGGCCTCCTCCACCTCGGCCTCATCGGGACCGTAGGCGTTGTAGTGGCCCTGCATACCGATACCCGTGATGGGCACACCAGCCTCCTGCATCTTCTTCACCATATTATAAATACGGTCGCGCTTGGCAGGCTGGAAGGCGTTGTAGTCGTTATAGACAAGGATGGCATTGGGGTCGGCCTCATGGGCAAACTGGAATGCCTTGGCTATGAATTCGTCGCCACAGAGTTTCCAGGCAGTGCTTTCGCGGTAGGGGTTGGGCTCCTGTCCGCGCCAGCCACGTCCAGCGTCGCTCATGGCCTCGTTCACTACGTCCCAAGCATAGACCACGTCCTTGTAGCGGTTCACAACGGCGTGGATGTGCTCACGCAGACGCTCGTAGAAGACTTCCTTCTTGACGGGCTTGCCTTTCTTATCGACGAACATCCAGTCGCAGAACTGAGCGTGCCAGCAGAGGCAGTGACCACGCAACTTAATGCCATTCTGACGGCAGAAATTAGCGATGCTGTCGGCACCTTCCCAATGCCATACGCCCTCCTTGGGGTGTACGGAGATGGGCTTCATGTCGTTCTCAGCAGTGATACTGTTGTAGTTTTTCTTGATGATTTCCACCTGAGCAGGATCCATAAGGTTGCGCAGGTTGACGGCTACACCTACCGTAAAATAGTTCTGATAGGTGTCCTTGTAACCCTTGTCGGGGTTTGCATCTGGATTGCGACCAAACTGCGCCGAGGCACAGAGTGGCAGCAACAGGAGCAGGGAGATGAGTTTTAGTTTCATAAGTTTACAGGTATTTTAACGTTTAACTTTACAAGTTTATCTTCACGCTTCCACCAACCTTCTTCGTGGAATAGTAGAAGGCGGCATAGCGAGTGCCCATGAAGAAGCGGCGATAGTCAAAAATCATTTTGTAGTCCCCACCCAGCTGCTTCCACTGTTTACCATCGAAGCTGTAGTAGAAGGTGGCAATATCACGACCTGGATTGAAGTCACCATTCATCACCAGGCGGACGGCCTTGCGCTTGGAGGCCGGAATCTCGACACGTGCCACTTCACGGCGCTTCACGTCGGTAATGGCCTTGGTGTCGTCGGTCAACTGTACGTTCTCCTCGGAGAAGACGAGGAAGGTCTTACTGCCTTCACGACGAATGGAGAGGATGCCAGAGTCGCCGTTGAAGGCGGCCAGACCTGCATAGTCACCATCGAGCATCTTGGAGGCATCGACCGTAATGGTATCGGTGCAGGTTGGCCCCCAAGTGCGCCAAGTAATGGTGTTGCGGGCATCGTACAGACTCTTGGCCAGTGTAGAAGTGCGCAACGTGATGAAGTCGCCGGGGAGGGTCAGACTGCCCGACTGCGTGGTGATATCGTCAAGGATATAATTGTGGTTCCACTGATAGTCTTTGGTGATGGTCGCATAGACTGGCTGCTTGTGGCAGTCGCAGTTGCCGTCAAATTCCACGACTTCGGGAATCCGCCCTAGCTGCTCCAGTGCGTGGTCTTTTCCGTCGTTCAGGTCAAAGTCGCGTCCACCCGTGAGCGTGCCGCCAAGGACGGGCCAACCGTCAATCCAAGAGCAAGGTTCAATCGTGAGTACACGGCCACAGCCACCACGGTCCTGGAACATGACGCCGTACCATTCGCCATGCTTTCCATCGACGATGGTGCCCTGTCCGGCGTATGGAAAGCCGCCATAAGTGCTTTTCAGGATGACTTTCGACTCGTAGGGGCCTTCGATGTTCCGGCTGCGGTAGGCGATTTCCTCACGTCCCGTCCGTGGCCAAGCGATGCAAAGCAGGTAGTACATGCCGTCGTGCTTCACCACACGGCTACCTTCATGCAAGCCCTGTGGACGGCCTTTCAGTTCGAGGGTCTTGCGGATGCCACCCGGTTTCTCAGCCGTCAAGTCAGCGGTCAGTTCCACCAGTTTGATATCGCCACTGCCGGAGAAGACATACACACGGTCGTCATCATCGAAGAAGAGGGAAGAATCATGATAGGCAGGCAGACGGCTGTGCAGCGTCCAGCCCTTTGTCGGGTCTGTCGTCTTGAAGACCATCGACTTGTGGGGGTCGTCGTTGGCTACGAAAAGAGCCCAAAAGGTGCCCTTGTGGTAGCGCAAAGAGGTTGCCCACTGGCCACGGCCATAGACGGAGCCTTCCTTGAGGTCGTAACGGGGTGTGTCCTTAATCTCGTCGAAGAGATAGCTCACCGTCTCCCAGTGTACCAAGTCGCTACTACGCATGATAGAACCACCGGGGAAGAGGTGCATGGTCGTCGTCACCAGATAATAGTATTCACCCACACGGATGATGTCAGGGTCGGGGGTGTCAGCCCAGATGAAGGGATTTTTCACCTGAATGCGATTTTGCGGTTGTGCAAAAACAGATGCACAACTCAGCAGACCCATCGCAAGAATAGCAAAAAGATGTTTTTTCATCGTTCTCAATTCTATTAGCATACAAAAATATCCGTGGCAAAGTTACGACAAAAAGCCACTTTCCATTTTCCTTTTCTGTAGCTTTTACTTTTACCGTCGTTACATCTTTGCCACGGATATGTGTTATCGCTTTGAATTTAACAACTTTCGGGAAGGATTTTCATAATTTGTAATGCCCAGACGTACAGCCTTCAACTCGTCGAGCGTATGCGTTGGCGGTTCGACAAAGTCGGGAAAGGCTTGGCGGCTGAAAGTCTGGAAATAGAGGAGGCAGGCATCCTTCCACCAAGCGGCATCTCGTGCCTGCGTCTGCAAACGCTGCCGAATGTCGTTGAAGATGCCATCAGGCACACAGCCTTCGGCCTGTTCCCACAGCTTTTGCATTTGCCGGACACCCTCCAAACCGTGTTGGTAGTGATAGCAAAGTTCCGTCCACAGGGTGCGTCCCGACTGGCAGGTGCTGTTCCAGTCTGCATGATGGAACCACAGGAGGTACTTATCGGGGCATGTGTTCCGATTCTCAACCATCCGTCCAAAGGCTTCCGGGTATTGCGTCGTGGCACCACTGCCGGTCTTTTGTGTGCGGTCAAAACCCACACCCTTCGCATCGGCACGGTGGTAATAGACACATTGCCAGTCGGCTCGCTGTCCCGGATTGTTCTGCCAAGGCTGAGGGCCGTAGTGGTGTCCCTCGGCGAAGATGTGGTGCAAGCCCAAAGGCATCATATAATCGACGACGGTCTCCCGGCTCTGCAACATCAACTGCAAGGCAGCGGCAAAAGCAGAGGTCTCCTTGCCTCCCACGGTCTTTTTCTGGAAGAAGGCCTCACTGCCAAAGGTTTGGCAAAGCCACTCTTTCGCTATCGTCCGGCTGGTCAGGTCGGAGTTCCAGGCCAAACGGCCAAAGGCGTACCAATTCGCCTGTGCCATGACGTTGCCACAGAAATTCTCGTCGGTACCCACGTTGGCTACACCGGCAATGGCCCGCAAACCCTGACGCTGCATCAGCATGGAATAGTTGGCGTATCGTTTCAAGTCGCCGAAAAACTCTTCCCACATGGGAGCCAGGAAACAGATGTGATTGGCGTGGCCCAAATACTCCTGCGTGATTTGCAACTCGGCCATCTCAGCCGTTTTGGGCATGGCTCCAAACAAGGGGCTATAGGGCTCACGCGGCTGGAAGTCAATAGGACCGTTCTTAATCTGCACGATTACGTTGTCGAGAAACTTTCCGTCCAAGTCCTTGAACTCAATGTATGCCTGCTTGGCACGGTCGGGGTCACTGGGCGAATAGACGAAGGCACGCCACATGACAATGCCGCCAAAAGGCTTCAAGGCACGGGCCAACATGTTCGCTCCGTCAGCATGGGTGCGACCAAAGTCCATTGGGCCGGGCTGTCCCTCGCTGTTGGCTTTCACCAGGAAGCCGCCAAAATCGGGAACCAGCTTGTAGATTTCCTTTACTTTCTGCTGCCACCACTGCTGAACCTGGGCATCCATCGGGTCTGCCGTCTTCAGGCCGTCGAGCACCATGGGCGAGGAGAAGTTCACGGAGAGATAGACTTTCATACCCCAAGGACGCAAGATGTCGGCGTATGTCTTCACCTGCTGCAAAATCTCGGCACTCAGCATCTTCGGCGAGGCATTCACGTTGTTCAGCACCGCTCCGTTGATACCTACAGCCGCACAGCGGCGGGCATATTCCTTCACATGCGAGCAGTCTGCAGTCTGGGCTTGTGGCCAAAAAATGCTCTTGCCGCTGTAGCCGCGCTCCATGGTTCCGTCGAGGTTGTCCCAGTGGTTGAGCAGGCGGAAATCATGCTCAGGAATCTCCGTCAACAGCGTATCGCCCTGCAAGCCACAGGACTTCAGCCTCAACAAATGGAAGGCACCATAAAGCAAACCAGCGTCGCTGGGGGAGGTGATGGTGGCGCTACCGCCCTTCACATCGAGACGGAAGGCACCGGGTTTCAGTCCCTTGAGCGTCTTGCGCTGCAACACGACCGACACGTCCATGTCGGCTTTCCGCAACTCCGCTACTGCCAAGTCCGTCGTGGCGGATGGCTTTGAGCGGACAACGACGTCAGCCATAGCCTCTGCCGCAAAGGCACAGACCATGGCTGACATAAGTAAACTACGTCTTACATTCAACATTTACAAATTTACTTTTATCATCGTAAACGAATAGGGTGCAATATCCAGCGTCATTTTTTTCTTCATCTTCACTTCTTCAGTCTGTGGCGCAATGGGCTGTGCATCGTAATTGTTCTCATCTTCCGGCTGTCCCTTGAGGGTCGTCATGGTACCGACGGCCTTCATGCTCTTGAAGCGTGACAAGTTCAATTTGGCCTGCTTGCTGTCGGCACTTGCGTTACAAACCTTCACAAAAAGCTCGCGGGTCTTGGTGTTCAGCACCACGGACTGCTCCTGATGATTGTCTGCACCGTCGATGCTCACACAGTCGCCATAGTAATAGTTACCAGAAGACTGGCCAAACATCTGCTGCACATAGTAGCTGCAAGTCAGGAAGGGGCGCTCGTTGTCGAAGTAAATCAAGTCGGGATTCCAGTTGGTCGCATTCTTGCGAGCAAACAGCGGTGCATAGCTGGTCATGGCTACCACGTCGCCGTTGCGCTCCACGTGCAAGAGGTAGAGAGCCTCAGCCAAAGCGTCAATCAGCTTCTTGTCCTTGGCTGCATACTCGCCCAGATAGACCTTTGTCTTGCGATTGCGTGGGTAGCTGTCATACTGACGCTTGTCGAGGAAATACTCACGTGGCTCATAGTAGTGCTCGTCAAGAATGGGCAGGCCAATTTCCTCGGCCAATTTCCAACCGTTGTCAAAGTCCGGATTGCCTGGGTGAGAGCCTGGGCCCGCCGTACCTACGATGACGATTTCAGGATGAGCCTTACGCACACGTTCATATATATATTTAAAGCGCTCGGCAAACTCAGGTGTAATCTTTTCCTCATTACCTATACCCAGATACTTCAGGCCAAAGGGCTTCGGGTGGCCAGCATCGGCACGAACTTTACCCCACTTGGTCGTTACGTCGCCATTGGCCCACTCTATCAGGTCGAGTGCGTCCTGCACCCATTCGTCCATTTCCGACATGGGCACCACGTCCTGTGCCTGCGTCTTCATGCCCCAACCGCCATTGGTACCCTGACAGCTTACGCCACAAGGCAGGATAGGCAGTGGCTGCATTCCGAGGTCTTCGCAGAACTGGAAATACTCAAAATAGCCCAGTGCCATGGACTGATGGTAGCCCCAGGTATTCTTCAGGCTACGACGCTGCTCCTTCGGGCCGACGGTTGTCTTCCAACGATAGGTATTCCAGAAACCGTCGCCACCGCCGTGAATCACACAGCCACCGGGGAAACGCATGAACTTCGGATGCAGAGCCTCCAAAGCCTCGGCCAAATCCTTGCGCAAGCCATGACCCTTGTAGGTGTCCTCCGGCATCAGCGATACCATATCGACATCCATGTCACCCGTCGTCAGTACGAGCACCTGCAAGGCTGCATTCTTGCAATCAGCGTTAGGAGTCAGTACAGCCCCATACTGTTTCCAAGTTCCACCATCCACGTTCAGCATGGCCTCAGCCAAGAGTTTCGGGTCTTTGCCCCAACCCTGTGGCTCAACCAGTGCCACACGAATCTGCTTGGCGGCACCTTTCACATTGCGGAAGAAGGCAGAGAAGTCGTACTTCTGACCAGCCTTCACACTGATTCCGTCGAAGCCATTGTTCTCAAGGCCGAAGCCCTTCCAGCCAGCATAGTCATAATACTCCTTCACACGCTCGATGTGCAGACGCATGTAGGTAGGGTTGTTCGCATGGATTGGGTTGTCCGTGCAGAAGTTCATATAGCCTAACGAGTGTCCGGGACGCAGGGATTTCCAAGCCGTGCCAGGTCCCCAACCGTCGCGCTCACTGGGATTGAACTCAAACGAGCCATTCTGCACCAACTCCGCATAAAGACCACCATCGGCAGAGCTACTGATATCCTCGAAGAAGATACCAATCAATTCATCACTAATCTGTTTGCCACCCTGTGGCGCAGTCATGGGCTTCTGTGCTGAGAGCCCGAGAGTCGAAGCACATAACAGTGCTGCTAAAAGATTACGCTTTGTCATGTCGTATTTAATTTATCAAGTAAGTTTTCTTTTGTCCATTGTATGTGCAAGTCACCACGGCACGTCCGTTGCAAATCTTACCGACCTCTATTTTGACAGCAGGATTGTTGGCAGTAGCCTTGATGACGGAGTTTTCCTTCAGCGGAGCGTATGCCTGATAGTTGGTCGATTCCATGAAGCCATTGTCGTTGGTGGCATACATCGGAGCGGCAGGCAACTTGATTTCCTTGCCATCCACGGTGATGGTCACCTGCGGCACCAAAGGAACAGGACAGTTGGCCGTTTTCGTGAAACCGATGCCGTGGAGGTCGAAGAGACCCTGTGGACGCTGGGGCTGCTGCTGACGTCCCCACTGACCACGCTGAGGCTGTTCGGGCTGCTGCACTTCGGGGCCTTCCACAACAAGATAGATGGCGTGTTTGCCTGTGAGTCCCTCAATATCTTCATCAAGAATTAAATGGGAAACCGTCAATGGCTGATTGGCTGGGAAGTTTTCGTGGATAGGAAGCGTCCAAATTTCCTTACCCTTCCAGGGATCGTCGAGTTTCACATGAATCGTGAAGGCACCCTTGCCGCTGGATGTCAGGTTCAGGTAAATATGGGCATTGTCACCCTTCTTGATACCTTCAAAAGCTTTCACACCCTTTGTGTCTTTCTCCAAGCCGCCGAAGCCGAAGTACTTGAAGCCGATGATGCCGCCGTTCTGAATACCGGCCAGGTCCATGCCGTTGTTCCAGTGGTCAAAGTTGTCCTGCATCCAGTTGTTGCTGTTGGGGCCGTACATGAAGCAGGCAAGACCGGCGCTGTAATAGTTGTAGGGAGGCAAACCGAAAATCTGGAAACCTTCGCTGGTCACTTCGGCACCCGTATAGGCATCGCCATTGCTGGCTTTGGCCGTCCATTCGTTGTCTTTCGCATAAGGGTCGTAGCCTGTAATCTTCACGACACCACCCTTTGCCACGGGTTTCTTGTCCCAGGTAATCTTCACCGGGGCCACCATGGCCTGACGCGCATTGCCGAAGCCACGCGGCGGACGGTGGTAGAACACATACCACTGGCCATTGATTTCCTGCAAGGAGCCATGGGTGTTATGGCCTGCGTTGGTTGTAATCAGCTTTGAGCCGTCCTCATTGAGCACCACGCCACGCGAGTCAACCAACACACCGCCTGAACGCCAAGGGCCGAGGGGCGAGTCGCCGAAGGCATAGCGCAAGGCCGAGTTGGTTGCACCCAGACCGTATTCCTGACCGCTGTAGCCAGAGAACACCATCACGTACTTGTTGCCTACCTGACGGATGCTGCTGGCCTCGAAGAAGTTGAAGTCGAGCGGGTTCTGACCCTTGTAGAGTGCCTTGTACTCGCTGCCTTCCTTGTCGAGCAGGCGACCGTCGCGGCTGCTGGCAGGAATAAAGGGGTCTATCAACTCCGTGCCGGGACGCTTCGAGTACATGGTGTTCTGGTCAAGCTCGCAAGCCGTAGAGTGCTGGAAGCCATAGAACACGTAGGCACGGAAGCCCTTGTCGTAGTCGGGGTCTTTCTTGTTTGTGATATTCTCGATGAACACAGAGGGGTCGAAATCAATCAACGAGCCCTCCACACAGGCTCTGCCGTCTGGAGTCAGGTTGACAGGCGTGAAGGGGCCATTGGGACGGTCACCCTTACAAACCATCGGAATGCGACGCCATCCACGGGAGTGGGGATAGAGCCAATAAGTCTTCTTGCCCGTCGTGCGGTCTTTCACCTCCACCAGGTCGGGAGCAAACATCGTGTCCCATCGGCCATCCACATAGTGCGAAAAGATGGGGCCTTCGTCGCGCCACTGGCTCAGGTCTTCCACGGGTGCCGACCACATGCGGATGTCATTGCCACAATAGGCCGTGTAGGTCATGTCGTGCGAACCGATGATGTAGGCACGAAACTTCCCTGGCTGGTCAGGGTCTTCAAAAACTCGGGGCTCACCATCGGGCAGATGCTCCCACAAGGGCAGGTAAGGGTTCTGCGCCCAGGTGCCCAACCCCATGATGCTCATACAAACACTTAAAAGCAGTTTTTTCATATTATGCTATTTTTCAAAATTAATTCAAAATCGTGGCAAAAGTACAAAAAAAACGCTGCTTCGGCTTTTCTTTATGTAACATTCTTTTATGATTCCGTATCAGGGAGCCCCTCGCGCCACAAAAAGTTACACCACATAAACGACATTGCCACCATTCTTTTTGCCTACTAAAAATAAAGCTGTACATTTGCCTCACAAAACTTAATAAAAAGAAAAAACATGGAAAACAACCCCAAAAACGCAAAAACGCAGACGCGCATCGCCATCCTGGCCATGATGTTCCTCTTCGGAATGATTGCTTTCGTCACCAACCTGGCAGCCCCCGTGGGCATCATCTGGAAAAACCAACCCGCCCTTCAAGGCAGCAACGCACTGGGCATGATGGGCAACATGATGAACTTCCTCGCCTATCTCTTCATGGGCATCCCCTGCGGACACCTGCTCAACCGCATCGGCTACAAAAAGACGCTGCTCACAGCCATTGCCATCGGTCTGTTGGGTGTATTCGTCCAATATCTCTCCGGCCAGCTGCTCACTGACAGCCAATTCCTGTCACTGCCCGCCAACTTCTTCATCTACCTGGCAGGCGCCTTCATTGCCGGCATTTCCGTCTGTATGCTCAACACCGCCGTCAACCCCATGCTCAACCTGCTGGGCGGCGGAGGGAACCGGGGCAATCAGCTGATTCTCTGGGGTGGCACGCTCAACTCCCTGTTGGGCACCCTCACTCCCATGCTCGTCGGCCTCCTCATCGGCACTGTCACGGCCCAGACTGCCATCAGCGATGTCAACCCCATTCTATACATTGCCATGGCCGTCTTCGCCCTCACCTTCCTCATCCTTGCCCGCATTCCGCTTGAGGAACCGCAAGCCCCCGCAACCACACAGCCTCAAGACCTCACAGCCTCAGGAGCCCAGGCCATCACTCCCTGGTTGTTCCTTCACTTCCGCCTCGGCGCAATCGCCATCTTCTGCTATGTAGGCACCGAAGTGGGCATTCCCGGCACCCTGAACTTCTTCCTCTCCGACACCACTGCCGCCGGCGCAGGTCTCGACCCTGCACGGGCTGCCGCCATCGGCGGTTTTGCTGCCGGCACCTACTGGTTGCTCATGCTGGTGGGCCGTGTCATCGGCGGACTGATAGCCAACAAAATCTCCAGCCGCACCATGATTGCCTGCGCCAACGCCCTGGGCATCCTCCTCATCCTGTCGGCCATCCTGTTGCCACAGTCCCTGCAAACCTCCGTACCCATCTTCACAGGCAGCGGCTTCGCCCTGACCGTCATCCCCGCCTGTGCTCTTCCCCTGATTCTCTGTGGCCTCTGCACCTCCGTCATGTGGAGCTGTATCTTCAACCTCGCCACCGAGGGACTGGGCAAATACACCCAAATGGCTTCCGGCATCTTCATGACAATGGTCGTCGGCGGCGGCTTCATGCCCGTCCTCCAGAACATCCTTGCCGACAATGTCGGCTACATGATTTCCTTCGTCATCCCCGCCTGTTCCATGTTCTACATGCTTCTCTACGGTTGCTTCGGCTCCAAGAACGTCAACCGCGACATACCCGTAGAGTAGCTGTAACGGACAAGGCTCTCCCTCCCTCTCCAAAGGGCGAGGATAATGAATAGCAAACGCCGAAACATCTTGCGGATGTTTCGGCGAATATTTTTGGGGGTTGACAACTTCCTAATTCAGTAGTTAGCAAATTTCCATCATATCGAAGTACATGAGTCGTGTGTGCTCGTCCTCGTCCTTCTTCGTGAGGTGGAGGAATCCGTTCTTCTCGTAAAAGGGAACGGCGGAGAGATAGGCATCGACGGTAAGGTAATGGAAGGCTGACACGCTCCGCTCGACCTTGAGCTTCTTCATAAGCATATCCATCATATCGCTTCCTACATTTTTTCTACGGAAATCAAGAGAGACGGCGAAACGACCTATCTTTACACTTGGATAGCTGCTGAACTGTTTGTCTCGCGGAAAGCTACTCTTGATTTTTTTCCAGCGGCTACCAATCACTTCCGACTTGCTAATCTTGTCATTGAGCAGGCAAAAGTAGGCGGCAATACGCCCGTCGTCTGCTTCGAGGATGAACGTATTGGCAATTCGAAGTTCCTGCGCGGGTTTAGCATCGTCGAGCAAGAACTTGTTGAGGTCATCGTCGCCGCAGTCAAAGGCAGTCAACGGATAGTCAGGAGTGAGGGGAACGAGTCGCATAGCCTACCAGCACCATTCTATTTTGTTCTTGGCATTGGCTATACGCTCTTCCAGTTTGCGGAAGTTCTCGGCTCGCTGCTCTTTGCTCATGTGCTGAACTGTCAACCTTCGCATCTCGAAGTTAAAGGCATCCTCACCCTTCAGCACAGGGGTCTCTCTGATTGGTCTTGCCATAGTAAATACGTATTTAAGTTGAATATTCAGGCGCAAATATACATGTTTTTTTTCAAACACAAGCCTGTCTAATAAAAAATGTTATGATTATCGGCAAAAACACCACCCATTTTGGGGACTACGGATTACGCACATTTTTTACAGTTTCCCCTTCTCATTCTTACGCTGAACCCTTTCCAAGACGACGCAGAACTGTATTCGAGTTCACGCAGTACTCTATTGACGAAAAGAGTACTGCGTGAACTCGAATACAGTTCTGCGTTATAACAGATTGACAGAGAAATAAATAGAAAAGAGGAAAAATTTTAGCTATTCCGTGGCTTATTTCCCTTCAATCTTGATTTCAAACTGCGGGGTGGGTATGCCGTTGGCACTGAAAATCTCAGGCTGCGGATAGTCGTCGTAGCAGTAACGGAGGGTGGTGCCGTCGGGGGTGATGCTCCACGTGGTGGTGGAGGTCGTGACGGTGTGCTGCTGGCCGTCGGAGAAGGTGACGAGCACGGAGCCGTCGGCCTGACGGCGGGCACTGAGGGCACGAGGGCCTTCGGTTACCAGCTTCTTCTCACCATAGACCAAACGACGCATCTGGAGGGCGGCACGTTCGCCGGCAATCTGTTTGTCCTGCGGATGGATGTCGTTCCACTCGCCCGTGTCGAGAGTGGCACCCAGAGCGGCTTTGGAGAGGCGAAGCGAGGCCTGACGCTGCTGCTCGCGAATGTCGCACCAACCACTACGCTGGATGGGCTTGTCGTGGCGAGCCATGTAGCCGGGGAGCTGCATGATGACCACGGGAAGCTCGCGGTGGAACTGGGTGCGCCAGCTCTCCACCATGGCACACAGATAGTCGGCATAGTGGGAGGCATCGCCCTGGTTGCTTTCGCCCTGATACCAAAGGATGGCCGAGAAGGGGAAGTCGCGGAAAGGGGCAATCATGGCATTGTAGAGTCCCGTTGGGCAATCGACGAAGTAGGTAGAGGCGGGACGGGGCGGCATGGCGCATCCCTGTGCCATCTGCCAAGAGGACGAGATGGGATAAACCTCGGTACCAACCTCCAACTGATAGAGTTTGCCACGGGTGAAGTTGGCCCTACCACTCTGCGACATGAGATGGACGACCACCTCGTTGTCGCCCTCGCGGAGTAGCCCTGCCGGCACTTTGTAAATGCGTGGGGGATATTCGTAGGTAGTATTGCCCACGAAGGTGCCGTTGACAAAGACGGAGTCGGCGTCTTTCATGGCTCCAAGGCGCAGGGTGGCCTCCTGTCCGGCACAGGCGGCAGGCAGGTTGACGAGGTGGCGGAACCAGTAAGAACCATTGCCTGCACGTCCCCAGTCGGAGAATATCTCAGTGGGCTGCCATGAAGAAAAGTCGTAACCGGGACTATTCCAACGGAGCAAGATGGTGTCGGACTGCGTCATGCGGCGTTCCCACTCACGTCCCGCCCGCATCTCGGCACGGTTGACAGAGTCGGGCCAATCGACCTGCTGATACTTCCGCTTGCTGAACTCGTTGGCATAGGCTGGGAACTGGGCAAGCGTGGCCTGAGGCATCCAAGACTCCACACGGGTGCCGCCGACGGCAGAGTTGATGATGCCGATGGGCACAGACTTGGCTTCCTGCAGATGGCGAGCCATGAAGTAGCAGATGCCGCTGACTTCGGCACAATTCTGCGGGGTGATGTCCTGCCAACCCAGGGTGCGGCAGTCATCGTTTGGCCGCACATAGTTGTACTGATGGGGTAGTTTGAGGTAGCGGATGTTGGGGTTGGAATAATCGCGCACCAGGTCGGCCACTTTATCCATGCAGCGACGGATGGGCAGTTCCATGTTCGACTGACCGGAACAGAGATACACGTCGCCAATCAGGATGTTGCGAAATGTCTGGGTAGCCCCACCCTGTCCTTCGGACATGGCCACCGTGAGTTCTTGCGGCTGGAAGGTGGCTTTCAGCTTCGGAAGATAGACCTTCCATGTGCCGTCGGGCTGAACGGTCGTTTTGGCCGTCTTTCCACAGAGGCTGACCTTGACCGTGGTGCCGGGTTCGCCCCAGCCCCAAACGGGGATTTTCTGTCCTCGCTGAAGTACCATGCCGTCGGCAAAGAAACGCGGCAGACGCAGGGCTTCCGCCTGGGCACTGAGGGCAAAGAAAACACATAATGTAAAGTGTAGGATGTACAATCTACAATGAGAAATGGCTTGTATGAACTTCATGGAATTCTCGATTAAAAAGGTTTATAAAAACCCTCTCTGTGCGACACAGAGAGGGTCAAAAAGGGCGTGCCGCTTATTTATAGCACGCCCCTGTTTTTATCAATAAGGCAGATACCACTTGCTCTTATCCGTCAGGATCCTGAACAGGTCATTGTTGAAATTGTCAGAACCATCTCGACCTGCCACTTTGCGGGCCAGGAAGGTCGGGTCGCCACGACGGAGGGCTATACGCATCAGGTCGTAGAATCGGAGTCCCTCGCCCACAGTCTCCAATGCCATCTCATCGCAGATTTTATCCTCTACATAGAGAATGGAGTCAGCCTTGGTGGGCAGTTCGGGAATCACATAAGTCGTATCGGCATTCGCCTCGCCCGAACCACGGGAATGGATGCCCTGAGTGTTGGTTGGCAGGAACACGTAACCGCTGAAATTGATAAGCTCTCCTGCGGCAGCACGTTCAGTTGCCGACATGTAACGATCCATGTAGTCGTTGCAAAGACCATACTTGAGCACGAAGAAAGCGGCTTCGGGATAACCGGCACGGTTGAGGGCTTCGGCGTAGCGCAGATAGACGGTCTGAAGACGATAGATGGTCACAAAATCATAAGTACATTTTGCGAACTCCTGATAGAGTGTCGAATAGTTGTTGGAAGAGCTAATCAGGGTTGCCGTCGTATAGTTGGAAATCAGACGAAGGTCGCCACGGTAGTTCTCGTTCGGGAAGACAATGGTGTCTGACGGAGAGATGGTGTCGCGCTTCATGGACACAGGGTCGGACGTATAGACGAGTGCATAGCGCTGTGAACGCGACAACTCGGAGTAGGCACGACTTGCCCCTGCCTGGAAGTAATAGTTATTGTCGTCGGTGGATTCAAAGACATCGTCAAGGTATGAGATGGTACCATCGAATTCTTCCACTTCCATTGGGATGGCGGTAATGACCTCATCGGTACTGTTATAGATCGATGCTGGTATCCTGGTACAACTTTCGAAATGCTCGTCACGCCATTGGGCGGAAGTCAGCCCTGTAGGATGTGTGTCGTTCTTCTTTATGAGATAGTCATGATAATATTGAGCGGCCTCACGATAACGACCAGACCACAGGCAGAAGTCGCCCAGGAGCAGACGGATGGGGATGTAGAACTTCCTGGAATCAAAAGGCCCCATGACTCCGTAAGATGGGAAATCCGTATCAATATAAGGCGCGAGGTCTGCAATAAAGAAGTTTGCCATCTGGTTAATGTCATACTTCGGGAAGCGGGCAGGGTCGGCATCCTTCTCTGTGAGCAACGGCTCGGTGTAGAAAGGTACGGCTCCGTAGATGAGCGCCAACTGCATGTAGGTCCATGCACGGTATCCTTTGATGGCGGCATATTCCTTCTCGAAAACCCGCACACCACGCTTCACGAGATCGAGGTCAGCGTTTGCAAGGAAATAGTTACAGTTTTGGATAATGGCATAGTAGTCGGACATGACGTTGTAGGGATTCGACGTACCCGCCGTGAAGTTGGCAAGTTCCTGCAATTTCAGGTTGGATTCGGCAGTCAAGGATGTGAGGTCAGCACGAATCTCACCCAGCAAGACGGTGCGATCGGCAATCACCTGCATCTTACTCATGATACCGAGCAAAGAATAGACGGTATCGTTGGGTGTGGAGAGGGTGTTGTCTTCAACAAACTCAACAAGGTTACTCTTTTGCTCCGTACAAGAGGTGACGGTGAGAAGCGTTGAGGAAAGAAGGATGGATGAAAGCAGCATGGCCACTGCACTCCCCACACATTTTCTTATCTTATTATATTGATTTTTCATTGAGAAATATTTTTTACAGCCCCTCTTTGTCCTGCGGCCCCTCCCCTTGTCGGGGGAGAACCTGCGGGAAAGAGGTTCTATTTTAAATTATCACGTTTCACTTAAATGCTACATGGTAAATTACACGACTTTACAGCTTGATTTTCGCTCCGATTGAGAAGCTACGTCCGTTGCCAAGGAGTCCACGGTCGATGCCCATACCCAGCACGGAGTTCGAGTAAGAGAACTCAGGATCGCTGCCGAGATATTTGGTGATGGTGAACAGGTTGTTGGCTGCTGCCCAGATGGTGATGCCTTGCAGATAGGTACTGCGGATAGGCAATGTGTAACTGAGGGTGACTGTCTTGAGTTTCAAGAAGGAACCATCTTCAATCCAACGGTCGGAGAAGCGGCTGTTGCCCATCGGGTCGAGGAAGGAGGCACGAGGAATGTCGGTGTGCTGACCTTCGTGTGTCCAACGACCCAACATGGCCGTGGTCTGGTTGTAGAAGTAAGCGCCAGACTCAAGGATGGCACGTTGGTAGTTATAGACGTCGCCTCCCAAGGAATAGACGAAATTGGCACTGAGTGCAAAGTTCTTCCAGGTGAGCTGGGTGTGGAGGGTTCCGTAGATGTCGGGGTTCGGATTACCAATGACCTGCTTGTCCTGTTCGTCGATACAGTGGTCGCCGTTCACATCGACAAAGCGCACGTCGCCAGCCTGGAAATACTGTCTGGCACCTGTCTCGGTACGGTTGTAAAGTGCGGCCTGGTCAGCCTCGGCCTGTGTGGCAAAGACTCCATCCGTGCGATAGCCGTAGAAGAGACCAACGTCGTATCCTTCCCAGTTACGGATTGTGGCACCATAGATTGTCTGGTCAACAAATCCATCTGTGCCCGGAAGTGCCTTCACGGTGCTCTTGTAGTGTCCCATGGAAGCTCCTACAGACCAAGTCCAATTCTTCAGACTGAGAATCTTTGCGTCAACAGCCACGTCAAATCCTTGATTGCGTACCCGTCCGTTGTTCGTCCAGTTGCTTTGCAAACCTGTGAGATAGCTGAGGTTGGAAAGCGAAAGCAGGTTGTAGGTGTTGGCATTGAAGTAGTTGAGACGGAAGTTGATGCGGTTGTTTACGGCAGAAAGGTGAATGCCAGCCGTGAAACGAGCCGTTGTCTCCCATTGCAGGGTCGTATTACCGATGTTGGCAAAGGAAAGACCCGAAGCGGTGTCGAAAATACGCTTTGCCACAAAATAGGTGCGGGAAGCCTGACTGTTGATGGCATCGTTACCCAGGAGGTCGAAGCCCACGTTCAGTTTCAGATAGTTCACGCCTTTGCCCGTCTGGAACCAACGTTCGTTGCTCATGACCCATGCAGCCTCCACACTGGGGAAGAAACCAAAGGCATAGTTTCCAATCTTCACACCGTCGGATGCATCCACACCGAACCTGCTGCTACCGTCCATGCTGACTGCTGCCGTAAGGTAGTAACGCTCCAGATAGTTGTAGTCGGCTGTGAGGTAGTAAGTGAGGTTCACATCACGGTTGTCAAGACCAGCAGTCTGCTTATACTCCAAAGAAGAGGACATGTTCGGTGTCTTGTCGTTGCCCGTGTTGTAACCAACCTGTGTGTTGAGGCGGTACGTGTCACGAAGGTATCGCCAACCACCCTGCACACCGAGCAAATGACCAGCCCAACGATGATTGAAACGCAGGGAGAGGTCGTTCATCACAGAAATCTGACGAGCTGCCAATGCACTGGAAGTGTTGGCAACGGTACCGATGCCCTTCACCTCGTAGTAAGGTACACCAGAGGTTGGCAAATAATAGTTCTCATCGGTGTTCACCAGTTGGAAGGCGAAGTGGTCGGCCAGTGTCCAGTCCTTAGAGATTTCCCACTTCGGCGTAACACTCAAGGAAATCATGCGGTTTGAGAAATAGTTCTTGTTGTCACCCTCGCCATTATCAAGAATGCTCCTGGGGTTGGGCAATGACTTTGTATATTTCTGTGTGATAACCACATCGGAAAGGTAGTCGTCGGCCTCTGCCAAATAGCTGGAAATATTTCCGTTGGTATCGAAGGCGTATGGCGAGAGGAATGGTGCCTTGATGAGCGAGAGGAAGGCTGGACTTGAGTTGATGCCGTCGGTCACATTGTCCTTCACACCGTCGTCACGCAAATTGCGGTTCACGTCGCTGTAGGCTGCATCGAAACGAACACTCACGTTCTTCACGACGTTGATGTCGGAATTGAGTCGGAGGTTGAAACGGGCGTAGTTGTTGTCCCTGAGGGTAGAGTTGGCACGGGCATAACCTACGGAGAGGTTGTAGTTGGCCACGTCGTCACCACCCTGCACGTTGATGCTATAGTTCTGCACAAAGCTTTTCTTGCACACTTCCTCACTCCAGTCGGTGTTGTTGTGATAGATACTATAATAGTAATACTTGGGATCGGTTTGCAGGAACTTATAGCTGTTAGACTTCGTACCTGTCGAACCAATCAGCTCGGAAGCAAAAATGCGGTACTGGGCTGCGTCCATCATCTCTGGCTGACGAGGCAGGAGCTGATAACTTCCACCTACGCTGACATCGATGCGGGTTGCCATTGACTTGTTGCGCTTGGTCTCGACGAGCAGTACACCGTTGGCACCCTTGGCACCATAGATGGCGGCACCATTCTTCATCACGGAGATGCGCTCGATGTCCTCAACCATGATGTTTGCAAACAGGTTGTTGTAGAAACCGTCGTGAAGGGTCGTGCCGTCGTACTGCATGTTCTGGATGACACCGTCGATGACTACCAGAGGCTGTGCGTTGGTGTTGAGAGAGTTAATACCGTTCATCAACATCTTGATGCCCACACCCGGCGTTCCGCTGCGGAAATTCGTCAGCATGTCGCCACCAAACTGCTGCTGTATCTGCGGGTCGATGCTGACATCGTTATTGTTGTAATCGACCAGGGCCGTCTTCGAGGAAAGAGCGCTCGTCTGCTTGGCATAAGTCTCGAAGAAATGGGATGAAAACATTTTCACATCCACCAGCAGCGTGTCGGCACCGACGGCCTGTTGTACCAGGTTGTAACCTTCTCCCTCGTAGGTGAGTGAGGTAACGTATTTGGGCACCTTGATGCTGTATTCACCCTGTTCGTCGGTCATGGCCGCATAACGGCTATTGTTGTATGCCTGTATGCGAACACCAGGGACGGGATTGCCCGTGGCGGCCTCAAAGACACGTCCGTGAAGGGTGATGAGATTGGCCTCGGTCTGAGGGGCCTTTTTGTTGGGCTGGGCTGTCATGAGAAGTGCCTGCGACATGAAGGCCAGCAAAAGTATAAACAGGCGGTTCATCGTATTACCTCCTTTCTTGGTTCAAATGCGCTATACGTACCGAAGCGTTGCTTGGTCTCTGTTGCTTCGGGAAGCACGGGTTTCAAATAGATACAGTCAAGGAACATTTCACGTGAGTAAGACGTCTGGCGGTTGGAGATGGAGCAACGAATCTGCAAACTAACGGTTGCGTCGGGCTGCTGATAGTTGCAGACAGGGAAGGTGAAACGTCCAATCAGCACCGTGTCAATCTTGGTTCCGCTGGTCGTCATCTCCGTATCGTAATCCACAGTCTGCTTTGCGCCTTGCGAATCGGTATAGGTGAGCGTCGCCTTGAACTTGTTCGGTTTCGTATCGCGGGAGTTTGGCAAATAAGCAGTCTTAGGCAGTGTGACAATGCAAATGTCGTATGTACCCGAAAGCGTGTTCTTTACCTCAAAAGTAGCCGTCCAGTTACTGGTACTGGTCTTTGGCACGATGTCCAAGTAGCTGCGACCAGAGACTCCTTCCATAGCGGTTTCACGGAAGTTCGTCGTACAAAGCGTGTTTTCAATCAAGTTGGACGTGAATTCTCCCTCAACCTTCACGGGATGGAAGTAGAGCTGACGGGTGTCGAAAGGCCACTGACCGATATGGTAAATCACACCGTTGGAACAAGCCATCGAGTCTGTAATTTGCGCTCTGTCAAAGAGGCTGTCTGCATCGTAAGGCTTGTAATAAACGTGGTAAGGCCACTCACGCGGAGTGTAGGCCGCAGTAATCAGTGAATCCAGCGGCGATTTGTTGACAGCCCTGTTGCGGTTGAAAATCAAGTCCTGCACCAGGCAGACTGTTTTCCAGTAACGCTCGACGGAGTCGGCCTTTTCAATACTACCATAGTTGAACAGACTGGACGCTTCCTCATAGATGGGAGCCCACAAATTTGCGTCGGGCACCAACATCATAAAAGTGGAGTCCTCGTTGATGATATCGTCAAGCGAAAAGAAGAGGTCATTTTCTGTCACCATGACGGAGTCAGAATAAACTTTCCGACCATCGACCAAACCCGACTGAATACTGCGGTTCTCATCGAGTTCCTTCCGTTCAAAGCTCTTCAAAAGGCTTCCGATGTGAGCATAGCGACCAAGGCTGGTCAGTCCCTCATATAAATTATAGGTGTAAGGGGCATCGCTACTAATTACATGGAGAACACCATTGGAGGCAGGAATGTTATAGTTGCCACTCACAACAGAACTGGTAAAGAACTTCTGAGCGGTCAGCGGCAGGTATTTGTCGTTGAGCATCTTAACCGACTCGGAAGTGGCAGAATTCATGTTGTAGAGGTTACGTGAGACGTGGTTTGCCACAAAATGGAGTCCTACCGTAGAGTCGCCCTGAGCCGTCTGACAAAGTTCAAGCAAGGAATCCACATTGAACGTGCCATTGAGCGGTGCCCACACCGTCAGCGTCTGGTCAGCATCCAACAGTTCGGCGTATGTTACCGGAGTGGAATGCATGTTGTTGTAAAGATGGGTTGCCTGACACACACGCAGGAAATCGCTCAACTCCGCATTCTGCTTAATGCGCTGAAGGAGCGACTCAGTAGCGGCTGCCTGTTCGGTGTTGTTGTAATGGTCATCCCATGCATCGGAACATCCCACAAGAAGCCCCCCAAGCGCAGCCCCCGCAAACGGTAAGGCTATGGATAGGATTTGTTTCTTTATAAATCGTTTCATAAAAAATGAATAATGCAGTAATTTGTAAATAATCAAATAATAAAAGCCTTAATGGGTATCCTCGGCATTGAGACCCGCATACACTGACTTCGGACAGAATTCAAAGTAGTTGATGGGGAGCTCGGCCTCGGAATTTTCAATCACAAGCTTGATGCGCAGGTAGTATTCCTTCTCTGGGTCAAGCGTCTGCGTGGTGAGAATCTTGCGGAATTTACCATTATTGGCACGAAGGTTGTTAGAACCACCCTGGTTCCAGGAGTCCATTTCTTTCATGAAGCCACGGTTGTGCATGGCCTTGTCGATAGCACGATTCTCTTCTTCGTCGTCGCCATCAGCAACCCAACCGATGCTCGGGTCTGGACCCCAAATACGGAAGTCGATAGGCAGACCCATTGGCATCATTCGATCTTTCTCTCCAAAATAGATTTGTACCACACCACGGTCGGTACCAGAACCGTATGCGAAACGAATCTCGTATGTGTTAGCCGGTACCGGCGGCAACTTAAAGGTAATGTCGAACTGACCAATTAAGTCAACGGCATCGGAATAGGTGGCCATCCAGACACCACGCTCACGCAGGGCAAGTGTTGGAGTATGCCCATGGAAATCCCAGCCTTCAACAGCCTTGAAAGCCCGAAGGTCTTCTCGGTTCGTATTGCCACGAGCACCCGCATTGAGAAACTCGGTGGACATCGTAACCACATCCCAACGGATTCGGTCGTTGAACACCACGTCGCGAGTCTGGGTATTATAAGTCAGCACGTCATCAAGGTAGTGATAGATACCATTGAGCGCCTGCTGGTTGAGTACATTGGGCTCTGTTCCCATGGCCGACATATCCGCGTCGTGGACAGACTTCATCTCGGTCGGGGTATAAACCTTCACACCACGTACACTGTAGTTGGCAGCCACACCCTTACGGTTGATGAAGAGACCCTCGCTGGGTGACGACATCTTCATGACGGTTGCTGGCATCAGCGTCGTGTACCAGTCCGTGGCATCAATCAGGTTTGGCATGGAGCAGGTGGTCTTGTAGTCAATACCACTCTCTGAAATTGTAAAGTCGTTGATGGCACCGTAATAAGGCAAGAGGTGATAGGCAACGAAACGGTTCAACGGGTTCTTGCGGTTGGTCCAGTCTTCGTCGTATTGACCAGCATCTGCCGGATAAACCTCATCGTAAACCTGCTTTGCATACGCCTTCAGGTCGTCCAGATTGTTGATGCCTTTTGCTGCATATACGCTATTCGGTTCAATCAGTGCCGTATAACGCTGAACACGCATAGCTGGATATCTGGCCGTGTAATTCTCGCCTGTACGGTGGAAGATGAAACCTTTGTTCACAGAGTCTTCACTGATTGTATAGTCCTCATACTTATCCTGATAAGCCCTGATAGAGTCAACTAGTCCGGTCAGCGTCAGCGCACTATAGAACAAGGAAACGCAGGGGTCGTCAGAGATAATCTCCGGGAGATACAGTTTGGAAGGTTGGATGACACGGTCGAGGGTGTGAACCACACCGTTCTCCACGGAGTCGTCACGGACAATCAGTTTCGACGTCATATTCAGGTAATACACCACACCCGTCGCACTGCTGTCGCATGAGAAGGTGAGGAATCGCTCGTTCATGTTGGTTTTCGGGATGTTACCATCGGAAAGGTCTGTCGTAAAGTATGCCTGCTGGATAATGTGATTCCAGGAAAGCGTGTCGCATTCAGCCTTCGTCATTTCATCCACACTGGCCATATGGTGCTGAGCCAAGTAGGCATTCACGGCATCATTGGTCGGGGCAAAGCAGGTGTAGCTGCCGTAGGTTGCCATCATGCCATACATACCCGAACGCTGCAAAATCTTCACGAACTGGCTGTAAAGCTCTGGACGTGAATCAAGATAGTCACTGACCATCTCGCCTGTGAAGGTATAGTAATTCTCCTCTTCCGGCTCATCGGAACAGCTCGTTGTCAGTGAGAGGGTCAAGGCAGAAATGCACAGAACCGTGAGCGACAGAGACTTTTTATAGAGGTTTTCCAATCTTTTAAGTTTCATAGCGGTTAGAAGTTTTGTTCACTGTTAGTTGTTTCATAAGCAGGATTCTGTACAAGGTTCGGATTCTGCTTGATTTCATTACGATGATAAGGCCAATAAAGAATATCCCTTGAAGAAAGTTTCACGCGAATGGCAGCGGCGTTTTCCTGGAATTTCGGAAGCACCTTGCTAATCATGCGGGTGTTCTCTCCCTCGCGGCGGCAGAGACGGACGAGATCGAACCAACGCTTGCCCTCAAACATGAGTTCGCGCTGACGTTCGCCAAGCACGAGGTCTTCCATCTCGCTGCGGGCTGTGGCATAATCGGCATAGACCAGGGTGTCGCTTGTGGCTGTACGCTTGTTGTTGGCACGTTTCCAAACTGCCGACACACAGGCAAAAGCATTGCGATAATGCCGTGTCTGCTCATCCGATAACGACTGACCCACTTCAACATTACCGGCCAACTCTACTTCTGCTTCGGCACGCATCAGCATGACATCGGTCAGACGATAGACAATCCAATTGGCATAACTATTCGAACGGATAGAGGACGTAACCGATGGCTCGGCACCTGTTGTCGTATTAGTACGGAACTGAACCGACTGACAGGTGTATTTCTGTACAAAGCCCTTGTTATTTGTCCTATAGATATTCTCCAAGAAGCGGCAATCGGTCTTTTTGAAATAGTCGTTCGTTCCAGCGTATGCATTTTCAAAGATATAAGGAGGAACACCGATTTGGCCAGTACGGGTGGTTCTACTACCAAAGTAAGAAGCGACCGCAGAGTTCTCCGTTGACTGGTTGTTTACGAAATTCAGCTCAAAGATGCTTTCAAACGAGTTTCCGCTTCCAAAAATCTCCGTATAGGTGTTGCCTGCAAAACTGGTTCCGACCCTTGATTCAGAAATCAATGGATATTTACCATAAAGCTCAACAGAGTAACCGGTAGGATTCTTTTCCCGCTCTTCCTCATATTGTATGATTTTCTGGTCAATCACCTTGTCGCAATAGTCGATGCAAGCCTGATAGTTTCCTTTCCAAAGGTAAAGGTCGGCAAGCAAAGCATAGCAAGCATAGCGGGTGATACGGCAGGTATTCTCCACCGACTCCTCACCATAGCTCTTCACTGCATCATCCTTCACGCGCTCCACATCAGCAATCAGATAGTCAAGAACGGTCTCAAAAGGAGTAGCAGGAAGCTGATAAACCTGACTGTCATCACGCGAAGGCTCTGTGGAGTAAGGAACATCGCGGAAAGCACGAATCAGATAGAAGTAGCAAAGCGCACGAAGGGTCGTAGCCTCGGCAATCGTGGCACGTAACTCAGAATTCGTGAAATTCGGATCCTTGGCATTCACTTCGGGAGCATAATGCAAAACCGTATTGCAGCGGTTGATGCATACGTAAAAACTTTCCCAATTGGCATAGGTATTGGTTTCCAGAATATTCTCCTTGAACACCTGGTTCAAGTCAAATCCTGTTCCTGCGCCACCATACATATTGTCAGAACGTCCCTCGCCCCAAACTATCATGCGCTGAATACAATTGGCAGACTCCAACTGGGCATAGCAAGAATTCATGACGCTGGTCACGTCAGCCTTCTCCGTCCAGTATTTTTCGAGCACAATCTCATTGAGCGGTTCAATGCTTAGGAAGTCATTACAACCCGACAAAAGGGTCGCAATGGATACCATAATAATATATTGTAGTTTTTTCATAGGAAAACGCATTTTTTAGAATTGTACTGTTACACCAAATGTAAAGCTACGCGCATTTGGCGTACGCGCATTGTCGTAAGTCACGCCATAGCCTCCGTAACCGACTTCAGGGTCAGCGCCGCTATACTTTGTCAGACAGAACAGGTTGTTACCCGACAAATAGAGGCTGAGTGTGCTGAGTCCGATACGCTTGATGAGCTTCGGCTCGAACGAATAGCTCAACTGGGCATAGTTGAGACGCATGAAAGAGCCATCCTCGATGAAACGGTCGGAACCCAACCAGTTGTAACCACTCTTGTGCAGAGCTCTTGGCAGTTCGGCAACATCACCCTCACAACGCCAGCGCCAGTTCACGGCTGCACTCTGGTTGTTGTTGGTGTACATGCTTTCTGCATTCATACGGGCTGCATTGATAATCTTGTTGCCCACACGGAAATTAAACTGGCAGTTCAGTTGCCAACGGCCATACTGGAACTTCATACCCCAACCGCCGGTAACCTTCGGAAGTGAGCTGCCCAGATAGACGATGTCAAGTTCGTTAATCTGACCATCGCTGTTAATATCTTCATAGATGGCATCACCACCCTTGAATTCATACTCGTAAGTCTGGTTGTTGCTATCATAGTGGAAAACCATCGGAATGGTATAGCCATTCTTATCAACAATCACGGTACCGTTCGCATCGCGAGCCACTGGTGCATTCGGGCCACTTACGCCAGGAACCTCCGTATCGGAGTACTTTGAATACTGATAAACACCCTTGTAACGGAAGCCATACATACTACCGAAAGCGTTGTTCAACTGTACGCGGGTCAAGTAGGAACCGTTATTATAGTTGAACTCACTGTTCAAAGAAGCGAGCACGGTCTCGTCCATCTCGGTAATCTCGTTCTTGTTGTTGGCAAACGAAACATTGAAGCCCCAAGAGAACTTGCCAGCCTTGATGATTTGGTTACCATTGATGTTGAATTCCCAACCAGTGTTGCGCATACTACCGACATTCTGCCATGCCAGTGCAGTATAACCAGAAGAGGTCGGGATTCGGCGGTTGGCCATCAGCAGATCGGTTGTCAGCTGCGTATAGATGTTGAAGTCAGCCGTCAACTTATTGTCGAAAAGACCCAGGTCAAAACCGACGTTCCAAGTCTCCTTCTCCTCCCACTTCAGCGAGCTGAGGCGAATGTTGCTCGGATACATGGACGACAGGCTGTTATAGGCCGGGCCATTTGCATACTTCGAGAAGTACAAATACTCACTACCGGGCTGATTACCAACCTTACCCCAACCTGGACGTACGGAAAGCATGGACAACCACTTCAGTTTCTGCATCCAAGGCTCATCGCTCACGTTCCAACGGAAAGAAAGTGCGGGGAAGTTACCCCAGCGGCTATCGTCACCAAACTTGGTGGAACCGTCACGACGTACGGAGAAGTCGGCAATGTAACGTCCCTTGAAAGCATAGTGGGCGGAGAATGTCAGATAGACAGAGCGCCACTGTCCTGCACCAGTGCTCAGGCTGTTTACCACACCGTCGGCAGTCGTGGAGGTGATGGTACCTGAAGGAAGGCCATAGATGCCACTCGACGTTGATTTTGACGAACCATCCGTCAGCTGGAATTGTGCCATCGCCATGAAGCTGTGGTCTTCATTCTTGAAGTGCGGCGTGAAAGTCAGACGGTGCGTGGTCGTGATGGCCGTACTCTTATGGGCATTGGCGGTCGATTTGTTGTTGTTCGTGTTCGACCATCCTGCCGTCACAAGGCTTGAGGGATAGAACGTATCGTTGTACTTATTGAAAATGTTGAAAAGAATCTTACCCTCATACTTCAACTGATGCTGGTCAGCCTCCGTACCCAAGAGATTGTAGTGAAGCTGGAACTCCGGCTGAATCTGGTAAGTCGATTCGTCGTTCTTTGCCTGTTTGGCCAAGGCAACCGGGTTCACGTAGGTGTACTGGTCTTCCTTCAACGCCTCTGAACAGGTGTTCAGTATATGATAATAATCGGGCATGTCGTTTCCGTAGGCATCCTGCTCATAGATGGAGAGGTTCGGCATCTTCTGGTAGGCAATGCTGAGAAGCTCGGAATAGTTCTTCTTATTATCCGTATAGGTCATGTTGAAGTTGGTGACAATCTTAATACGGTCGCTGACGAAATAGTCGAGTGCCACACGGGTCGTGAAACGGTCGAGACGCTGCTCAAGCACCGTACCCGTCTGATGGTCGTAGCCACCGGCAATACGGAAGTTTGCCTTCTCACCACCACCGGAGATGCTGATATAATGTTTCTGCAACCAACCCGTCTTGCGGACGGCATCGCGCCAGTCGGTATTGTTGTTGTACATCTCATACTCGTTCCATGAACGGTCGTAGTTGAACTCGCGGATGTCAGAGGCGGCATCGCTCAAAACTGGGTTGTAGTAGGCTTCCTTCATCAACATGGTGTATTGGTCACCATCCAGAAGATTAAGACCCTTCGGCTGGAACGTACCCGTCAGACGATAGGAGTACTGCACCTTGGTCTTGCCACGGGCACCACGCTTCGTCTTGATTTCAATCACACCGTTTGCACCCTGCGAACCGTAGATGGCCGTACCGGCGGCATCCTTCAGCACGGAGATGCTGGCGATGTCGTCAGGGTTTACGTTCAGCAGTTCGGCGAACTGGTCTTCCGTGGCATTCGCATAGTCAAAGTTGTTATTGTAGTCGCTCTCAAAGATGTTTCCATCCACCACAATCAGCGGCTGGGTGTTGGCATTGATAGAGCTGACACCACGCAGACGCATACTGGTACCCGAACCCAGGTTACCAGAGTTGCTCACAATGTCAAGACCCGAAATACGGCCTTGCAGGGCCTCGTCGATACTGGTGACGGGAAGTCCCTCAAACTCCTTGGCATCAATCGTCTGGTGGGCAATGGAAAGCTCGCGCTCAGGAATGGCAAGGCCACTGGCCTGAATCACTTTCTTCGACTTCACCACGACTTCCTGCAACTGGGTGTTGCTGCGCAGTGTTATTTTATAGACCGTTCCCTTGATGGGGACGACCTTCGTCTCACATCCGATATACGAGAAACGCAGGCGGTGTTTCGGGTCAACAATCTTGAAGGAGAAATTACCGTTGATATCGGTCACGGCATGAGCCACGATACGGTTAGCCTTGTCAATCTCAACGACGTTACAAGCCATCAGCGGCTCAAAATCGTCCGACACCGTTCCCCGAATCATGGTACCCGCTGTTTGGGCAAAGCCCTCTAATCCCCAAAGGGAAAGGGTTAATGCGATGAGAGGCTTGCGGATATATTTTAGTTTCATGAGTCTTTTTGTTTTTACGTTTGTACGTTTTTGAGTTCTTACGTTACCCGGAGCTTTAGATTGTAAATCAATACATTATTTATACTCCAGCGCACCGTCAATTTGATGAACCACGGCAACAGAAGAGGTGTAGATACTTCCGGCATTGGCAGCGTCAGGTGCATCAAACTGATACTCACGTGCCATGATGTTGTAGCGGTTGCCCGCTGTCACCACATTGCGCACATTGCCCTTGCCATCCCTGATTTGCAGGCCGTTGTTGTTTACATTCACATTCAACTTGTAATATTGCAGGTTGCCATCGACAATCTTATAGGCGGAAGTCTCAAACTCACCCGAACGTGCACCCTCGCCAATGAAGAAAGCGTTGTCCTGGATATGGTATTTCAGGAACGTCTCAATCTCATTTCTCAGGCTGTCCT
This sequence comes from uncultured Bacteroidaceae bacterium, assembly GCA_905236065.1. GTDB lineage: Bacteria > Bacteroidota > Bacteroidia > Bacteroidales > Bacteroidaceae > Minthosoma. The sequence continues at coordinate 1,551 of CAJONZ010000128.1, read as the reverse complement.
TCTTCTCCTCGTCCTCTTCGTTCTCAACCATCTCCCAGGTTGGAAGCTTGTTCGCATTCTGCAACTGGGCAATGGAAGCATTCGTCGGAACATAGACCGTATAGTTAAAGGTATTGAAAATCGAGAGGTTGGTAGAGGCACATCCGTGCTCGTCGGTACCAATCACATGCTTCGTCTCCAGATACTGCGAGCTTTCCAGCAGTTCCCGGAAGGCACTGAACTCCTCATGGTCGCCCAGAATGTCAAACACCGACTTGCGAGCCGTCATGATAGGTTCTGGCAACACGGCCCTCGGATTGTCCAGCGTGTCGAGCACGTAAGCCTTACCGTTACCTGTCTGCGAGAAGTCGTGAACAGAGGTCACATGCAACTTCCTACCCTGCTCTATCTGGTAGCCACCCTGCACCGTCATGCCATTGGCACCGCTTCCGGCGTTCTCCACCTTCACGACCGAACCGCCCTTGGAGGTGTAGAACTGATTGCCATCCTCCACATTACCTATAATAATATGTGTGTCGAGGATATCCTCCAGACGGTCGGTAATCTGATAATAATCGGCACGACCGAGGGAGTCCAGCAATTCGCCGGTCTCTACATTATAATTATAGATGTCGGCATACACCTTCTCCGATTCCGTCGGGGCATCTGCCTTGTAGTGGAAGCGGAAAAGCTGCGTCTCCGACTTGCCAAACGAACAAGGATCCACATAATAGAGCAATGCGTCGTTCCGTGGAATGAAGAAACTATAGTAGGCATTCTGTGAATTCAGGTAGATGTCGAAGCCCAACTGCTCGATACCCCAGTACAGCACGTTCATCGTCTCGTTAATCATGGCCGGGAACGACACCGAGATGTAGGCAACCGGGTTGAACACCTTGTTCGTCACATACACCGCACCGTTACAGCACATCTGCACACGGTCAACGTCCTTGGTCTCGATGCCCAACTCGTCGTTGGCATCGTTCAGCACGTTCTTGAACTTGCTGGGCACACTGGCCACGAAACTGTTCAGCATGTTCACGTTAATCATCTTCGAGACCACCTTGTCGGGCACATTCTCCCACGAGCCGTAACGCTCCTTCAGCGGCTTGCCGGCACCTTCGTTCCAGTACTGGTCCAAGGCGGCATTCGTCGGCACCAGCATCACGCCCATGTTCTCCTGCAAGGCCACGTTCGCCGCGGTGCTGTTCGTCGTCTCCGAATAGAACTGGTTCCATCCCGGGTCAAACTTCAACGTACCATTCACGGGGCCGCCTTCCGGGGTCAAATCCAGCGGTTGACCGCCATGGCTGCGCTCCGAGAAGTAACGCTTCTCAAACAGCGAATCGACGTGCATATTCGGGTACAGGCGGTTGTACTCGTCCGTCTGCGTCTTTCCTGCATAATACGGCGCACAGAAACGGTTCAGCAACTTGGCAAACTGGCTCAGTTCAGCCGTCTCCGTGACATACTGTGCCATGTTCGGCTGCGGAACGAGCACCTCGGCCATCTCATGCACGAAACCGTTCGAACACTTGATATTCTGGTTCAGCATCTTGACACCGTTCACAT
>CAJONZ010000127.1 GCA_905236065.1 uncultured Bacteroidaceae bacterium | reverse complement strand
GCAATTGGAACTATTCTTCAATCAAAACATGGAAACGATGAAACTACGAGCCATGATTGGCGAGCACATCCTCAGCCAATTCCGCTCGCGCTATCTTGACCTCCATTGTACTACGCCCCGTGAACGCTATGAAATGTTACTGCAACGCTGTCCTGGTATCGTGGAGTTTCTTGACTTACAAGACATCGCCTCGTTTTTGAACGTCCATCCGAATACTGTCAGCAAAATACGGCGTGACATTACGTTTGGCGACAGATAATAGTCTATAGCAGAAAAAAACTCTCAACCTAAGTTGAGACATTCTCCCTTGGTTTTCACATTTCGGACATAGCCAAGGGGCTTTTTTATGTCTTTTTGTAACTTTGTGAACGACATTTATTGCAAACGAAAGGTATATGAATATCCTCATTATCGGAGCCACATCTGGCATAGGAAAAGCCCTCTTTGAAAAATATATAATTGAGGGGAACCGTCTCGGCATAGTTGGCCGCCGCGCAAATTTGCTGGATGAATTGTACCAGCAACACCCCGACAACACTTACACTTCTGCGGCTGACATCACCAAACAAGAAGAAATCGAGCAGGCCATCCATACGCTTTGCGCAAAACTGAAACACATTGACCTCGCCATCGTATGCTCTGGTACTGGCAATCTCAATCCATCGCTTGACAATGCATTGGAATGTCCTGCGATAGATACCAATGTAAGAGGATGGACATTTGTCATTGATACGCTCTATCACATCTTTGAACAGCAAGGTCATGGTCACCTCGTCGCCATTACTTCTGTTGGTGGGCTACGTGGCGAACCAATGGCACCTGCCTATAGTGCAACCAAAGCCTACCAAATCAACTACATGGAAGCTTTGCGTAAAAAAGCTTTCAAAAGTGGTGGTCGCATAATAGTTACAGACATTCGTCCTGGTCTTGTTGATACTGCTATGGCAAAAGGCGAAAGTCTGTTTTGGGTGATGCCCGTCGATAAAGTTGCCAACCAAATCATTTCCGCTATTCGCAAGAAGAAATCCAAAGAATATGTTACCAAGCGTTGGCACTTCCTCGCCATCATCAATAAGAATCTACCATTCCACCTGTATAGATTATTGTAGTATTATTCGTGTTCGGTAAAAAAGTTGTTCTTCCCGTGCAGTCTTTTTGGGAAAATGGTATCTATGTCTATAGAGACGAAGTGTATCTAATAGACATAGGACAACTTATAGAACGAGGCGACAAGTAAGGTCGATGCCTCAGCATCTCTTGTTCGGGGATACATGGTATGCTCGTATCCTCGATTATGGAGTGGTGACTGCGTTGCGGTTTCGCTGGTGGTACCATAGTGGATAGTCATCCGTATTTTCATTTGTCTTTCAACGACTTGCAACGCTTAACTCTTTCGGAGATGACGCAGAACTCTATTCGATTTCACGCAGTACTCTTTTCGTCAATAGAGTTCTGCGTGAAAATATTTTTTCTGAAGCGTTAGGGAAAAAGTTGTTTTATTAGGAGATTTTTCTGTATCTTTGCGGCATGTTTTTCTTTTCGGTCGAAAAATTTCAAACTAACCAAATACCTATGATTATGAAAAAATTGATTGTTTTTTCGGCTGCGCTGACCATGTCGGTTGTCACGGCTGTGGCGCAGGACAAGAATGGGGGCTATCCCATCACGCAAGTTCCATTCACGCAGGTGAGGGTCACTCAGGGCACGTTCTGGGGACAGCGCTTGGAGGCAAGCCGCAACGTGACGATTCCACTGGCGTTCAGCAAGTGTGAGGAGACGCATCGTTACGAGAACTTCAGCCGGGCGGCTGAACATATCAAGGATGCCAGCAAGGTGTTCAAGATTGACCAGAATGCCTATTCGTTCGACGACACGGACCCGTACAAGACGTTGGAGGGTGCGAGCTACCTGATGCAGACGTATCCGAAGGCTACTTTCAAGGGAAAGAGCATGGACAAGTACTGCGACTCAGTGATTGCGGTGATTGCCAGCGGACAGGAGCCGGATGGCTACATCAACACGTTCCGCACGATGAACCCGAAGGAGCCTCACAAATGGGAGGGGCCGAAGCGGTGGAGCCGTGTGGAGGACTTGAGCCATGAGTTCTACAACCTGGGCCACTTGTGCGAGGCTGCCGTGGCGCACTATTATGCCACGGGCAAGAAGTCGTTGCTGAATGTGGCTACGAAGTATGCCGACTGTGTGGTACGGGAGATTGGCCGCAATCCGGGGCAGGCTTGCGTGGTTCCGGGCCATCAGATTGCCGAGATGGGTCTGGCCAAGCTGTACATTGCCACGGGCAAGAAGGAGTACCTGGAGCAGGCGAAGTTTTTCCTCGACCAACGCGGTGTGAGGAATCCGGCCTGGGAGGAGACCCGTCGTGGCTTGTACGACAAGGACGGCTATTACCACAGCCTGAGTGAGTATTCGCAGAGCCACAAGCCCGTGCTGGAGCAGGATGAGGCTGTGGGCCACGCCGTGCGGGCCGGCTATATGTATGCCGGTATGGCCGATGTGGCCGCACTGACGGGCGACAAGGGATATATCGATGCCATCGACCGCATCTGGGAGAACATTGTCGGCAAGAAATTCTACATTACCGGCGGCGTGGGCGCGACGGCCAGCGGCGAGGCGTTTGGCAAGAACTATGAGTTGCCGAACATGTCGGCCTACTGCGAGACGTGTGCGGCCATTGCACAGGTGTATCTGAACTACCGCCTGTTCCTGCTGCATGGAGAGTCGAAGTATTACGACGCCTTGGAGCGCTCGCTCTACAATGGTGTCATCAGCGGTATCTCAATAGATGGTGGCAAGTTCTTCTACCCGAACCCGTTGCAGAGCATGGGTCAGCACCAGCGTCAGGCGTGGTTCGGCTGTGCGTGCTGTCCGAGCAACGCCGCACGTTTCATTCCTTCTCTGCCGCAATACATCTACGCCGTGAAGGACAACGCCCTGTACGTGAACTTGTTCAACGGCAACACCGTGACGACGAAGGTGGGCGGAAAGAGCGTGACCCTGGAGCAGGTGACGAACTATCCGTGGGACGGCGACGTGACCATCAACATGAAGAAGGTGAGCGGCAAGTTTGCCCTGAACATCCGCATTCCGGGATGGGTGAAGGGTGAAGTGGTGCCGAGCGACCTCTACACGTTTGCCGACGGTAAGAACTTGGGCTACAGCGTGAAGGTGAACGGCCAGCCCGTGGAGAGTGAGCTCCGGAATGGCTATTTCGTGGTTGACCGTGCCTGGAAGAAGGGCGACAAAGTGGAGGTACACTTCGACATGGAGCCCCGCATTGTGAAGGCGAACGGCAAGGTGACGCAGGATAAGGGCCGCGTGAGCATCGAGAAGGGCCCGATTGTCTATTGTGCCGAGTTCCCTGACAACACTTGCGACGTGCTTTCCGTGCTCATCAACCAGGAGCCGAAGTTCCAGACCGGGTCGGTTGGCATTGCGAACACGACGATGCCGACGCTCATCACCGATGCCCAGACGCTGAACTTCGACAAGTCGGGGCGTCTGACGACGAAGGACGAGCGCCTCACCCTGATTCCCTACTATGCGTGGAACCACCGTGGACCGGGCAAGATGACGGTGTGGATTCCGATTGACCTGAGTGCCACGACACCGGCCCTGCCGGCCAGCATTGCCAGCGAGAGCAAGGTGACGGGTTCGAAGCGCAACCTGCCGGCCCTGTCGGCTGTGAACGACCGCCTGATACCTGCCGATGGCGACGACCGCTCGGTGCCCTACACCCATTGGTGGCCGGCCAAGAACACGACGGAGTGGCTGCAGTATGACTTCAAGGAGCCCGCAACCGTGAGCACCAGCACCGTCTATTGGTTCGACGATGGCCCATGGGGCGGTTGCCGTGTGCCGAAGAGTTGGAAGCTGTACTATAAGAATGAGGCCGGACAATGGGCCGAGGTGCAGAACCCCAGTAAGTACGGCGTGGTGAAGGGTGCTGCCAACATCGTGAACTTCACGCCCGTGAAGACTACGGCCATGAAACTGGAGATTGTGCAGCCCGAGGAATTCAGCTGCGGCGTCTTCGAGTGGAGCCTGAAGTAGTATTTAAAGTTAAAAATTAAAAGTTAAAAGTTAAAATGTCGTCCGGCACATTTGAGTATTGCGCCAGCCCATTTTAACTTTTAACTTTTAGTTTTTAAAAAAATCAATAGAAAAAAGTAAAACAAAGAAAAACATTAAAATCTAATACTATGATACTCAAAAGCATTTTTGATTTTTTCCGCAATCTGACGGCGGAAGACTCGGCAAGGAACGAGAAGCCTGTAGAAGAAGCAATCCCTGTCGGAAAAATAAAATCCGAATGGTATTCTCATAGGGTAGGAATAAAGATTATCGACGAGGAAACGGGAAAATATGGATTTCTTGACATGAAAGGCAGGCCGCTTACCCCATGTGTTTGGCAAAATTCTGATGACATAATTGGTTTCGACGTTTTGGATGATTTGATAGCAGTACAGAACGCCAAAAAGAAATGGGGGTATATTAACGCTGTAGGGGAGATTGTCGTCCCATGTAAATGGAATAGTACTAATGGATTTATGGAGGGGTTGGCTCCGGTAGAATATATGGGAAAATGGGGATTTATAGACAAGACAGGAAAACTCGTTATTCCATGTCAATGGAACTATGCGTATTGTTTTTCTGAAGGCTTGGCTCCGGTAGAATATATGGGAAAATGGGGATTTATAGACAAGACAGGAAAGAAGGTCATTCCTTGTCAGTGGGATGAGGCATATGGATTCGATGAAGGATTAGCTCCTGTAAAAAAAGGGCAGAAATGGGGATATATTGACAAGACGGGAAAGATGGTCATTCCCTATCAGTGGAATGAAGCAGATGGATTCACGGATGGGCTGGCAACTGTAGAAAATGATAATGAGGAAACGGGGCTTATCGACAAAACGGGAAAGGTGGTTATTCCATGCCAGTGGGGTGACATTGTAATTTTTGATAACGAGTTTATCCATGTGCAGGATGATGATGGAAAATGGGGACTGATTGACAAAACCGGAAAAGTGGTGGTTCCTTGCCAATGGAAAATTATTTATGCGTGGGAAGACGATGGGCTGATACAAGTAAAGGACGACCAAGAGAAACATGGCTTTATCGACAAGACGGGAAAGGTGGTCATTCCGTGCCAATGGGATGACATAAATGGCTTTTTCGAAGGCTTGGCTGCGGTGAAGAATGAAGATGAGAAATGGGGCTTTATCGACAAGACGGGAAAGCAGGTTGTAACTTGTAAATGGAAGTATGCAAATTATTTCTCCGAGGGTTTTGCGTTGGTCATGAACGATGAAGACAGACTGGGCTTTATCGACAAGACGGGAAGACTGGTTATCCCCTGCAAGTGGAACGATGTAGAAGGATTTAACAATGAGATGGCCGCAGTCAAGAATGAAGAAGGAAAATGGGGCTTTATCGACAAGAGCGGTAAGCAGGTGATTCCTTGCCAGTGGAATTGCGTCGGAAACTTTGCAGAGGACTTGGCACCGATAGAGGATTCCGACGGAAAATGGGGCTTTATCGACAAGACGGGTACGCTGGTCATCCCCTGCCAATGGATTGATGCCAGGGTGTTCTCAGAGGGTTTGGCCGCCGTAAAGGACGAGAACGACCAATGGGGGTACATCGACAAGACGGGTACGCTGGTCATCCCTTGTCAGTGGAACAGTGCATGTGAATTTGAAGAGGGAGTCGCAGATGTCGAGAATGCCGACTGGATTTTTGTCTCCATTGACAAGACGGGAAAGGTGGTCGGTTGAAAGTATGAGCCGACACAATAGATACAAAAAACCCTGCAGAACCGCTTCTGCAGGGTTTTTTGTGGGGGATTTACTTCTCCTCCTTGATGCCGATGGCTTTCAGTCCGGCTTTGTAGATTTCGCTGGAAGGATTCAGGATTTGGCTGTACTCGCTCATGTCCCACAGGTCGCGGGCGAGGAGGCCCTTGAGCTGAAGCTTAATCATGGGGAGTGAGGCCTGGAGGATGGAGTCCGTGTAGTTGATTTTGGCTTCCTTGGCTCGCTCCAGCAGGAGGTCAATCATTTCCTGCGGCACTTCAAACTGCTTCTTGAAACGCTGGAAGCCCTCGGTCAGGTCTTTCTTGTTGTAGGGCTTGTTGTTCGTTTTCTTCGACTTCGCCTTGCGATAGGTATCGATGTCGTATTTCTTCATCAGCGACTTACGGTTGGTGTCGAGATATTTCAGTGTGGTCTGGATGATGCAGCTCTTGGCGGAAAGCTCACGGTGGAAGCGGGTATAGACGGTGGTGTCGAGCGGAATGTAGATGTCGGGCATGATGCCGCCGCCGCCATAGACCGTGCGCCCGCCCTTGGTGGTGTATTTCAGCGAGTCGGGGAAGTGGATGCTGTCGGCGGACATCAGCTCACCGCTGTTGAGGCGATCCATCATGTCGTTGTCGTAAGACTTCTTGTCGCCCTTCACGTAAGGCTTCTGGAAGCAACGCCCAACGGGAGAATAGTAGTGTGCCACGGTGAGGCGGATGAGGGAACCGTCGGGGAGGTCGATGGGACGCTGTACCAAGCCCTTGGCAAAAGTACGGCGACCAACGATGGTGCCTCGGTCGTTGTCCTGGATGGCACCCGAAAGAATCTCTGCGGCACTGGCCGTGTAGCCATCCACCAGCACGACAATTTTGTCGATGTCCATCTTGCCGGCCTTGGCGTGGTACTCATGGCGGCCCGTCTTGCGTCCTTCCGTATAGACAATCATCTCGTTGTTGGCCAGAAATTCGTCGGCAACCAGGACGGCGGCCTGCAAGTATCCACCGCCGTTGCCCTGAAGGTCGAGCACCAGGTTCTTCATGCCCTGACTCATGAGTTCCTTGGCAATGGTTACAAACTCATCGTGCGTGGTCTGACCGAAGGAGCTGATGCGGATGTAACCCGTCTGCTCATCAATCATGTAGTAGGCATCAATCGTATATACGGGGATTTTGTCGCGTGTCACCGTGAAGGTCTGCACACCGCTGATGCCCTGGCGGATTACGCCTAATTTCACCTTGGTACCCTTGGGGCCACGCAGACGCCGCATGATTTCCGTGCGGGTCATCTTCACGCCGGCGATGGTGGTGTCGTCCACGGTGATAATCTTATCTCCGGCAATGATGCCCACCTTCTCCGAGGGGCCTCCACTGGTGGGCTGAATGACCACCAGCGTGTCTTCATTCATATTATATTGTACGCCGATGCCCTCGAACGAACCTTTCAGCGGCTCGTTCAATGCCTGTACGTCTTTGGGGGCCGTGTATTGCGAGTGGGGGTCAAGCTCCTTGAGCATTCCCTTGATGGCGTCTTCAATCAGTTTGGTCTCATCAACCGAATCGACATAAAGCTGTTTAATGGCGCTTTGTGTATAAATGAGCTTCCGCAGTTGGTCATCTATACCTCCATTCCTGTTTTGCGCAAAGGCAGACATTGCCATGCCTCCTATCAGGGTAGAAAGCAGAATGTACTTGAAAAGAGATTTTTTTGAATCCATATTATGAGATTAGTTGAAGGTAAATATATTCAGGTTTTTAAAGGGTTTCCTTACTCCGTCCGTGGGTGTTTCCCGGCCAAGAATTCGGTTACGTCCTTGCCATACGATGCCAACTCCCGGACGATGCTCGAACTGACATGGGCTAAGGAGGGGTCGCTGTACAGAAGCACGGTCTCGATGCCCGTCAGGTGGCGGTTCACGTCGGCAATGTCGCGCTCGTATTCAAAGTCTTTCATGTTCCTAACCCCACGGAGCAAGAACGAGGCCCCCACTTCTTTGGCAAAATCGATGGTCAATCCCTCGTAGCTTTTCACCTCAACCCGAGGCTCGTCTGCAAAGACGGCTTTTATTGCCGCCATGCGTTCCTCCACGGTTTCCGTCCCTTTCTTGTCGCAATTCCTGCCCACGGCTATGATGACTTTGTCGGCAATGCTTCGGAGCGCCCTGTCAACAATGTCCTCATGCCCTGTGGTGAAAGGGTCGAAACTGCCAGGAAAAACCGCTGTCTTCATTCGGTTAAAAGTTTGTGGGTTTTTAAGGTTTCACGTCTCATTCTTCTTCTGTGCTGTCTTCAGCCTTATCTTCTTCAATGACCAGGTTGTTGATGATGAAGTTTTGGCGGTCGAGGGTGTTTTTGCCCATGTAATATTCCAGCAACTCCTTGACCTTGTCCGTCTTCTTGATGGTCACTTCCTCCAGGCGCATGTCCTCCCCGATGAAGTTCTTGAACTCGTCCGGCGAAATCTCGCCCAGACCTTTGAATCGGGTAATCTCCGGTTCGGGCTGCAACAATTGGATGGCCTTCTGCCGTTCTTCCTCCGTATAGCAGTAGAGCGTGATGAAATCGTTTTTGGCGTTTGCCTGTGAGGGATATTTTTCGGCCAGTGTAGCCATAGCCTCTTTTCGGATGCGTTTTTTGCGCTGACGTACCCGGAAGAGTGGGGTTTGCAGGATATGGACGTGCCCTTTGCGAATCAGCTCTGGGAAGAACTGTAGGAAGAAGGTAATCATCAGCAGTCGGATGTGCATGCCATCGACATCGGCATCGGTGGCCACGATGACTTTGTTGTACCTTAATCCATCGATGCCGTCCTCGATGTTCAGGGCGGCTTGCAACAGATTGAACTCCTCGTTCTCATATACCACTTTCTTGGTGAGTCCGAATGAGTTCAGTGGCTTACCGCGCAGTGAGAACACGGCCTGCGTGTTTACGTCGCGGCTCTTGGTGATGCTGCCGCTGGCCGAGTCGCCCTCAGTGATGAAGATGCTCGACTCTTCTTTTCTGTCTCCCTTGGCATCGTTCAAGTGAATGCGACAATCGCGCAACTTCCGATTGTGCAGGTTGGCTTTTTTGGCTCGCTCACGGGCTAATTTCGTCACGCCTGCTATGGCCTTTCGGTCGCGCTCATTGTCTTGAATCTTCTGTTGGATGACCTCTGCAATTTCGGGGTGCTTGTGCAAGTAATTGTCAACTTCCAGTTTGACGAAGTCGCCCACGAATTTGTTCACGCTGATGCCGCCATTGGGCTCCATGGTGAGCGAACCCAGCTTGATTTTTGTCTGCGACTCAAACTGCGGCTCTTGTACGTTGATGGCAATGGCCGCTACAATGCCTGAGCGGATGTCGCCATATTCATAATTCTTGTTGAAAAACTCCTTGATGGTGCGGGCGATGTGCTCTTTGAACGCACTTTGGTGTGTGCCTCCCTGGATAGTGTGCTGGCCATTCACAAACGAATGGTACTCCTCGCCATACTGTTGGTTGGTATGCGTGAATGCTATCTCAATGTCATCGCCCTTTAGGTGGACAATATCGTAGAGCGGCGTCGTGTCCATCGTATCGACCAGCAAGTCTTTCAGACCGTTTCGGCTGGTGATGCGCCGCCCGTTATAGTAGATTTCCAGCCCCGTGTTCAGGTAGGTGTAGTTGCGGAGCATGTTCTCCACAAATTCCGGCTGGAACTTATAATTCAGGAAGAGGGAATTATCGGGTTCAAAGCGTACAAACGTGCCTGTTTCCTCTGTCGAGTCCATCGTCTGGTCATCCACCAGCTTTCCTTTCTCGAACTGAGCGATGCGCACCTTGCCTTCCCGGTACGAACGTACCTCAAAATGAGTACTCAGCGCATTCACGGCCTTCGTACCCACACCGTTCAGCCCGATAGACTTCTGGAAAGCCTTTGAGTCATACTTTCCGCCTGTGTTCAGGATGCTCACAGCCTCAATCATCTTTCCTTGCGGAATGCCTCGGCCATAGTCGCGGACGCTGACAGCCAAACCGTCGGTGATGTCAACCTCGATGCGTTTTCCGGCCTGCATCTTGAACTCGTCGATGGAATTGTCGATTACCTCCTTCAGCAACACGTAGATGCCGTCCTCGGCGTGTGAGCCGTCGCCCAGTCGTCCGATGTACATGCCTGGACGCAGACGTATATGCTCCACACCCGTCAGTGTGATGATGTTTTCTTCATCATATTCAGACGGCTGGGATGCCGGGGCGGTTAATTCCAATTCTTCCATGCGGGGGTGTGGTAAAATGGTAAAAGATTTAATAAATAATGTGCAGGATTCAGTTTCTGCTTTGCAAAGATAATTAAAAAGAAATCTTAACGCACAAAATGAAAGGTTAAACTGCGTTAAAGTTTCGCCATAACGCCCTCCTTGTGGCGTTTCTGAGCCCTCGAAGGCTTATTTCAAATGCCGTGACCGGCCCATGTCTTCGTCGAAGACTTTGAAGGTGTAACCTTGCTCTTTGAGCCATTCGATGGAGCTGGGCAGGGCGCTTTTCAGTTTATCGATGCTCTTCAGGGAGTCGTGGAAGGTGATGATGCTGCCGGGACGTGTATAGTCTTTAATGTTCTGATAGACTTCGTCGGCATTGAGGCGGTTGGAGTAGTCTCGGGTGACGAGGTCCCACATGATGATGGTGAATTTCTTTCGCAGGTAGAGGTATTGGTCAAGACGCATCCATCCGTGGGGCGGACGGAAGAGGCGGCTGTGGATGACTTCGTCGGCCTTGAGTACGTTGCGCAGGTAGCTTTTGTAGGAATGACGCAGACCGCCAATGTGGTTGTAAGTGTGGTTTCCGACATGGTGTCCGTGACTGCGGATGAGGTCGTAAAGTTCTGGGAAGCGATGTACATTTTCGCCCACCATGAAGAAGGTGGCCTTTACGTCGTAGAGGTCGAGGGTTTCTAAAATCCATGGCGTAGCTTGGGGAATGGGGCCGTCGTCGAAGGTGAGATATACGGCCTTCTCGGCAGGGTTCATTCTCCAAATGGCGCTGGGATAGAGCCAGCGCAGCCATTTGCTGGGTTGTTCGATGAACATGGGCTGTAGGAAGGGGTGGAGGATTTCGCACGGAAAACCTCCACCCGGTTATTATTGTTGGATGCCTGCTTCAGCGGCTTTGGCAACAAAGAGTTCATAGAGTGTGTTGAGCTCATTGTCCAGCTGCTGGGCTTTCTTGGCATACTTTGAATCTTTCTCTCCGAGTTTCTCGAAGGTGCCAGTGATGTTAGCCAGGATGCTGACTTCTTGCTGGCAGTCGCGGAAGGCTGCCGCAAAGCGCATGGAAGGGAGTGAGCAGTACCAGGCGATGTATTCCTTTGACTTGTTTTCCAAACTCTCCATGATTTTCACGGCCTCGGCAATCTGGTTGCAGGCAATGTAGCTGTTGATGATTTCAAGGGAGCCTGAGCCCGCATCATGAGGAATGTTGTAGTCGGGAATCTCCGTGGCGCATTTGGCAAGGGCTTTCTTGGCTTTGTCGATTTTGCCTTCACCGACCAGGGTGCTGATGAGGTTGGCGAACCAGCGGCGGTGTGTGTAGCACATGCGCATGGTGGTTTCGTCAATGTACAAGTCCGGCTGTTTCAGGTTTCCGTAATTGTATTTGTTCATCATGTTGTCGTACATCTTCTCAGAATCCACGACCGTGTTCATCGGCATGTTCTGCTTGAAGGTGAACGGCGTGATGCGCCATGCAATACCTTCTTGAATAAAGTGGTAGAAGAGGTTGCCGTAGTTGCTGGAGCCAACGGTGGTTGACATGTAGAGCGGACGTGAGAAGTTGGCTTCGGCTATCATCTCCAGCATCATCATGAAGCTCTTGGAGACGCGCCCCTGTCCCTTCAGGCTGATGACCATCTGGTCTGGGATGCTGTCGCCTGGAATCATCATGCCGGAACGGCGGACAGCTTCCTTATCGACGGTGATATGGAGGGTGTCGCTGGGCAGACAGGCTGGCAGGTTGTCGGTCAGCGTCTTGTACTCGGCGGGGATGTCTTCCTTGAGCAGGAATTTGTGGATGGCCGTGTGCAACTCGAATGGGTCGTCACCCCAGATTTTGCGGGCAGTAGCTTTGTCTTGCTCATAAACGCTGGCAATGAGGTTTTTCATATCGAGCGAGCCACCGCTGACTGCGACCGTCGGATTGACTTCAATCATCTCGTTCTTGCCGCTGGTATATTGCAGACGAGTCCACGTGATGGGGAGTGGGCTGGATGCACCCTCGCCACTGAAGGCTGGGCGTTTCATCTGGTCGATGTACCAGTCAGTCTGCAGATAGCTCAAGTTGCAGACACGCACGTCGGTACGCTTCCCTTCGGTGTCCTCGTTGTACCAAAGTGGGAAGGTGTCATTGTCGCCGTTGGTGAAAATGACTCCGTCGTGTGGTATGGTTTCCAAGTAGTTCAGTCCGAAGTCGCGGCAGACATAGCGGTCGCTGCGGTCGTGGTCGTCCCAGGTCTGGCCAACCATCTGGAGCGGTATGCCGATGGCAGGGACGAGACAGAGGGCTGCGAGGGCCGTCGTGACAGCTCCCCGCTGGGTAGCCTCGGTTTTCATAGCCTTGCAAAGCAACTCGTAGAGAGCGGCAATGCCGAGTCCACACCAAATGGAGAAGGCATAGAAAGAGCCTGCGTAGGCATAGTCACGCTCACGAGGCTGTACGGGTGTCTGGTTCAGGTAGAGCACGATGGCGATGCCAGTCATGAAGAACAGGAAGAAGACTACCCAGAACTGCTGAATGCCTTTTTTGTCACGGAAGGCTTGCCAGAAGAAGCCCAGGAGACCAAGGATAAGCGGCAGGCAGTAGAACACGTTGTGCCCCTTATTGTTTTTCAGGTCGGAAGGCAGCAAGGACTGGTCGCCGAGACGAAGGTTGTCAAGCAAGTCGATGCCTGTAATCCAGTTGCCGTGTTCCAGTTCTCCGTGGCTCTGAATGTCGTTCTGACGACCGGCGAAATTCCACATGAAGTAACGCCAGTACATGAAATTCATCTGGTAGGACAGGAAGAAGCGTATGTTTTCCACTTGTGTCGGAATCTCCACCGAGCGGCTTCCGTTGCCGGGAATGTTGTAGGTGACGGTCTTTGTCTGGACGGTTCCTAACCACGACATGTAATCACTTCTGTGTCCTTCGTCGTAGATGCGCGGGAACAATAGGCACTGGTTGAACGGATAGGCCAGTTCAATCTTCTCGCGGATTTTGACGTATTCGTCCTTTTCGTCGGCACTTTCTTTTTCCTTCTGCTGATAGACGGGAGCCCCCTTCTTGGTCTCGTAAACCAGGTCGCCATCGCTGTTTGTGACGATGTTGGGTTGACTGGCGTAGGTCTGTCCGAAGAAGAGTGGGCGGTCGCCATATTGCTCACGGCTCAGGTATACACCCAGTGTGAAGACGTCCTCTGGGGAGTTTTGATCCATCGGCGGATTGGCTGTGGAGCGGATGACGATAACGGCGTATGAAGAGTAGCCCACGGTGATGAGTGCCATGCAGAGAATGGCTGTGTTCAGAAGCCGTGCGCTGGCTTTTCTGAACTTGAAGAGCAAAAGGGCAAGGATGCCCAGCACCACCAATCCAATCGCCACGCTGCTGATGCCGTGTCCGTAAAATGGGATACCCAGCAAAGCCGTGCTGGCCAAGGCGGCAATGTTCATCTGCTTGCGGCTTTTTGCCTGGTTGGTCACATAGAGCGACCAGATGAGCACGGCGGTCAGGATGAATAGGTAGATGTAAAGGCCGGTGTTGTAGCTCATGCCCAGTCCGTTCACAAACAGCAACTCAAACCAGCCTCCAATCTTTACGATGCCTGGCACTACGCCATAAAGCACGGCCACGACCAGCAACGCACTCAGCATCAGTACCAAAAGCGAGCCTTTTGTCGTGGGTTCTGCTGTACGTTTATAATAATAGACCAGCACGATGGCAGGAATACAAAGCAGGTTCAATAGGTGTACGCCAATGCTCAGTCCGATGAGGTAGGCAATGAATACCAGCCATTTGTCGGAATGTGGTTTGTCTGCGTTGTCCTCCCATTTCAGGATGAGCCAGAACACCAACGCCGTGAAGAAGCTGGAGAAGGCATAGACTTCACCCTCCACGGCTGAGAACCAGAACGTATCGGACCAAGTGTAAATCAGTGCGCCGGCAATACCACTGCCCATGATGGCGATGATTTGTGCCAAGGTCGGTTCCTCGTCTTTTTGGCAGAACAGGGCTTTGGCCAAATGGGTGATGCTCCAGAAAAGGAACAGGATGCAGCCTGCCGAAAGTAGGGCGTTCATGGTGTTCACCATCTTGGCAATCTGCGATGCGTCACTGGCAAACTGACTGAAAAAGTTACCCATCAGCATAAAGAAGGGCGCACCAGGTGGGTGTCCGACCTCCAGCTTGGCAGCAGTGGAGATAAACTCGGGACAATCCCAGAAACTTGCCGTCGGCTCAATGGTTGAGCAGTAGGTGTAGGCGGCAATGAGGAAAACGAGCCACCCAGTGGCGTCGTTCACTGTTTTGTAGAATTTCATCCGTTATTATTGATTAAAAAATAAATGACAAACCACAATATTGGGCTGCAAATGTTTATTTTTCAGTCCCAAAGACAGAAAGACAAAAAAGTTGCAGTCCATTCAACCTGCAAAGATAGTGCAAATTGGAATGGACTGCAAAATTATTAAAATATTTTAAATGTTTTGTGAGCCTTGCGAGTAAAAAACACAGTCCCCAACTTTCCAATCGAAGTAGAGGACTGCGTATTGATTGATGGCGTTTTTTTTACATCATGCCGCCCATGCCTGGTGCGCCCATTGGCATTTCGGGCTTGTCCTCCTTGGCGTCGCAAATCACGCATTCGGTGGTGAGGAACATGCCGGCGATGCTGGCAGCGTTCTCCAGGGCTACGCGGCAAACCTTGGCCGGGTCGATGATACCGCTGGCGCGGAGGTTCTCGTAAGTGTCCTTGCGGGCGTTGTAGCCGAAGTCACCCTCGGCGTTGCGCACCTTCTCCACTACTACAGAGCCTTCCAGACCGGCATTCTCCACAATCTGGCGGAGCGGCTCCTCGATGGCACGCTTGATGATGTTGATACCCGTGGTCTCGTCGGCGTTCTCACCTTCCAGGCCTTCAAGCGATTCGATGGCACGAATCAGGGCGACACCACCACCTGGGATTGTACCCTCTTCGATGGCTGCACGGGTAGCGCACAGGGCGTCATCCACGCGATCCTTTTTCTCCTTCATTTCCACCTCGCTGGCAGCACCGACATAGAGCACAGCCACGCCGCCGCTCAATTTGGCCAGACGCTCCTGCAACTTCTCCTTGTCGTAGTCGCTGGTGGTATTCTTGATTTCGTTCTTAATCTGGTTGGTACGGTCTTTGATAAGCTGCTTGTCGCCCTTGCCGCCTACGATGGTCGTGTTGTCCTTGGTAATGTTCACCTTCTCGGCAGAACCCAGCATCTCCAGGGTAGCCTGTTCCAGCTTCAAGCCCTTCTCCTCGCTGATGACGATACCGCCAGTCAGTACGGCGATGTCCTCCAGCATGGCCTTGCGGCGGTCGCCGAAGCCCGGAGCCTTCACGGCGCAAATCTTCAACTGCGTACGCAGACGATTGACAACCAGAGTGGTCAGTGCCTCGCTATCCACATCCTCGGCAATCACAAGGATTGGACGACCCGTCTGTGCGGCTGGATTCAGAATCGGCAGGAACTCCTGCAGGTTGCTGATTTTCTTGTCGTAGATAAGGATGAGCGGGTTCTCCATCTCACACTCCATCTTCTCCGTGTTGGTTACGAAGTATGGGCTCAGGTAACCACGGTCGAACTGCATACCCTCAACCACGCCGATGGTCGTTTCACGGCCCTTGGCCTCTTCGATGGTGATGACACCGTCCTTGCTAACCTTCTTCATGGCGTCGGCAATCAGCTTGCCGATTTCCTGGTCGTTGTTGGCACTCACGGTAGCAACCTGCTCAATCTTGTCGTAGTTGTCATCCACCTTTTCACTCTGGCTCTTGATGTGCTCCACAACCTTGGCAACGGCCTTGTCGATACCACGCTTCAGGTCCATGGGATTTGCACCGGCAGCCACATTTTTCAAACCTGTGGTTACGATGCTCTGAGCCAGTACGGTTGCCGTTGTTGTTCCGTCGCCGGCATCGTCACCTGTCTTGGAGGCAACGCTCTTTACCAGTTGTGCGCCCGTGTTTTGGAAGGCATCGGCCAGTTCGATGTCCTTTGCTACTGTCACACCGTCCTTAGTGATGTGCGGCGCACCGAATTTCTTCTCCAGGATTACATTACGACCCTTCGGGCCAAGGGTTACTTTCACTGCGTTTGCAAGCTGGTCAACACCCTGCTTGAGAGCCTCGCGGGCCTCTATATTGAATTTAAGTTCTTTAGCCATAGCTTTTTTAAGTTAAAAATTAAAAGTTAAAAGTTAAAAATTCACCACTGTTCTTCAACGAAAAATGAAGTAAAAATGGTTTTAACTTATTACCGCTAACACGTCTGATTGACGCATGATGAGATACTTTGTTCCCTCGAATTCCAGTTCTGTGCCGGCATATTTGCCATAGAGCACTTGGTCGCCAACCTTCAGTACCATCTCTTCGTCCTTTGTACCGTTACCGGCAGCAACAACTTCGCCTTTCAGCGGTTTTTCCTTGGCGGTGTCGGGAATAATGATGCCGCCTACTGTTTTTTCCTCTGCGGGTGCAGGCAGAATGAGCACTCTGTCTGCCAGTGGTTTAATGTTCATATTGCTTTTGTTTTTTAGTTTGTAATTAGATAAAATCTGTTTGGCCGTCTTGTTACACAAAACACGTGCCAACCTGTTCCCTTGGCACAAGGCGGGTGACAAACTGTCAGTCTTGGCAGTTTGATTTTTCGTTCCTTGTCAAATGGTCTTTCTTTTGGTTTAATATGACGCTTAACTCTTTCGGAGATGACGCAGAACTGTATTCGATTTCACGCAGAACTCTTTTCGTCAGTAGAGTACTGCGTTATCTCCGATAGAGTTCTGCGTGAATTTTGGAAAAAAGAAGCGTGGTTGGTTATCGGCTGAGAATCTGCACGGTACGGGCTACGATTTCTTCGGGCGTGATGCGGTTCATGCAGCGTAGGTCGCCAAAGTGGCAGGGCTTGTTGCCATAGATGGAACAGGGACGGCAAGGGAGGTCGGCCACTTGCAGGATGTTGTCGGTGGTTTGCTGCCATGCCTGGAAACCAGCGAAGGGGTGTGTGGCGCCCCAGATGCTGAGGGTGGGGGTGCCGAGCATGGCCGCAAAGTGCATGTTGGCGGAGTCCATGCTAATCATAAGGTCAAGTTGGGAAATAAGCAGGAGTTCTTCGTGCAGACTGCCCAGCTGGTTGCACACGGAGCGCATGTCGTCGCACTGCCAGGTGTCCAACTCCTCACATTCTTGCTTGCCTGCGCCGAACAGGAAGATTTTGTAACCTTTCTCCAGGAGCATATCTGCTGCGAGTCGCATTTTCTCCAACGGGTAAATCTTGGACTCATGGGCGGCAAAAGGGGCGATGCCAATCCATTTCTCGCCGGGTTGCTTTTTGCCTGCGAATGCTCGGATGGGTATGAAATCCTCGTTCGACAGGTCGAAGAGTTTACCGTCAGGCTGCGGAACCGTCAGGTCAACAGGGTAGCCCAGTTCGGAGAATACGTCGGCATAGCGCTGGAACATGGGTTTCAGGGGGCCCGTCTCGGCGGCGTGGCCGATGATGGCGTGTTTTTGTTTCCGGCCCTTGTCGATGATGGCCACTTTCGTGCCAGAAAAGCGGAAGCGGGTGCGCAGGTATTTGGTGCGCAATACGTCGTGGAGGTCGGCCACGGCATCGAAACCATTTTTCTGTAGCAGGGTGTAAAGTCGGGACAATCCCGTGAGTCCCTTATAGTCGTCAAGGTTGATGCCCCAGACGGTCACATTGGCCGGAACCCACTCGAAAAGGGGCACGAAGCGACTGCGGGTGAGCAGGGTGATGCGCAGTTGTGGATGTTGCTGGGCGAGCAGGGTGATGACGGGGACGGTCATGGCGACATCGCCGAAGGCGGAGAGCCTTATGATGAGGATTTTTTTGATTACTTTTTCGTTCATACCACAAAAACAGGTTTTCAGGCTGCAAAAATAGTAAAAAATTAAAAGTTGAAAATTAAAAATTAAAAGTTTTTTGTAACTTTGCGGGCAAAATCATAAAAATTAAATATGGAACAGAAGAATTTTAAAAGAACAACAGTAACGGCTGCTTTGCCTTATGCAAACGGCCCTGTGCATATTGGGCATTTGGCAGGTGTGTATGTACCCGCTGATATTTATGCCCGTTATCTCCGTCTGAAAGGGCGTGAAGTGATGTTTGTATGTGGTAGCGACGAGCATGGCGTACCTGTCACCATCCGTGCCAAGCAGGAAGGTTGCACGGTACAGGATGTGGTAGATCGCTATCATGGCATCATCAAGAGGTCGTTTGCCGACTTTGGCATCAGTTTTGACATCTTCAGCCGCACGACCAGCAAGATACACCATCAGTTTGCTGCCGACTTTTTCAAGAAACTTTACGACGAGGGAAAGTTCGTGGAAATCACGTCCGAACAATTCTATGACGAAGAGACAAAGCAATTCCTCACCGACCGCAACATCAGGGGTGAGTGTCCTCGCTGCCACAACGCCGGGGCCTATGGCGACCAGTGTGATAAGTGTGGGGCAGACCTCTCTCCCGACGAATTAATCAATCCTTACAATGCCATCAATGGAAACCCGTTGGTGAAGAAATCGACGAAGCACTGGTACCTGCCGCTCGACCAGTATCAGTCTTGGCTGGAGGAGTGGATTCTGAAAGATCATCAGGAGTGGCGCTCAAACGTCTATGGCCAGTGCAAGTCGTGGCTGGACAACGGGCTGAAACCCCGTGCCGTGACCCGCGACCTGGACTGGGGCATCCCCGTGCCCGTGGAAGGTGCTGAGGGTAAGGTGCTGTATGTGTGGTTCGATGCACCTATCGGCTACATCAGCAATACCAAGGAGCTTTGTGAGAAAGAGCCGGAGAAATGGGGCACATGGCAGAAATGGTGGCAGGACGAGGAGACCCGCCTCATTCACTTCATCGGCAAGGACAACATCGTGTTCCACTGCATCGTGTTCCCGTCGATGCTGAAGGCGCACGGCGGCTACATTCTGCCTGACAATGTGCCTTCGAACGAGTTCCTGAACTTGGAAGGCAACAAAATATCCACCTCGAAGAATTATGCGGTGTGGCTCAACGAATATCTGGAGGAAATGCCAAACCGTCAGGACGAGTTGCGCTATGTGTTGACGGCCAATGCTCCGGAGACCAAGGACAACGACTTCACGTGGGCAGACTTCCAGGCTCGTTGCAACAACGAGTTGGTGGCCGTGTATGGAAACTTCGTGAACCGTGCCCTGCAACTCACCCAGAAATATTACGACGGCGTGGTGCCTGAGTGTGGCGAACTGACGGAGGTGGACAAGGCCACGTTGGAGGAGTTTGTCAGTGTGAAGGAGCGTGTGGAGGCGTTGCTGGAAGGCTTCAAGTTCCGCGAGGCTCAGAAGGAGGCCATGAACCTGGCCCGCATCGGTAACAAGTATATTGCCGACGAGGAACCGTGGAAGGTAATCAAGACCGACCCGGAGCGCGTGAAGACCGTCATCTATATTTCCCTGCAGCTGACGGCCAATCTGGCCATCGCCTTTGAGCCTTTCCTGCCGTTCTCCAGTGCAAAGTTGCGCCAGATGATTAACATGCCAGAAGTACACTGGGAGGAACTCGGCAACACGAATATCTTGCCAGCGGGCAAGCAACTGAACAAGCCGGAACTGCTGTTCTCGAAGATTGAGGACGATGCCATCAAGTTCCAGGTTGAGAAACTGGAGGCTACGGTGAAGGCCAATGCCGAGGCGAACTTTGAGGCTGCGCCCGTGAAAGAGACGGTTGCCTTCGATGAATTCCAGAAACTGGACATCCGTGTGGCCACAGTGCTGGAATGTGAGCGTATACCGAAGATGAAGAAATTGCTGAAGTTCAAACTAGACGACGGCACCGTGAAGGGACGTACCATCGTGAGCGGCATTGCCCAGTGGTATGAGCCGGAGCAGTTGGTCGGCAAGCAGGTGATGTTCATTGCCAACCTGGCACCCCGTGAGTTCAAGAACGGACTGGTGAGCGAAGGCATGATTCTCTCAGCGGAGAATTGGGACGGCACCATCAGCGTGACGACGGTGGAAAGCCCCGTGAAGGGCGGAAGCCAGGTGTGCTAAGGGAGCTGAAAATTAAAAGCTAAAAGTATAAAAAAGGGTTGGGAACTATCATTACTTTAACCATGAACCGACTGACAGCGATATTCATATTGTTGTTGTTTGCCATTCAGGCCAATGCGCAAAACATTTCTGTCGTGGGCATCAAGTTAGACGAGAACGACCACACGGCAGAGGAGGAGGCGACCATGAGGTTTGACCAGAATGGTGAGGTTTGTGCGTTGATAAAAATCCTGACCGACGAGTCGGATTTCTCATACGACGTGGGTTCGCTGGGCGTGACCGACGTGGAAGAGTATGAGGATGAGATTTGGCTGTACGTGCCTTTCGGCATCAAGAAGATCATTCTCCGCCATCAGGAGTTGGGTAGTTGCGAATATGCCATCCCTATCACCATTGAGAGCGGAAAAACCTACCGTATGGGGTTGTCCATCAATGGCGTAGCCAAGGAGATTAACGACCAGGAGCTGGAAATCGCCTGCTACCCGGAACGTCTCAGCCTGTTCATTGACGACGTGGAGGTACTCCTGAAGGAGGGATATGCAAAAATCCGCCTGCCGTTGGGCGTACATGCCTATTCGGCGGAACATTCGAACTATACGCCTCAGGCTGGTACGATTGAGTTGAAAGCCTCTTCGCCAGGCCGACTGGTGATTACGCTGTCGAAAATTACGACCAACACCAGCGGAATGTCTTATCTGGAATGGTTGGCACAGGAGCCCGTGGAATACATCGTTCCGGGAACGGACGTGAAATTTACGATGATAGCCGTGCCGCCAAAGCGCTATGTGCAGGGTGCCACCCTTGAGCAGGTGAGTTCATGGGACGATGAATTTCCGACCCACGACGCGAATATCGATGGTTTTTTCATTGGCCAGACCGAGGTGACGCAGGAGTTGTGGCAGGCGGTGATGGGAACGAACCCGGCTCGCTTCCGTGGTGAGGAGCTCCCGGTGGAGCAGGTAAGTTGGAACGATTGTCAGTTGTTCATCAGTCGCCTGAATGCCATCATCGGGCAGAAATTCCGTCTGCCGACCGAAGCGGAGTGGGAGCTTGCTGCGCGTGGCGGCTCCAGCGATGCGACGACCCAGTACAGTGGCGGTCATAAGATTGACGAGGTGGCATGGTATGTCGGAAACAGTCAGGCCACGACGCATACGGTGGCTACCCGAAAGCCCAACAAGTTGGGCATTTACGACATGAGCGGAAATGTGCAGGAATGGTGCCAGGACTGGTACTATAAATATACGGCGGTTCCTGTGGACAATCCCAAGGGCCCGCAGAAAGGAACCCACCACATTGTGCGTGGCGGAAGCTGGATGAGTGATGATTGGGGCTGTCGCACAACCTGTCGGGACATCAATACGCCGGAAGCCTCGAATGCTTACATCGGGTTGCGACTGGCCATGTAATTCAAAGTTAAAACTTAAAGACTGAAATGAGAAAAATCTGTATCTTTGCGTTTCTGATGCTCTCCGTCCTGCGGATGGTTGCACAGTCGGTCACGGTGACGGACTTCTACCTGGACGAGTCAGACCCAACGGCCAACCTGAGAGGTACGACCGTGCTGGACCGTAACGGCGAAAAGTGCGCACTGATTAAGATTGAGACCACCAAGACGGGCTTTACCTACGACGTGGGATTTCAAGGCGTCCAGGACACGAAACAGCGCACGGGCCAGATTTGGGTCTATGTGCCGCAGGGTGTGAAACACATCCGCCTGAGCCATCCCGTCTATGCCCCTTATGAGTATAAGTTCCCGGTCTCCATTGAACGGGCACGTACCTACGTGATGAAACTCTCCGTGTCTGAGAACCGGCAGACCCAGCAGCTGAATATTAACTATGTCCCAGTCCACGCTATCGTGCTTCTGGACGGTGAGTTGGTGGAGGCCAGCAATGGACGCATTAGCATGGAAGTCTTGCAGGGAGTTCACGAATACCAGGCTGTGGCTTCGGGGTATGCGTCCCAGGCAGGTACCATCAAGCTGAACGGTCGCTATCCCTATACGCTGAATATTGATTTGGCACGAGTGACGACCCCGCTCGCCTTGATTGACCGATATAAACCTGTGCAACCGATTGAGGCCAGTGGCAGCAATGTCGTCGAGGAGGATATGCAGGAACAGTCGCAGCCCCGGGTTTTCACGGTGGAAGGTGTGACGTTCACCATGATGCCCGTCGATGGAGGCATCTTCATGATGGGAGCCACTTCGGAACAGGAAGACCCAGATGACGACGAACTGCCGACACACCAAGTGACACTGAGCAGTTTCTACATGGGTGAGACCGAGGTGACGCAAGCCTTGTGGGAAGCCGTCATGAAGCAAAATCCTTCCCTGATGCAAGGCAGCAACCGGCCTGTAGAGTACGTTACTTGGACGATGTGTCAGACGTTTATCCGTCGGCTCAACGAACTGACAGGACAAAAATTCCGTCTGCCCACCGAAGCGGAATGGGAATTTGCGGCCCGTGGAGGCAATAAAACCAGCACGACACAGTATAGCGGTGGTGATGCGCTGTATGCTGTGGGGTGGGACACAGACAACAGCGGCAATGTGACGCATGACGTGAAGACCCGTAATCCGAACGAACTGGGCATCTACGACATGAGTGGAAACGTGGCCGAATGGTGTCAGGACTGGATGGGCACTTATACTTCTACGCCTCAGACCGACCCTACAGGCCCAATGACCGGACAGCGCAAAATTGTCCGTGGCGGTTCGTGGAACAGCTATTCGTCCAGCGACTGCCGCACAACGGCTCGCAGCAGCAACATTCCAGAGGCTCGCAACAGTAGCCTTGGATTCAGGTTGGCCTTGCAATGACTCGGACTTACACATTATTTATATATAGGAAAGAAATTGTTTAACGCATAAAAAGAAATCACCATGAAAAAGTTAATGCTTATTTTAATGGCAGTGACACTTTGCTTGCCATCCGCAATGTCTCAAAACAAGCAGATTGAGAAAGAACGCGCCAAAGTCTATAAGGCAAAACTGAAGGAGTTCACGAAAGAAGGCTGGAAGGTCTATGGGACAAGTCGAACGCTGAAATTGGCCCTGTTGGAACATTATGACCATCTGAAAGCCTTGGGAGAGAACGGCTATGAAATCGTGGGAACAGCAACGAAGTTCAGGTCTCAAAACATCGGTCACCAAGCTTGCATGAACAATGCCATCAACAATTATGCACAGCAGGCAAACAGTCAGGTGAAAGCCCGCATCACCAGCGACATGTCGTTAGACCAAAGCAGCGAGGCAGAGTTCGACCGTTTCTATGCGGCTTACGAACGCACGCTGCAGACCGAGGTTCGTGGCGAACTTCAAGAATCCTTCTGCATCTACCGCCCGATAAAAGGTACTGACCAGTTTGAGATGCAGACCTTCTATGTGGTCAATGAGGAAGCTGCCCTGAAAGCCCGCATCCGTGCCATGGAGAATGCCCTGAAGGAGAGTGAGGCAGCACAACGCTATGCCGAGAAAGTCAGTGACTTTGTACGGGATGGATTTAAGTAGAATTTAAACATTCCACTAAAACATGAAACAGACGCTATTCGTCATCCTGCTTTTTTCCCAACTGACACTCACGGCCTATGCTCAGGAGAAGCAGTGGAACATGATAAAAAACAACCCCGAATACATCTATGGAGAGGGATTCGGTACCACGGAGGCTGAGGCAGATAAAAATGCCTTGGCCGACCTCATCAGCAAGATTTCCGTCACCGTCATCAACGATACGAAATCCCATGAGTCGCTGAATGTGGCCAACGGGAAACTGGATGAGCAGTCGCAGTTTTCCCAGTCTGTACAAACCTATTCCCGGCACACCCTCAACAACACAGTCCAGTACAAGATGGGGAAAGCCCCGGAACTGAAAGTGGGTCGTGCCATCAAACGTTCGGAAGTGGCAATGATGTTCACGCTGCGTGCCAACAAGGCAAAAGATTTGGTGAAGTCTGCCCTGCGTGCCAAGAGCAAAGGGCGAGTGGACGATGCCTTACGCAATTTTTACTGGTCGCTCACCTTGCTCAAATCCTTGCAGTACCCCAATTCCGTCCGCTATGTGGATGCTGCGGGGGAGCACGTCATGACCAACTGGATCAAAGAACAGATGGAAGAGATTTTCGACGACATCAAAATCACTTCGGTCTGTCGCGATGGTGACGACGTGGATATTGACATCACCTATCAGGGTAAGCCTGTCAGCAGTGCCGGATTCACCTATTTCGACGGTCGTCAGTGGTCTCCCATTGTCACGGCCAACGACGGTTTTGCCAAACTGGAGTTTGTTGCCGGTTATTCCAGCAGCACCTACAAACTGCGTCTGGAGTACCAATACCGCACCGAGGCCAAGACTGACAAGGAGGTTGAGTTGGTGCTTGCTTCTGTCAACGTCACTGAGTTCCGCCGTTCGGAGAAGAATGTCAAAGGTATCAAGAAGGATGTGCCAGCTCCCCGTTCCGAAGAGGTGACGGAGAAAGGAGGCACTTGGACCACGACCAAACCTCAGATTCTCAAGGCACCCACCGAAGTGGTCGAGAACAAAGTCTATAAGGATGTAGTCAATGCTGTGGAAACGGTCATTCGCAACAAGTCCAACTATGACCTCAGCCGCTTCTTCACTCCCGAAGGTTGGGACATCTATAACCGCCTGATTAAGTACGGCTCTGCAAAACTCATCGGTACGCCCGAATACCATTATTACCAGAGTGGCGACTTTGTTACCGTCCGGGGTATGCAGCTTTCGTTCTCCTTCAAGAACGGCACGAAGAAGTCCTTTGTCGAGGAAGTCATCTTCACCTTCGACCAGAGCAACAAAATCTGTAACATCTCCTTTGGCCTGGGCAAAACGGCAGAGGATGACATTCTCAACAAAGGTGTCTGGAATCAGGAAGCTCGTATCGCCATCATGAATTTTCTGGAGAATTACAAGACAGCATACGCTTTGAAACGTTACGACTACATCAAGTCCATTTTCGACGACGATGCCATCATCATCGTGGGCAACATAGTCAAAAAGCAGGCCGTGGGTGAGATGGACCGCAACAAGCTCAACAGCGACATTGTCAAGTACAACCGCTACAGCAAAGACCAGTACCTTGAGAACCTGCGTCAATGCTTCGCCAGTCAGGAGTACATTAACATCCACTTCTCCAACAACGACATTTCAAAGGCGCGGAAAGACGGAGCCGGCGAGGTCTATGGCATACAGCTGGAACAGGATTACCATTCGGCCACCTACGGCGACCACGGCTACCTCTTCCTCTACGTCGATCTTAACAACCCCGCCCAACCCCTGATAAAAATCCGTACCTGGCAACCGACTAAAAATCCCAATTTGGGTGCTTCGGGTGTTTACAGCCTTGCCGACTTTTAACGCAACTGCAATTTGTGAATCGTAACTATCTCCTCATCCTCCTCCTCTGTCTGGGCTTTTGTCATCATGCGCAGGCCCAGCCCGACGACGCCCTTGCCGATTCCCTGCTCGCTCAGGCACGTTCGCTGCAAGAGCGGGGCGATGCCGACTCCTCACTCCTGGTGCTCAATCAGGTGTTGGAGATACGTTCCTTTTCACCCACGGCAACCACCGAGCAATGGGCCGAGGCTGTCAACATGCAAGCCGTCTCCTATTCCATGAAATTCGATTGGCTGAAGGCCATTAAGACCGCTTTCAACGCCTATCGCCGCCTGCTTACTGACACCAAGAGTCCGCAATATCCTGTCACAGTCTATAACCTGGCTAAATTCCATGCTGGTCAAGGTGACGTTGGCGATTATGCCAAAGCCATTCAATACACCTTGGTGGCACTCGACAAATTCGAGAAGCGTACACCGCTCTACTTTGAAAGCCTCAACAACCTTGTCTATTATTACATTCTCAATATTGAGGACGACCGTGCCATGGATTTGGTTCAACGTGCCATCGACAGCGGACAGGAAGCCTTCTCCAACGACCGCCAACGCTATATAAAGGAACTATGGAGCAAGGCAAAATCCATTTCCGAGCTGGAGAAATACGCCATCGCCATCGAGTACGGCAATGCCACCCTCCGCCTCATGGAGCAAGAAGGTATGGTCAATACCCGTGAATATCCCCGTCGCCTGCTCAATGTTGCCGGCTACCATTACCAGCGTCGTGACTTTGCCCGTGAGATTGAGACGCTGGAGAAAGCCCTTCCCGTCCTGAAAGAGGTGACGGGCGAGGAAAGCCGTGAATATGTCGATTGCCTTCGCAAGCTGGCACTTGCCTACAACCATATTGCCAACGAAAACCGCGACAAGAAGGACAAAACCGATTTTAATCGCTACCGTGAGAAAAACGAATACTACGAGAATCTCTCCCGTGAGATTCTTATCCGCACCGACCGTTTGGCCGAAATCCGCAGCTACCAGATTCCACTCATCAGCAACAAAGCCCTTGACTTTTTCAATCAGGGCAAACACGAAGAGGCGCTACGCTATGAGAAAATCGCTTACACCCTCTACGAAATGAATAGCGACACCCGTGGTAAGGCCCAATCCAGCAACAGTCTGGCTGCCTACTACTACGAAGTCCACGACCTGCAAAATGCCTTGAAATACGCCCAACAGTCCATAGAGATTTACGAGCAGAACGCGCAAGCCTCCCGCAACAAAGGGCTGGCCTACAGCAATCTGTCCCTCCTCTACCACGACATGGGACGCCATCAGGAGGCCATCGACTACTCCCTGAAGGCCATCCACACCTTGGAGCAAACGGGCGACACGCTCAGCGACCTCTACGTTAAGGTGCTCGGAAACGCCGGAGTCTATTATCATGAGGCTGGCGACGACAAGAACGCCCAGAAATACAGCACCCGCTCTGCCGACATTCAGAACGCCCGGCTTACCGCAGAGGCGCAAGCCCCTGCGACTACACAACCTCAAAACCGCAGACGAGGACTCTTCCGAAAGAAAAAACCCATCCAAGCCGCCCCAATCTCTCCTGCCGCCCAATCTCCCACTCTCGATAACAGTGCGGTCACCATACAGTGGAACCGTGCCATCTATACGCAGGATCCACACGAGATACACGATGCCTACAGCCAGACCATCCGCCTTCAGCGGCAGGTGTTCTATCAGGATTTCCCTGCCAAGTCCGTCGAGGAGCGCCGCAAGGAGTGGGAAGCCCGCCGTTTCGTCTATGACTATGCCGAGACACTGGCCTTTGCCCAGGCCGGCAACGACTCCCTCGTGGCCGATGCCTACAACGCCATCCTCATTCAGCGGGGCATGGGGCGCTACATCCAGAGCCTTGACTCTGCCGCCATTGCCGCCGATTGGCGCAGTGTGGCCGCCTCACTCGACTCCCTCACCCTCTCCGTCACTTTCTTCCACGTACCCACCGACAACATGGGCAACGCCTATTCCGCCCTCCTCCTGCGCCGTGGCTGGAGTGGCCCTAAGGCTCTCGGTCAGCTCTTCACCGACTATGACCTTCGCTTTCTTGACTACGACGGCCAGCCCTTCCCGGAAGTCCTCGAAACTCCCGAAGGACGTGAGCAGATAGCCCGTGACCCCCGTTTTGCCCGCATGTTCTGGACGCGCATCCTCGATGCGGCCAAGGGAACGGTCAACACCATCCGCTACAATCACCTCACGGGCGTTTTCACCCAACTTGACCCTGCCGACCTTGATATCGACCCCGACACCCCTTTGAAAAACAAATACTCCCTGCAAAAAGAGGAATAATAGAAAAAAAACAAAAAAAATTTGTAAAAAGAAACAAAAAGCATTACTTTTGCAACGTAAAGTGCTGTTTACGATTCATTCGTTTCCTTTAAGGAACGTACCAATGCTATTCTAACTTTTAACTCAATAAAGACTATGAAAAAGAATCTTCTCCTTCTGAGCTCACTTCTTATGGGCTTGGTACTCATCACTTCCTGCGATGATGACGCAGAAAAAGCACCTCAGCAACAAGCAGCCGAAGAACAGGCTGGAAACTCTGGTGACAACTCCACCACACCGGCAAATCCTGGTTCGTTGCAGACCGACTACTTCTCCATCTCAGGTGCCACTTACAACTCCGGCACCATGCCAAGTTCCACCGTCAACGAGACCCTTTCTGGCGTAACCACCAACAGCAGCGTGTTGGCCGGTGGTATGAACTTCATCGACATCAACACCAGTTCAGCCTACAATCGTTTCTTCGTAGGTGTGGAGGGCGTTCCCGGCTACTACACATACGAGCCTGGTACTGTAACCCCGGATGGCAACGGTATTTACCACTATTCCATCCCAGTAGGCATGTCCACAACCTTTAACAGGGACAACACCCGCCTTCTTATCAGTGGTGAGCGTGAAACGGGCGAGATTCTGCAGCCAACCGTAAAGACCATCACTTACGTCACCAGTAAGACGGGTGACCTCAACATCAACCTCACCTTCAGCAATGCCAAGGATGTTGACCTCCACCTCTTCACACCGAGTGGTGAGCATATTTTCTTCGGCAACCGTGGCGGTACCGTTCAAACTACCGACCAACGTACGGTTTCCTACGGACTTGACCATGACTCCAACGCAGGTTGCAGCATCGACAACCTTAACAACGAGAACATCTACATCCCGGCTGAGAAGATTGAGAACGGCGAATACAAGGTTGTCGTGAACATGTTCTCCAACTGTGATGCCAGCATTGCCACCACTTGGTCTGTCATTGTTCGTTACAAGGGCGAAATCATTACCCCGACAACGGGTGCCAATCCGGCTTCTGGCGTTTATCCTGTGGGTGCAGGCATTAGTGACCAAACTGTGGCCATGACCTTTACCATCAGCAATACTGCAAATGCAAAGAGCCGCAAGGGTGCGGAAATCATTCCTTCCACTTTCAAGCCTTTCCCACTCTCTGTTGCTGACGAAATGAAGCTGGAGGAACAGGCCTACATCGACGCGAAGTAACCTAACCCCTTTCTTCCCTATATAGACGGGAGGGAAATGAGGACATTGCTCGTCCTCGTTTCCCTCCCGTTTTCGTTTGCTGTCCGTCCTTTTTGTATGCGTTTGTGACGCAGTACTCTTTCCGAGACGACGCAGTACTCTTCTCAAGATGACGCAGAACTCTTCACGCGAGAAGAGTTCTACGTGACGACAGGAATCGTTCGTCAGCGATGTTCGCCGATAAGTTTCTCCATCCAAATCATGTCGTACCAACGGTTGAATTTGCGGCCACACTGGTGGAAATGGGCGACTTGTTGGTAGCCGAGGCGATGGTGGAAGTGGACGCTGTCGAGGGGCAGGTATTCGTCGGCCTTCTCAAGGTAGGAGATGCAGGCGTTCATGTTCAGGATGCCCCGTTGGCGGAGTGCTGTCTCCAGTGCATCGTGCAGTTGGAGTCCGATGCCCTTGTGCCGGTGGTTTTGGGCGATGTAGATGGACGTTTCGACAGCCCACTGGTAGGCGGCACGCTCTTTGAACGCACTGGCATAGGCATAGCCCACGGGCTGTCCGTCGTCGGTGGCTATGAGGTAGGGGTAGTGTTGGCGGATGGTTTCGATGCGTTGGCGGAATTCTGCCAAGGTGGGTACATCGTACTCGAAAGTGATGGCCGTTTGTTGGACGTAGGGGGCATAGATGGCGAGCAATGCAGCGGCATCGTCAGGAGTGGCCTCTCGAATCTCTATCATAGTGTGGGATATGGTTTTAAAAAAGCACCACCCCGCAGGGTAGTGCTTTGGTCGTATGAGTTGTGTGTGGGGATTTACTTTCCGACGATAATCACGCAACGGTTCTTGTCGTTCTCGGCGAATGGCTGTACGCTGTCACCGTGTGATGCCACCTTAATCTGGCTTTCGGGAACGCCCTTCTCCTTGAGTGCCTTGGCAACGTTCTCGGCACGCTTCTGGGCATATCCTTCGTTGACGCGGGCGTTACCTGTGCCCTTGTCGGCGTAACCATCGACAGTGACGGTCTTGTTTGGATACTTCTTGCACCACTGGGCAACTTTGTCGATGATAGCTGCTTTGTTGGCGGCGTTGTCAGTCTCACGGATTTCGTAGAAGAGGGTCTCGTTGATAGGCTCTTCAATCGGTGTGGCTACGACAGTCTTTGGTGTAGCGCTGACGATGTTCGCATTCTTGTTGGCATCATCGTAGTCGCGGTTGGTAGTGACAGGTGCCTCAACAGGCTTGGCTGGCTTGGCGAAACCGAACTTGTAGGTAACGGACAGCTGTGCGGTTACCAACCAGTCGTCGATGTTCTTATACTTGGAGTTGAAACGGTCGTCGAGAGAGTTGAGGTCAACTTCCAGACCTACGCTCCAGTGCTTGGCCACGTTGACGTCGGCAAGCAAGCCCACGCGGAGGTTGTGACTGAGCAGGCTCTGGCGGGGAGTCTTGGTGGGACCCCATGCGTTTGAGATGTCCTCTGTCATGCCTGTGAGGTTGCAGAAGGGAGCGTTGTCCCATGCGTAGGTGAGTCCGATACCGCCGATGAGGTAGAGGTCAACGGGGTGGCGGTTCTTCTTGTTGAAGATGTTAATGATGTTGAGCATCAAGTCGAGGTCGGAAGTGATGTATTTGTGTTTGTAAGTGTCATCGATGGAGCCGAATCCGTTTTTGGTCTCATACCCATTAACGTGGAGACGTGAACCGACGATGGGGCTGAACATGTAACCCACAGCAGCACTGAACGTGGGGTTAAACTTGCTGCCAGGGGCAGAGAAAAGGTTGTTGACAACGTTGACGCCACCTTGCAATTGTACGAATCCGTAGGGTTGTGGCTTGTAGCCCAGTGTGCGTGACTCTTCGTCGGCGACGGGGTTCTGGGCTGATGCCATCAGGCTACCTGTTAGCAGCAGGGCTGAGGCTAAAATTGTTTTCAAATGACGCATAATGTATAAAAGAATTAATGTTTTTATAGTATTTGGGGTCAAAATTAGTTAATATTGACTAAATGAGCAAAATTAGCGGCGTTTTTTTTTAATTTTTCTTTGAAAAAGTGAAAAGTGAAGAGTGAAAAGTGAAAAATCCAAGATTCAGAGAAGTGAAATTTCACTCTTCACTTTTTACCTTTTACTTGCTTTCTATCCATTTCCGTGCGTTGACAAAAGCCTCGATCCAGGGAGTGACTTCGTCGTTGCGACGGTCGGCTGGGTAGTGGGCTTGTTGCCAGGGGAAGATGGCTCGCTCCAAGTGGGGCATCATGGCCAGATGGCGACCATCGGCAGAGCAGATGCCCGCTACGTCGTAGGTGGAGCCATTCGGATTAGCCGGATAGCCGGAGTAGTTGTACCGGGCAACGATGTGATAGTCCTGCTCTGGTCGTGGCAGGCGGAAGTTTCCTTCGCCGTGGGCTACCCAGATACCGAGTTTGTTACCGCTGAGGGAGCCGAACATGACGCTGTTGTTCTGGGGAATTTGCAGACTGACAAACTCGCTTTCAAATTTGTGGCTGACGTTGTGCAGCATTTGTGCATAATGGTGCTTGTAGTCAACCAGGCGGTCGGCATCAAGGAGTTTATCGGTGTCGATGGGAGTTTCGTTGATGAGTCCCAATTCCACCATCAGCTGACAACCGTTGCAAATGCCCAGCGAGAGCGTGTCTTCACGGGCATAGAAGGCCTTGAGTGCGGCCTGTGCTTTCGGATTGAAGAGGAAGGCGCCAGCCCAGCCTTTGGCACTGCCCAGTACGTCGGAGTTGGAGAAGCCACCGCAGAAGACAATCATGTTGATGTCGCTCAGGGTCTCGCGTCCCGTCACCAGGTCAGTCATCATGACGTCTTTCACGTCGAAGCCGGCCAGATAGAGTGAGTAGGCCATTTCGCGCTCGCCGTTGGTGCCTTTCTCGCGAATAATGGCAGCGCGGGGTTTCGTGCCCTTGAAGTCTTTAAGCTCCTTCGGATCCTTAATGCCATATTGTGCCAATTTGCCGGTGAAATCGGCATTGAAATGATGCTCAATGGGCTGGTTCTTGTAGTTCTCGTAACGCTCCTTTGCCATGCCATTGAAACTTTGCTTGGTGTCGAGGCGGTAGGAAGTGGAGTACCAGATGTCACGCAGGCGGTCGATGTCGAATTTCCGGGTGCGGCTGTCTTTCTTTATCTTGATGATGCGTTCGGGGATGGGATGTCCGATTTCGATGAAGCCCACGCCAGCGTTATTGAGCATTTTTTCCACCTGATTGAGGTCGCTGTTGCGTACCTGAATGACGACACCGGGATTTTCGGCAAAAAGCAGTTTTACAGGGTCGTGTTCGGGGATGGCGTTGAGGTCTGCTTCGATGCCGCCCTGCTGATTGGCGAAGGTCATTTCGAGCAGACAGGTGATGAGACCGCCCGCCGAGATGTCGTGGCCGGCCAACAGCAACTCTTCCCCTACCAATTCGTTGACTGTGAGGAAGGCATCGCGGAAGTACTCGGCATTCTTCACGGTGGGCACGTCGCTGCCCACTTTTCCAAGGCTTTGGGCGAAGGCGCTGCCGCCCAATTTCAAGGCGTCGAAGCTGAAGTCAATATGCAGCAGCGTGGTTTCCGGGTCGTTGACAAGTACGGGTGAAACCACTTTGCGAATGTCGCTGACCTCGCCGCCAGAGCTGACGATGACTGTTCCTGGGCTGATGATTTTGCTGCCGTCGGGATATTTCTGCGTCATGGAGAGAGAGTCCTTGCCGGTGGGCACATTGACTTGCAGTTCACAGCAGAAGTTGGAGAGCGCTTTCACTCCGGCGTAAAGGCGTGCGTCCTCACCCTTCTGACTGCGGCAGGGCCACATCCAGTTGGCAGAGAGACTGACGGAATCCAATCCGTCGGCCAAGGGAGCCCAGACGAGGTTTGTGAGTGCTTCGGCCACAGAGAGCACACTGCCCGCTGCGGGGTCAGCAAGTCCGGCCTGCGGGGCATGGCCGATGGCCGTGGCAATACCTTTCACGCCCCGATAGTCGAGGGCTACCACGCCGCAGTCGCTGAGAGGCAATTGAATTTCGCCCTGACATTGCTGCCGTGCGATTTTGCCAGTGACGCTACGATCCACCTTGTTGGTCAGCCAATCTTTGCAGGCTACGGCCTCCAGTTGCAGCACGTTTTCCAGGTAGTGCTCAATTTCTTTATAGGAATAGGTGACAGGTTCGTAGGTACGCTCCACGGTTTCGTCCCGCATGTATGTCTTGGGGGAATGTCCAAACATCTGAGCCACGTCGAGGTCGAAGGGTCGTACACCGTCGCCCTGTTGGAAGGCAAAATGCGCATCACCCGTGGTCTCACCCACCACGTAGAGCGGGGCACGCTCACGCTCGGCAATCTGACGGACATGGTCAATGTGTTTCTCGTCGATGAGCAGGCCCATGCGCTCCTGGCTTTCGTTGGCAATGATTTCCTTCGAACTCAGGGTTTGGTCACCAATCGGCAGTTTGGTCATGTCAATCAGGCCGCCACATTCTTCGACCAACTCGGAGAGACAGTTGACGTGACCGGCGGAACCGTGGTCGTGAATGGAGACAACGGGATTGACGTCTTCTTCGCAGAGCGAACGGATGAGGTTGTTGGCACGTTTTTGCATCTCGGGGTTGGCACGCTGAACGGCGTTGAGCTCAATGCCACTGGAATAGCGACCTGTATCGACAGAACTGACCGAACCGCCGCCGAGGCCGATGCGGTAATTATCGCCGCCCACCACGACAATCTTGTTACCCTTCTCTGGTGTTCCTTTCAGACAGTCGCGCTTCGTGCCATATCCTACGCCTCCTGCCAGCATAATCACTTTGTCATAGCCATATTGCTCGGTGGTCTCTCCCTGTTGTTCGGCGTGTTCAAAAGTCAGTACGGAACCGCAAATCAGCGGCTGTCCGAACTTGTTGCCGAAATCGCTGGCACCGTTCGAAGCCTTGATGAGAATCTGCTCTGGTGTCTGGTAGAGCCATTTGCGGATGGGCAGAATCTCCTCCCACGGACGAATGTCGCCGGGTTTGTCTGAAGCCGTCCATTTGGGATAGCTGTGGGGCTGGCTGGGAGCCACGCCGTTGCGGGGATAGCTGGTCATATAAACCGCCGTTCCGGCAATGGGCCATGAGCCTACACCACCGCCCATACGGTCACGAATCTCTCCACCTGTGCCAGTTGCTGCTCCGTTGAACGGCTCCACGGTCGTGGGGAAATTGTGGGTTTCTGCTTTCAGCGAAATGACGGACTCAATATCCTTCACTACAAAGTAGTCGCTGGTTGCATGATTTTTCGGTGCGAATTGCTCTACTACAGGCCCTTGGCTGAACGCCACATTGTCTTTGTAGGCAGAAAGAATCTTATTGGGGTTCTCCTGTGTGGTTTTCTTAATCATCTGGAACAGCGAGCTTTCCATTTCCTTTCCGTCGATGATGAAGGTGCCGCCGAAGATTTTGTGACGGCAATGCTCGGAGTTGATTTGTGCAAAGCCAAACACCTCGGAGTCGGTGAGTTTCCGTCCCAACTGGCCTTCCACCTTGTGCAGATATTCAATTTCCTCTGGCGAAAGGGCCAGTCCCTCCTGTTCGTTATACTCCTCCAGGTTGTCAATGGAAAGGATGGGTGCGGGCTGGATGTTGACGGTGAAGATGTCCTGATTCAGTCCGTTGTACATACGCTGCAACATGGGGTCGTGTTCGGCATCCGCACTTTCCACGGGGAAGTACTCCTCAATGCGTCGTATGCCTTTGATGGCCATATTCTGCGTAATTTCAACGGCATTTGTACTCCACGGAGTAATCATCTCGCGGCGAGGGCCGACAAAATAGCCTGAAAGTGTTTCTTTCTCTAACAACTCGGCTTCGCCATAAAGCCAACAAAGCTCCTGCATTTCGTCTGCACTGAGGTTGTGGTCAACACTCGTTGCGATGATGCTTTTTGCAGGTGTCTGAAAAAAATAAATCATAACGATGTGGTATGATAAATAATGAATGGTGATAAATTTCCCGCAAATTTACGGCAAAAATCTGAAAAGAAAGTCTGTTCGGGAAAGAAAATCCGTTTTTCCCTTTTTATTTCGTTCCCAACTCCCTATTCTGCCTTTTCTGAGCCTCATAAATAAAATAAATGGCAAATGGTAAATTGTAAATGGTAAATAATTCTTACCTTTGCCGCCGTCTTCTAAAATGAAAAAACACATGACAAGCAGAATATTTTCCACTTTTCTCCTTGCACTGCTCAACATTGCAGTGGCCTTTTCCCAGAAAATGACAGTCGAGTCTTTTGAACATGCACCCAGCGACCTCTCTGCCAGTACCAGTCTGCGTACCGACTTGAATGGTGCCCCTTGTGCCCTCATCAAGGTGCAGCTCCCTGTCATGGGGGCCACTTTCGACGGCTATGTCATCGGCAATACTGACTATCGCAACGGCGAGTACTGGGTGTATATGACCAAGGGCAGCAAGCGCCTCAAGGTGATGCACAACAACTTCATTCCTCTGGAGGTGGAGTTCAGCGACTACGACATCGATGCATTGGAGGGGAAATATACCTATGTGCTTACTTTGCAGGCTCCGACGGAGAAGCGCAACCTCGATGACGGCATGTCGTACCTTGCCATGACGGTGAAGCCGGCCAATGCCGTGGTCAGGATTGACGGTGAACTAAAGCCCATTGAGAAGGACGGCACGTTGATGTTGCGCCTTCAACGTGGTTCCCACTCCTACAGCGTGGAGGCACCAGGCTATTCTGCCGTCTCTTCTACTTTCACGTTGGCGGAACAGACCCTTCCCTTGCAAGTCACGCTTTCAAGCACCATGGCCAACATCACGTTCCAGTGTGCCACGGAAGGGGCCGAGATTTGGGTGAACGGCGCACGGAAGGGACGCACCACATGGAATGGAGTCCTGATGCCAGGCAGTTATAAGGTGGAGGTAATGAAGGAAGGCTATCAGACGTGGGCCAACAGTTTTGTCTTTGCCCAAAACGAGGTGAAGACCATTCCCGTCCCGGCATTGATAGCCAAGACAGGCACCCTTGATGTACAGTACCGTCCCTTCGGAGCCGAGGTGTATTTGGACGGAAAACTCTTGGGCACCACTCCCAGCGTGTTCCGCGATGTCATCGTCGGTACGCATCAAGTGGAGATTCGCAAAGAGGGCTATATCTCTCAACCTGAAACCGTCCTCATTCAGGAAGGTGAGAATGCCTCCCTCAATGGCAGTCTCACCGAAGGCTTCTCGGCGAATACAAATGTTCAGGATGGTAATAAGACCTTCACGGTCAACGGTGTATCGTTCACTATGATTTACGTGCAGGGAGGCACTTTCACCATGGGCGGCACCGCCGAACAGGGGAATGATGCTTTCACCGAGGAGAAGCCTACCCACAGTGTCACGCTTTCCGATTATTACCTCTGCGAAACTGAAGTGACTCAGGCACTCTGGCAGGCTGTCATGGGCACGACCTTGGCCCAGCAGCAGACGCAAGCTGGTGTGAGCCGACCGCTCCGTGGCGAGGGAGATGGCTATCCAATGTATTATGTCACGTGGGAGGATTGTCAGCGTTTTATAGAACGCCTCAACACGTTGACCGGCCAATCGTTCAAGCTTCCAACCGAGGCACAATGGGAGTTTGCGGCGCGAGGTGGCAACAAAACCGTTCAGAAGAAATTCAGCGGCAGCAACGCCATTGACGAGGTGGCTTGGTTCCGGGGCAACAGCGAGGCAACGACGCATCCCGTCAAGTCGAAAACCGCTAATGAGCTGGGTCTCTACGACCTCTGTGGCAATGTAGGTGAGTGGTGTGCCGACTGGCAAAGTAACTATTCTGAGGCTGCTCAGACCAATCCTGCGGGACCCGAGCAAGGTCTGTACCGCATTTTCCGTGGTGGAAGTTGGAACAGCCGTCTGTGGCGTTGCCGCACTTCATCGCGCAGCAATGAGAAACCTTCCTATTGCGACGATGAGATTGGATTCCGCATCGCTTTTTGATGCTTACAGGGCTTTTCCTTATTGCCTTTTGTAATGCATGAATGGATGTCCGAAGTGGGTCTCCACTCCGGTGAGTGTGGCGTTTTTCAGTTGAGGCGCTGCTACGTGGCCGTCAATAGGACTGGTGCCGATTTCCACGAAACATTCGTCCCACATCCCCGCATCGATGAAAGCCTGGTGCAATTGTGCGCCTCCCTCTACCAAGAGCGTTTGGATGCCGTCGGCAAAAAGTCGTTCGATGCCACCCTCGTGAGGTAATGGGCAGACATGGGCATTGGGATGGCCCGTGTCGTAGTTTGATTGTCGGGTCACCACATAGATTTTCGGATTTTTTCCCTGCCAAAGGCGGACATCGAGGCGGGGATGGTCTGTCTCCCAAGTGCGGCGTCCCACCATGATAGCTTGATGCTCTGCCCTTCGTTTGTGACAAAGCATTTGGGTGCCGTTGTTGGAGATGTGTCCGTCGATGAAGCCATTGGCCGACTGTGCCCATTTCAGCGTGATGTAGGGTCGGTGAAGGCCATGGAAAGTCATGAAACGCGCATTCAGGGCTTTGCACTCATTTTCAAGCACACCCACCGTGACCTCGATGCCAGCCTCACGCAGTCGTTGTATTCCCCGTCCCTGCACTTGGGCAAAGGGGTCGATGCAACCCACGACGCAGCGTTTAAACCCTTTTCGCACCAGCAATTCCGCACAGGGGGGCGTTTTTCCCCAGTGGCTACAGGGTTCCAGGCTGACATAGATGGTGCTTTCCTTCAGTAAAGGCTCATCTTCGGGCTTTACGGAAGCACACGCATTGACTTCGGCATGTCCTTCGCCGTGGCGCACATGGTATCCTTCGCCTATGATTCTGTCTCTGTGGACAATCACAGCCCCCACCATTGGGTTGGGCTGTGCGTTCTGCGCTCCGTTTTGTGCCAATTGCAGGCAGCGAAGCATGTATCGTTCGTCGTTCATTTCTTCCTGTTTCTTGGGTGATGATTCAGTATTTCCTCACGCAGGTGTGTGGTATCGATGTGCATGTAAATCTGTGTGGTGGCAATCGACTCGTGTCCCAGCATGGCTTGGATGGCACGCAAGTTTGCACCACCTTCAAGCAAGGCTGTGGCAAAGCTGTGGCGCAGAGTGTGGGGTGAGATGCTCTTTTGGATTCCAGCCCGTTCGGCTAACGACTTGATGACGTAGAAGACCATCACACGAGTGAGTGCCTGTCGCCGTCGGTAGCTGATGAAGACATAGTCCTGATATTCGGGCTTAATGTCAATCTGGTTACGATCCATGAACCAGAGTTTCAGTTCCTTGATGGCTTTGGGACTGATGGGTACCAACCG
Source organism: uncultured Bacteroidaceae bacterium (assembly GCA_905236065.1). Classification (GTDB taxonomy): domain Bacteria; phylum Bacteroidota; class Bacteroidia; order Bacteroidales; family Bacteroidaceae; genus Minthosoma. Next base: position 21,063 of record CAJONZ010000127.1, on the reverse strand, counting down.
CTGTTTACTGCCTTTCCCGTCCACCTTGATAAATTCCTCGTCAAGATAAAGCCCCGACATCTTCAGGTTGCAAAGCTCGCTCACACGCAGTCCACAGCTGAACAGTGTCTCGATGATGGCTTTGTTGCGTTGTCCTTCCTGTTCGCTCAGGTCGATGCAAGCCTCCATGGCATCCACCTCGGCCACGGTCAGCACGTCGGGCAGATGTTTGGGCCTCTTCGGAAATTCAAGCAATTCGGTGGGATTTGTTTGAAGTACATCGTCGAGCACCAGGAAATGGTAGAAACTCCTCAGCCCCGACAAGATGCGGGAAAGCGAGGTCGGCGCGATGCCCACGTCGTAGAGCTCTGCCGCAAAATGTTGGAAATCCTCCAGCTTAGGCGTGAACAAATCTTTTCCCTCCTCGTTGAGGTAAGAGATGAACCTCTCCAAATCATGCCGATACGCCTCAATCGTGTTGGGCGAAGCATTCTTCTCCAATTTCAGATATTGGTGGTATCTTCTGATAATGCGCTCCTTGTCTGTATTCATGGGGGAGAAATTGTACGGACGTGTGAAGTATCTGTTTTCCTGCCGACTTTTGGCGCAAAGGTACACATTTTTCTTTTATGTATCTACCTTTTTTATAAAATCCACGGTGGCATCGAAATATTTTTCGTACTTTTGCCCACGAAACCCAATAATCTGAAATCTGATATGAGAAAGCATTGCCTTTTTTTGTGCATTTTACTGGCCGTACAGCTCTGTGCGACCCCCATCGACAATCTGTTGGAGCGCATCGACAAGGGTGCTTCGAAAAAGTTTAAGATAGAGCGGCTGAAGAGCGGGACGGACTTTTTCGAGTTAGATCAGGCGGGCAGTCGCGTCGTGGTACGCGGCAACTCCTGGGTAAACATTGCCTCGGGCATCAACTGGTACCTGAAATATTATGCCGGCATTCACCTCTCTTGGAATCAGAGGCAAGCCCGCCTTCCCGAAGTGTTGCCACGGGTGATGCAGAAAGAGCGCCACGAAACCGACCTCAGCCTGCGTTACGATTTCAACTATTGCACGTTTTCCTATTCTATGGCCTTTTGGGACTGGAAACGCTGGGAACAGGAGATTGACTGGATGGCCTTGCACGGCGTGAACCTGCCGCTGGCCATTGTGGGCGAAGAATGTGTGTGGCGCAACATGCTCCTGAAGTTGGGCTACACAGAGCAGGAAGTAGGGCAGTTCATTGCCGGCCCGGCCTTTTTGGCTTGGTGGGAGATGAACAACCTGGAGGGCTGGGGCGGTCCGCTGCCACTTTCATGGTACAGCCGCCAGGAGAAACTTCAACGGCAAATCCTACAGCGGATGCGGGATCTGGACATGCATCCCGTGTTGCCGGGCTACAGCGGCATGGTGCCCCACGACGCAAAGCAGCGCCTGGGGCTGAATGTGGCCGATGCCGGCCTGTGGAACGGCTTCCAGCGTCCGGCCAACCTGTTGCCCACCGACAAGCGTTTCGACGAAATAGCCACCTTATATTATAATGAGCTGACACGTCTGTTCGGCAAGGCCGATTACTACTCCATGGATCCCTTCCACGAGAGCAACGACGATGCGTCCATCGACTATGCCGAGGCTGGCCGGAAGATGATGGCAGCCATGAAGCGGGTGAACCCGAAAGCCGTTTGGGTAATTCAGGGCTGGACCGAGAACCCGCGTCCCGAAATGGTTGACCCCATGCGAGCCGAGGATTTGCTGGTGCTCGACCTCTTCTCCGAGTGTCGTCCCATGTTTGGCATTCCCTCCATCTGGCGGCGTCCCGAAGGCTACAAGCAGCACGGCTGGCTGTTCTGCCTGTTGGAAAACTTCGGCAACAACGTCGGTCTGCATGGCCGCATGGACCAGCTGCTCAACAATTTCTATGGGGTGAAGAAGAACTGCCGTGGCATCGGTTTCACTATGGAAGGCTCCGAGAACAACCCCGTCATGTTTGAACTGATGAGTGAATTGCCTTGGCGTAAAGAGAAATTCACGAAAGAGGCTTGGGTGTCCAGCTACGTCAAGGCTCGCTACGGCGTGGACGATGCTGCGGTTCAGCAGGCATGGAACCTTCTTTCGCAGACCATTTACAACTGTCCTGCCGGCAACAACCAGCAGGGCCCGCACGAAAGCATCTTCTGTGGCCGTCCCACGCTGAACAACTTCCAGGCTTCCAGTTGGTCGAAGATGAAAAACTACTATTCGCCCTCTGCCACTTTGCAGGCTGCCCGCCTCCTGGGCAGTGTGGCGGAGAAGTATCAGGGAAACAACAACTTTGAGTACGACCTGGTGGATGTCACCCGTCAGGCTTTGGCTGACCAGGCCCGCTTGCAGTATCAGCATACCATTGCCTGCTACAAGGCTTTCGACCGGGAGGGTTTCCAGAAAAACGCCGACCGCTTCCTCCAGATGTTGCTTTTGCAGGACGAACTGCTGGGCACACGCACGGAGTTCCGTCTGGGCCATTGGACACAGGCGGCCATCGACTGTGGCACCACCCCCGACGAGCAGCGCCTCTATGAGTGGAACGCCCGTGTGCAAATCACCACGTGGGGCAACCGCTACTGTGCCGACACGGGCGGCCTGCGCGACTATGCCCATAAGGAGTGGCAGGGACTGTTACGCGATTTCTATTATCCCCGTTGGAAAGCCTATTTCGATGCCTTGGCCGCACAGATGCAGTCGCAGACCCAGGTTGACGAGTCACTGCTGGGCGGTGGCGAGAATGCCAACAAGACGGCTTCCGAACTCTTCGCCATGGCACTTCCGCAAGAAGTGAAACTTGACTACTACGCCATGGAAGAGCCGTGGACGCTTCAGCGCAATCCCTATTCCGCACAAGCGGTGGGCAGTCCCGTGGCTGTTGCAAAGAAAGTAATGGATTACCTTTCCCGCCCCTCCGCAGAACGGTAAGCACACGAATATCCAAACACACACACGTGGTCATGAAGAACAAAACCAGCCTTTTATCTTTCCTCTTTCTGCTATTCAGCCTAACGGCTTTCGCCCAATGTCCGTCCCAGAACACGGCCTTCAAAGGGGGGGAGGTACTGAACTACACGCTCTACTTCAACTGGAAATTCATCTGGATTAAGTGTGGGTCAGCCACTTACTCCACGGTCAACGCCGTCTATAACGGAACGGAAGGCTACCGCAGCGACCTATTGTTCCGCACCAACAATCGGTTTGATAAATTCTTCACCCTGCGCGACACTCTGGAGAGTTATATATCCAAAGACCTCATCCCGCTCTATTTCTCCAAGGCATCGCTCGAGGGAAAGAACCACCGTCTGGAGAAGGTCTGGTATTCCTATTCCGCCGGCCAGAGTCGGGCAAAGATGGAATACACGAACCCGGACTACGAGGTGTTCCGCAGCGAAGTTGTCCAGACCGAGTGCATCTACGACATGATGAGCATGATGGCCTTGGCCCGCTCCTTCGACCCCAAGGACTACAAGCCTGGCGACCGCCTTCACTTCCCCATGACTTCAAGCATTGTCATTGAGCCGCAAACCATGATATACAAAGGGAAAGAAAACTTCAAAGCCAACGACGGCAATACCTACCGCTGTCTCGTCTTCTCCATGCTCGATTGGGAAGACCGCAAGAAAGAGCGGGAAATCCTTCGTTTCTACTTCTCCGACGACGACAACCACCTGCCCCTGCGCATCGACTTCGACCTGAAATTTGGAACGGCCAAGGCTTTTTTCACCGACGGCAAAAACATTCGCAATCCGCTAAATTCTATTGTTAAATGAAAAATACTCGCCTGCTCTCGCTCGACATTCTCCGTGGCATCACGGTGGCTGGCATGATTGTGGTCAACAACGGTTGGGAAGGCTACTTCCCCACACTCACCCATTCAAAATGGAATGGACTGACCCTGTGCGACTTGGTTTTCCCCTTCTTCCTCTTCATCATGGGTATATCCACCTATCTCTCCCTGTCGAAAAGCCAGTTCGAGCCCTCCCGTCCTCTCATCGGGAAGATTTTGAAACGCACCGTCCTGCTTTTCCTCATCGGACTCCTCATCAACTGGCTTTGCAACGCCGTCGGTGGTGATTTCGGCTTCAGCCACTTGCGCATCTGGGGCATCATGCAGCGCATCGCCCTTTGTTACTGTCTGGTTTCCCTCTTCGCCCTGTTGGTGAACCACAAATACCTGCTGCCCGCCATCGCTGCCCTGATGGTGCTCCACACCGTCCTTCTGCTCATGGGCAATGGCTATGCCTACGACGAGACGAACATTTTCGCACAGGCCGACCGCATCCTCTTTGGTTGGGAGCACGTTTACCACAAAAGCCCCGTCGATCCCGAAGGACTGCTGGCCACTCCTATCTCCACGGCCCACGTACTCGTCGGTTTCTATTGCGGAAAACTGTTGAAACAGGCCAGTGACCTCAATACCAAAGTGATGAGTGTCCTCATTGCTGGTACCGTGCTCCTTTTCCTGGGTTGGTTCCTCACCCAATGCGACCTGCCACTGAACAAGCGCATCTGGAGTCCCAGCTATCTGCTGGTCACTTGTGGAGCCGCTGCCCTGCTGCAAGGACTTCTGATGTACGTCATCGACGTCAAAGGCCATAGCCGTTGGAGCCGCTTCTTCCAGGTCTTCGGGGCCAATGCCCTTTTCCTCTATGTCGTCAGCGAACTGCTCAACATCTTCCTGGGTCCCCTCGGCGTGTCAGTGTGGATTTACAACGTAGTCCATGCCGTCATTCCCTCCCTGCCTTGGGCTTCGCTGGGCTATTCGCTGGTCTTCCTCCTCCTCTGTTTCCTCTGCGGCTATCCCCTCTATCGCAAAAAGATTTACATCAAGCTCTGACCGTTCCTTCCTATACCTCAGCCCCTTCTCTTACATACCTCTGCCCTTTCTCATATATACTTCTGCTCTTTCTCGTATATATCTCTGCCCTTTCTCATACGTACTTCTGTTTTTTGTCGTACACACCTCTGACTTTTTCTTCATAAATTTTCGTTTTTTCCTTCATACACTTCCAACCTCGCTTCGGCGAGGTTCTTTCTTTTTACGAACGCCGAACTCAAAATTTTCCCACGCTTCACTGAAAAAGTTTATTCTCGGCGAGAATAAAAAATATATCGCCGTCATATTTAATATTCTCGACGATAATAAAAATATTCCCGGCGGGAATATTTTTCTACACAGAACCGTTAGAAAAAATAGAGTGCGTTTAGACGTTTCTTTTACAATAAAAGATGCATCTTTGCACCAAAGAACAAATTTTTGGCGGCTGACGCATAAAGAAAAGTCCCCTGCGCGGTGATGCGGAGGGGACTCCTTTTATTAACGGATTTGCATCGGTTGTGGGAATAGTTATGCAGGTTTTGAGACCCGGCTGGTTTTTATCAGAACTTTCGTGTTGTCAAGGAGAGTGGTGGCAAAGAGGTAGGTGTCGCCGCCCTCGGAGAGTTTCAGGCGTTTGCGGAGTTCGTTGACAGATTGGGGGAAGTTGCGGACTGTGAGGTTGGCCTTCTGTATTCCTTGCAGAAAGTTTTTCATTGCTTTTTTGTTGAAGGGGGTGACGGCTTGAACCTGAAAAGTGCGACCGGGAAAGTCGGGAACGAGATTGTCGCTGGTGTAGAGGTGGCTGTTGGGACTGAGTTTGCGGACAGCGTATGTGGTGGCGATGGTCTTGAAGCAGCCGGCTTTCATGATGCTGGCGTTGGGCTCATAGAGGTAGGTGTCTGGGGTTGCAGCATAGGGGCAGGTAGATTGATGCTCAGAGGCATCCGTGAAAGCAAGGCGCTGCAGAGTGCCGTCGGACTTCAGGTTGACGCAGATGATTTCGGGGGTGGTGGCCGTGGAGGTAATTTTCACCAAAAGCTCCTTGCATTCGCCTTCAACGCTGATGATGTGGATTTTGCTGACGGAAGTCAAGCTGGAAAGGATTTGACGGAGGTCGAGCATGGGGGAGAGTTTGATGAGCAGGGTGGAGGCTTTGGCTCGAAGGCGGTCTTGAAGGCGGATGACATCGGGTGTGCAGTCGCTGATGGCCACAACCCGACCACCATGTTCGTCACGACGGGCAGGGTCTAAGTAAAGGAGGTCTTGGGAAGGAAGAGAGTCGAGCAGCTCTTCTGCCTCGCCTTGGGAGATGGTGAAATGGGTAATGCCCAACAGGGGGAGGTTGTTTTGGGCAATTTGACAGAGTCGGGCGTTGTGTTCCACAACATGGAGGTGGTGGTATTTTTGTGCCAAGTAAGCGGCATCGACGCAAAAGCCTGCTGTCAGATCGGCCATGGTGTCGCCGCTCTCGATGATGCTGGCTTTGTAGGCTGCGGTCAGCTGGCTGGAACATTGCTCCAGACTGAGGTGGGGAGGGTAGAGGATGTCGTCGATGGCTGCCCAGCGTGGAAGTTTCCGACGGGCTGCCTGCCAACCGCTGATTTGCACAATGGCTTCCGCGACATTGACTGTGGGATAGCGATGGGCAGAAAGCGCCAACTGACGAACGTCGTCGTTGCGGTGTTCCAAAATGAATTGCTTTTGCAGGGCGGTTACGGAGGCGGCAGAGGTCATGATTGGCTGTGTGAGGCAGGTGGAAAATAAAGAAAAAAGCCGCTCCCCAGAATGAGGATGCGGCTTGAATAGTCCAATTAAGTGTCTGGAGGTTCGATTATTTACGAAGACCAAGAGCCTTAATGATGGCACGATAGCGCTCGATGTCCTTACGCTTGAGGTAAGAGAGGAGTGAGCGGCGCTGGCCTACCAACATGACGAGTGCGCGGTTTGTGGCATGGTCTTTGTGGTTAGCCTTCATGTGCTCTGTGAGGTGCTGAATACGGTAAGTAAGCAGCGCAACCTGACCTTCTGTTGAACCTGTGTTTTTTGCAGAGCCTGCGTATTTCTCAAAAATCTCTGCTTTTTTAGCTGAATCCAAATACATAATTTTGTTGTTTATTGATTAAAAAATTGAAATAAACTTGTGCCGAATCTTCAATCCTTTCAGCCCGGATGTGCTATTCGTTCACAAATGCGCTGCAAAGGTAGGCATTTTTCTTTGTTTTTGCCAACTCAAGTTGATAAAAAATTACGAAAAACGGTCGTCTTTACACACTTTATGTGTTTGTGTGCATATTTTATACATTTTTAGAAAATATTCTTGTTTTATTTGGGGATAAATTAGTAACTTTGCAGCGGAAAAGACAAAATGCATGGGTTTTTCCCTGCTGCGGCATCTATATATACATTATTATATTATAGGAGTTTAAAAACAGTCATTTGCAGTGCGTCTTTTCTATATATAGTAAAAGGAGATAGGAAATAATTCATTAACAATTTAAAAAATTAAGATTATGTCTGAAATTGAATCAAGAGTAAAATCTATCATCGTTGATAAGCTGAATGTAGATGAGGCTGATGTTAAGCCAGAAGCATCTTTCACAAACGACCTTGGTGCTGACTCTCTCGACACTGTTGAGCTCATTATGGAATTTGAGAAGGCATTTGGCATTAACATTCCAGATGATCAGGCAGAGAAGATTAGTACTGTAGGTGACGCTATTGCTTATATTGAAGCTAACGCAAAATAAATTGATTCATCTTTTTTACCATTTACTATTTACCTGAGCCAGTGTTTCGCTGACGCGACTTTCAACGTGAGTGCGTCGTGAAAGGGCGGAAAACGGCAGGGATTATAAATAGTAAATGGTAAATTGTTTATCTAACACTTCGTAAACAATGGAATTAAAAAGAGTTGTTGTAACAGGTCTTGGCGCTATTACCCCACTCGGACTTTCAGTCGAGGAAACTTGGAAGAATATTAAGGCTGGCAAAAGTGGTGCTGCTCCTATTACTCATTTCGATGCTTCACAGTTCAAGACTCAGTTTGCATGCGAGGTAAAGGGGTTTGATGCGGGTGAATACATTGACCGCAAGGAAAGCCGCAAAATGGACATCTATACCCAGTATGCACTTGCTGCAGCCAAACAGGCCATTGCCGATTCGGGCATTGCCGGTGAGGATGTGGACAAGAACGAGGTGGGCGTGGTGCTCGGTGTAGGCATCGGTGGTATCCATACTTTTGAAGAAGAGGCAGGCAACTATGCCATCAACGGCCCGCAACTTGGCCCGAAATACAATCCATTCTTTATTCCTAAGATGATTGCTGACATTGCAGCAGGATTCATTTCTATTGAAAATGGATTCCATGGGCCAAACTACACAACAACTTCTGCCTGTGCTTCTTCCACAAATGCCTTGGCCGATGCTTTCAACCTGATTCGTCTGGGCAAAGCCAACGCCATCATCACGGGTGGTTCGGAGGCAGCCATTTGGCCTGCTGGTGTCGGTGGTTTCAATGCCATGAAGGCACTTTCCACACGCAACGACGAGCCTGAAAGGGCAAGCCGTCCATTCAGTGCAAGCCGTGACGGATTTGTGATGGGCGAGGGTGCATGTGTACTGGTGCTTGAGGAGTTGGAACACGCAAAAGCCCGTGGTGCAAAGATTTACGCTGAAGTTGCAGGTTGCGGTATGTCTGCTGACGCTTATCACATTACAGCGAGCCACCCGGAAGGACTTGGTGCCAAGCTCGTGATGGAGCGTGCCTTGAAGGATGCCGGCATGAAGCCCGAAGAGGTTGACTACATCAATGTTCACGGAACTTCCACCCATGTGGGCGACATCTCTGAGGCCAAAGCCATCAAGGAAGTCTTCGGTGATGCTGCTTACAAACTGAATATCAGCTCTACCAAATCCATGACGGGTCACCTGCTTGGCGCAGCTGGTGCTGTAGAGGCTATGTTCAGCATCTTGGCTGTAAGAGACGACATTGTTCCGCCAACAATCAACCATGACCCAGAGGATTTGGATCCAGAGATTGACTACAATCTGAATTACACATTCAACGTGGCTCAGCAGCGTGAGGTTCGCGCAGCCCTTAGCAACACTTTTGGCTTTGGTGGTCACAATGCATGTGCAATTTTCAAGAAGTATAAATAAGTTTTTAAGTTTACAGAGGGGGCTTTAAACAATAGAATAAACCCTTCAAACTCAAAGACTATTCAACAGATGGAATTATTTGACACGATAAGGCTTCTTTTCCGCAAGGATAAGAAGCCTTTTTTACAGTTAAGGGAAATTCTGGGGTTTTACCCGCATAATATCCGACTGTATAAGTTGGCCTTGAAACACAAAAGCGTCGGCTATGCGCAAATGGATGAACAACTCAGCAAAGGGGAGGCCAAGCGGATGAAAGCCAAAGCCTCATTGAACAATGAGCGGCTGGAATTTCTGGGCGATGCCATTCTTGGTGCGATTGTTGCAGATTTTCTCTACCAACATTATACCACGAAACAGGAGGGATTTCTGACGACGCTCCGCAGTAAAATCGTGTGTCGTAATTCGCTCAACCGCCTGGCTGTGGAGATAGGTCTTGACAAACTCATCTTGTATTCCGGCAACGTCACGACGGCGCACAACAGTTACATGAACGGAAATGCCTTCGAAGCGTTCTTGGGTGCGATTTACTTGGATCGCGGTTATTCATATTGCTATAAGTTTTTGGAAAAGAAGATTCTAAAAACTTATATCAATGTGGATAAACTCTCAACGGAAGAGATTAACCACAAAAGCGCATTGATAGAATGGTGCCAAAGATACCAATACAAAGTGAAGTTCAGTAACCGGGAGATGAAAGAAAACAACGTGCCGAAGTTTCACAGTGAGATACAGATAGAGGGCATTGTTTGCGGAGCGGGAGAAGGTTATACGAAGAAAGAGAGTGACCAGCAGGCCGCAGAGAAAGCCTTACGCCGTATCAAGCGTGAGGCAACGCTCAAGAAGAAGATTGCCCAGGCGGTGGAAGCCAAGAGACTGATGGCCAAGCAACAGTCCGAACATGACAAGACCGTGGCAAGTATCAAAGGCCGTAAGGTTGTTGTCTTCGACCTGGATGGCACCTTGATGGACACTCTGAAAGATCTTTATCTCAGTACGAATTTCGCCTTGCGCGAATGTGGCTACCCGGAGCGTTCGCTGGAGGAGGTGCGCAGTTTTGTGGGGAATGGTGTGCAGAAGCTTATCGAACGCGCCATGCCTGACACGAATGACCAAACGGCTATTGACACTTGTTTTGCAGCCTTCAAAAAGCATTACATAGAGCACTGCCAAGACAACACGGGACTTTACGAGGGCATTCAAGATTTGCTTGAAACCTTGAAGGAACGTGACTATCGGTTGGCGATTGTCTCCAACAAATTGCAGGCTGGTGTAAGCGAGTTGTACGATGTGTGGTTCAAGGACACGGTAGAAGTAGCCATCGGTGAAAGTCCCGAGATACAGCGCAAACCTGCTGCCGACATGGTGAATAAAGCCCTTGAAAAGCTTCATGCGGAGAAATCGGACGCTGTCTATGTGGGAGACTCCGATGTGGATTTGAAAACAGCGGAGAATGCGGGCTTGCCATGTATCTCCGTGCTGTGGGGCTTCCGTTCCAAGGAGTTTCTTCTGGATCATGGAGCCAAGGTTCTTGTCAATACCCCCCAGGAAATTTTGGATATTCTTCAAACGGAAAAAAAGTGAAATACCTCCACACATACCTAAGCATCCTTCTGGTGTTCATTTTGTTCGGCACCCCCCATTGTATGGCTCAGGCGTATGATGCCAATGTGGGTGGAGTCTATTACAAACTGAATCAACAGACCAAAGAGGCAACGGTGGTAAGTGCGGGTACGCATTATTCCGGTGCCGTTCACATTCCTGATAACTTTTTATGGAAAGGAACCACCTATAAAGTGACGAGCATTGGCGAAGCAGCCTTCTACTTTCGTAACGGCATCACGGAGATAACCCTGCCGTCCACCATTCGCAGCATTGGCAATCGGGCATTCTCCATTTGCGTCAGTCTGACTTCCATCGTCATTCCGTCCAGCGTGACGAGCATTGGTGCAGAAGCATTTTCCAGCTGTAGCGCCCTCACAAGCATTGAGATTCCCCAAGGCATCACGAGCCTTGAACCCTATGTGTTCAATGCCTGCCGCAGTTTGTCGAAAGTGGTTCTGCATGAAGGGATTACAAGCATTGGTGCATCGGCCTTTCGGGGTTGCAGCAATCTGCCCTCCATCATTCTTCCCGACGGTGTCACGACCCTTGGTGACTATGCGTTTAGCGATTGTTTCACGTTGCAGGAAATATCCCTTCCTTCCAGCATGGAAAGCGTTGGGAGATTCGCTTTCTGCAATTGTTATCAATTACTTCATGTATACAATGCATCCCCTTACGTTCCGCAAACAGCCACAAAGGTGTTTGATGGAACCCGCTTGCAAGCAGCTACGCTCCATGTGCCAGATGACGATGTGACAATTTACCGCCTGTCAGCGCCGTGGAACGAATTTGGAGCCATCACCTCCCTTGGCGAGACGGAACTTAGCATCCTGCAACCGTCCTCCCAACACGCTGGCAACAGTACTGCTATTTACGATTTGACAGGTCGCCGATTAGCAATGCCGCCAGCCAGGGGATTTTACATCCAAAACCACACGAAATGGCTTGTTCCATAGCGGAAAAAGGGGTTGTAATATAAAAAATTGTAAATATCCTATTTATTCGTGGAAAAATAGCTACTTTTGCATTACAAAAGCATTCTTTGTGATGAATACAACGCAAGTCTTAAATCGATTATATTTCAAGAAAAGGCAAAAAGCCATTTCTCGGTACGCCAATCAAGCCGAACGCATTCAGCGCCACGTGCTCCGTTACTTGCTTCACAAGGCAAGCAAGACGCAATGGGGCGAGGCACATCATTATGAGGACATCAGCACGTATGAACAATACACACAGCAGGTGCCCGTCAATACTTACGAGGAGTTGAAGGACTTTATCCAGCAGATGCGTGAGGGAAAGAAGGACATCCTATGGCCTGGGCAGATACGTTGGTATGCAAAGTCCTCGGGTACGACCAATGACAAGTCGAAGTTCATCCCCGTCAGTCTCGATGGCCTCAAAAAGATACATTATCTTGGCGGCAGGGATTGTGTCAGTTGCTACCTGGCCATCAACCCCAAGAGCAAGATTTTTAAGTTCAAGGGAAAGAGCCTGATTCTTGGCGGCAGTCATGCACCAAATCTGAATACACCCAACTCACTGGTTGGAGACTTGAGTGCAATCCTCATTGAGAATGTGCCTCGCGCTGTCAATCTCACACGCATTCCGCAAAAAGAAATTGCATTGTTGAGCGATTTTGAGAAAAAGCGGGATAAGATTGCGCGGGCGGCCATGAACAAAAACATCACGAACATCAGTGGCGTACCCTCATGGATGCTCAGTCTGTTGAAGAAAGTGCTGGAACTCAAAGGCGTTGACAGCATTGACAAAGTGTGGCCCAACCTTGAGGTATTCTGGCACGGCGGTGTGGCTTTCACGCCATACCGTGAACAGTACCAGAACATCATCCACCTTCCGGGAATGCATTATATGGAGACATACAATGCAAGTGAAGGCTTCTTTGGCATTCAGAACGACCTTTCCGACCCGGCCATGTTGCTGATGATTGACTATCAGGTGTTCTATGAGTTCTGCCCCGTTGAAAGCCTTGACGAGAACGGCCTTCCTCTGCCCGACGCTCCCATCGTTCCCCTTTGGCAGACTGAAGTCGGGAAAAACTACGCGATGATTATCAGTACATCCTGCGGTCTTTGGCGCTATCTGATAGGCGACACCATCAAATTTACACAAAAGAACCCATACAAATTCATCATCACGGGCCGCACCAAGCATTTCATCAACGCCTTTGGTGAGGAGTTGATTGTTGATAATGCCGAGAAGGGCATCCTGCAAGCCTGCCTTGCTACCGGAGCCCAGGTGAAAGACTATACCGCTGCCCCCATTTTCATGGATGCACAAGCCAAATGTCGCCACCAATGGGTGATTGAGTTTGCAAAGATGCCCGGAAACGTGGAAGAGTTTGCACAAATACTCGACCGCTCGCTTCAGGCCATCAACTCCGACTACGAGGCCAAACGCTACAAGAATGTCACCCTCCAGCCCCTTGAAATCATTACGGCTCGTCAGGGGCTTTTCGACGATTGGCTTCGTTCCAAAGGCAAATTAGGCGGACAGCATAAGATACCTCGTCTCAACAACAGCCGCCGTTACATCGATGAACTCATTGAAATGAATAATGTCCAGCAAGGCTAAACACATATTTTTACTTTTCATCTGTCTGGCTGCACTCACCCAGCTTGTCATTTCTTGCGCAAACATTGGCACTCCCGATGGCGGACTCTACGACGAGGATCCGCCTAAAATCGTTCACACCACCCCTGAATACGGCTCAACCAGTGCAAGCCCCAAGAAAATCACGCTGACATTCGATGAGAACATCAAACTGGAAGGTGCTGCGGAGAAGATTGTAGTCTCTCCGCCACAATTCGAGATGCCAGAGATAGAGGGCAACGGAAAGAAAGTCACCGTCACCCTGCTCGACACTTTGAAGCCAAACTTCACCTACACCATCGACTTCGGTAGCAGTATTGTTGACAACAACGAGGGCAATCCGATGGGTGAATATGCTTTCACGTTCTCTACGGGCGAACATATCGACACCCTGCAAGTCTCTGGCTATGTGCTTGAAGCCTCCAATCTTGAACCTATCAAGGGAATTTTGGTCGGTCTCTATCGTTTGGAAGAGAACGACACAACCCAGGTTGTTCCCAACGACTCCACCCCCTCGGCAACATCGTTTACGGACAAGGATTCCGTGACCACCATCAGCGTCGTGGATTCCACCGTCAACGTCGTGGATTCCACGACCACGGCCAATCTCACGGACTCTGCGGCCATTGCCAACGACACAACCTTCCGCACCAAACCGTTGGAGCGCATTGGGCGTACCGATGGTAGCGGACATTTCATCATCAAGGGAGTGGCACCTGGCAGCTACCGCATCTTCGCCTTGGCCGACCAGGACCAAACATATACCTACACCCAACCAAGCGAGAAACTGGCCTTCACCGACCGCATCGTCCGTCCCTACGCAAGGTTGGAGACCCGCATAGACACAATTTGGCACGATAGTATCCACTACGATTCCATCTATCCTGTCAAATACACCCACTTCTATCCCGACGACATCGTGCTTACTGCTTTTACTGCAGAAAACACGACCCGTCACCTGCTGAAAAGCGAACGACCGGAATTGCATAAATTTTCCCTTTATTTCACAGCACCCAGCGACACGCTTCCCTTGCTCACCCCCCTCAACTTCCAGCTTCCCGACTCTGCATACGTGGTGGAGGCTACAGAGAAGAACGACACCCTTACCTATTGGATTACGGATTCACTCATCTACAATCTTGACACGCTTGACATCCAGATAGACTACTATGCCACCGATACACTAGGGCAGCTCTCCCTCCGTACCGATACCCTCAACTTGGCTTCCAAGCTGACCAAGGAGAAAATGGCCAAACTCCAAGCCCAGGCACAGGAAGATTGGGAAAAGGAGTATAGGAAAAAAGTAAAGGAGGAACGCAAGGCCAAGCAGGCCGAGGCAGAGGAGGCCGAGCGTCAAGCCGAGGAGAAGGAACGTGAGGCAGCCGAGGCGGAAGGCCGGAAATACGAGAAGAAAAAGAAGGAGAAGAAGAAGAAATCCAAGGAGGTGGAAGAGGATTTGGTCATTCCGCCCATGCCCGTCCCCTTCCTGGAGATGAAGGTCAGCAACACAACCAGCCTGGCACCCGATAAAAACATTGACATCTCATTCGAGGAGCCCATCGCCCATCTTGACACCTCCAAGGTACACTTCACCATGAAGGTCGATACGCTCTTCGTGCCGGCTCCCTACATCATTACAGAAATAGAGGGAACCGTCAACCAATATCGGCTCTATGCCGAATGGGAACCCGACTCCACCTATCGCTTGGAACTGGATTCGGCTGCCTTTGTCAGCGTCTATGGCAAAGTCACCGAGGCCAACAAACGCACCGTCAAGGTACGCAGCCTCGATGCCTTCAGCACCCTCTTCGTGACCTTGCAGAATGCCGACACCTCAGCCGTCGTCCAGCTGCTCAACAGCCAGGACAAGGTTGTCAATTCCCTGCCCGTCACCAACGGCAAGGCCGACTTTTATTTCATCAATCCGCAGACCTACTATCTTCGCCTGTTCTACGACCACAACGGAAACGGCGTTTGGGACACAGGCGATTACGACCAGCGCCTGCAACCCGAGGAAGTCTATTACTATCCCCACGAACTCCTGCTTCGGGCCCAATGGGAAGTCAACCAGACTTGGAATCCCACGGCCCAGCCCCTGTCCAGACAGAAGCCCGAGAAGATAACCAAACAGAAACCCGACAAACAAAAACAGATACAAAACCGCAACGCTCAGAAACTGGCGGAACGCGCCCGTCGGAAACAGAAACAGTAAGTGCTCCCTCTCTGTAGGGAAGTACTTTCTCTTTGCCCTAACGGGGAAAAAGAGCCGTAACTTTTAACTTTAAATGGATGTATGAAGCTTAAAACTTTCACCTTTCACCTTTCACTATTCATTCTTCTTTTCCTTGCTCCCTCCCAGGCAAAGGCACAGAACAAGCACACCTTCGATGTGGCCAAACACATTGACATCTTCAACGCGCTCTACCGCGAACTCGACATGTTCTACGTCGATTCCCTCGATGCCCACAACATCATCACGCAGGGCATTGATGCCATGCTCGAAGACCTCGACCCCTACACCGAATATTATTCCGAGGAAGATATGGGAGACCTGAAGATGATGACCACGGGAAAATATGGCGGCATCGGTTCCATCATTCGCATGAAGAAGGACAGCACCGTCATCATCGGCGAGCCATACGCCGGGATGCCCGCTGCCGAGGTCGGTCTGCAAGTGGGCGACATCCTGCTGAAAATCGACACCATCGACCTGAAGGGCAAACCTACGAGCGAAGTCAGTGAACTGCTTCGTGGTGAGCCCGGTACCACCTTCACCCTCGTTGTGCGCCGTCCAGGCGAAACCGAACCACGCTCATTCAGCATCACCCGTCGCAACATCAAGGTGCCGGCCATGCCCTACTACGGATTGCTTCGTCAGTCTCCGACCGTCGGTTACATCAACCTCACGCAGTTCACCGAAGGTTGCTCCAAGGAGATGGCCGCAGCCCTTGTCGAACTGAAGGAGAAAGGTGCGAAAAGCCTCATCCTCGACCTTCGCGGCAATGGTGGTGGACTCATTGGCGAGGCCATCGACATCGTCAATATCTTTGTTCGCAAGGACCTCAAAATCGTAGAGACCAAGGGCAAGGTCGAGAGTGCCAACACCACTTACCAGACCCGCTTTGAGCCGATTGATGCCGACATTCCCTTGGTCATCCTCGTCAATGGCAACTCCGCCTCCGCCTCCGAGATTGTTTCCGGCTCCCTGCAAGACCTTCACCGTGCCGTCATCGTCGGCACCAAAACCTTTGGCAAAGGGCTTGTGCAGAGCACCCGCGAACTGCCCTACAACGGCGGCCTGAAGCTGACCACGGCAAAATACTATCTTCCCAGCGGTCGTTGCATCCAGGCCATCGACTACAAACAGAAACGCGAGTCGAAGGGGGCAGCCAAGCGCGACTCCTTGGGCGGCATCATGCCCGATGTCGTCATGAAGCACGACACCCTCGCCAACATGCTCTACTACCTGAGCAATGACGACGTGCTGGTTGATTGGGGTACCCGCTACATGCAGGCCCATCCGCAGTTGCCTGCCGTCAGCGACTTCCAAATCACCGATGCCGACTTTGCCGAATTGCGTCAGATGGCCAAGGAAGCCGACTTCAAGTACGACCGCATGAGCGAGAAACGGCTCGACGACCTCAAGAAGATGGCAAAGTTCGAAGGCTACTACGACGACGCAAAATCAGAGTTCGATGCCTTGGAGAAGAAACTGGAGCATAACCTCGACCGCGACTTCGACATCCATCAGCGCGACATCCGCAAAATCATGGCACAAGAAATCGTAAAACGCTTTGCCTACCAGTCCGGCTGTGTGGAGGAGTCCATCAAGGACGATGAGGACATCAGCAAAGCCGTGGAAATCCTCACGACTTCTGCCAGCCATAAACAAATTCTTACAAAAAAGTAACAGATAATCTTCACAACGCCATGAGACAAAACAAAGCAGCCCGCTTCAACCAGCGCATGATGCTTGGCATCATCATTATGTGCATCCTCGTCCTTGGATGCGTCTATACCTTCCTCACGTTGGCCCTGCCCGAACCTCCAACTCCGGCAGACACACCCGCCGACAGCACCACCCTCGTTATCACACCCGCCGACACTTTGTAACCCCAAAAACCTTAAACCCATGAAACGCACACTGATTGTCACCCTCCTACTGGGAATAACACTGATGGCATCTGCCGTAACCGAAAAAAAAGTACTCATCAATGGCATTTGCTACGAGGCAGTGACGTACCCGGAACCCAATGAGCGATACAACTATGCCCGTGTATGTAGTAAAGAAGAGGGCGCCTACGAGGGCGACATCGTCATCGCGGGGGAAATCGTGGTAGATAATCAAGTGTATCAAGTAACGACTATCAATCGATACGCCTTTTACGGGGATACCTGCCTCACTTCGGTTGTGATTCCCAACAGCGTATCGTCCATTGGAGATAACGCCTTCAGCGATTGCACGGGGTTGAAAGAAATCCATTTGCCTAATAGTGTGACCTCCTTTGGCGAACACGCCTTCTCCGGCTGTACAGGGTTGAAAGAATTTGTCATACCTAACAGCGAGTCAAGCTTTGGCGAATACATGTTTAAGGATTGTACGGGTTTGACCTCCGTAACGCTTCCCAATGGAGTAAAAAGAATAGGAAGAGCCATGTTCTATGGCTGCACAGGGCTGACTACCATTGCTATTCCCGAAAGCGTGGAAAGCATTGATCCTTTTGCTTTCGATGGTTGCATCAGCCTTGCTGCTGTGGACATTCCAGAGGGTGTTACAGCAATTTGGAGCAGTGCCTTTTCTGGCTGTAGCGCCCTTACCACCCTCACCATCCCCTCTGGTGTGACGACCATCAGCGATGGGGCTTTTGCTAATTGCACGGGCCTGACCTCCATCACGATTCCTGGTAGTGTGAAAAAGATTGAGAAATCGGCCTTTGGGGGATGCACGGGCTTGACAACCGTCACCTTTGATGAAGGTGTGGAAACCATTGACAGGTGGGCTTTCAGTGGCTGCACGGCTCTGGCCTCCATCCATACGCCCAGTACCTTGACTTCCATAGGAGATTATTCATTCAGAGATTGCATTAACTTAGCCGAGATTCACATCGCCGACGTGGCTTCATGGTGTAACGTGTCTATTGAGTCAACATGGCGCGACATCAATTTTTGGGAATATTACGGCCAAGAGACCCCTTGCAAATTATACCTGCATGGCCAAGAACTGACGGGAGCGCTTGTTATTCCCGATGGCGTGACACGTATTAACAATCGAGTGTTCTCGGGCTGCACGGGTCTGACCTCCCTCGTCATTCCTTCCAGCGTAACGGCAATAGATGCCTATGCTTTCTCTGGTTGTACGGGTCTGACCTCGGTGACCTTTTCTGAGGGGTTGGAATACATCGACGTAGGTGCATTCGGTGGTTGCAACGCACTGACCCGTGTCGAGTTGCCCCATAGCCTGAAAAACATCGGGCAGTCTGCCTTTGCTTCTTGCCAGCAGCTGGAAAGCATCGATATTCCCGACGGTGTAAAAAGAATAGAAATGCATGCATTTTCCAATTGCAGCGCATTGAAAAGCATCGACATCCCCGCCAGCGTAACTGAGATAGAGTCTGAAGCGTTCTTCCAATGTACCAACCTGGAGAACCTCACGTTGCACGAAGGCTTGGAAATCATCGGAAAACTCGCCTTCTACCAATGCGAAAGCCTCAAGTCTGTCACCCTTCCCAGCACCTTGCAGCAAATGCAATGTGATTTTTGGGGCATTCCAACCAGATATCCTTTCTACGGGTGTACATCCCTGGCTTCCGTCACCATCCAAAGCGATGCTGGTTTCGGATTTGCCGATTGTCACAACCTTACCGATGTGACCATTGCAGAGGGCGTAACCTATATTGGAAGTTTCTCCAACTGTTCAAGACTTGCCCAAATCTCCATTCCGAAAAGCGTGAAGACAATAGGCTACAATGCCTTCAACGGCTGTCGTTCCTTGCTCAAAGTCGAACTGCCCGACAGTGTGACTGAGATTAGGGATGCAGCTTTCAAAGATTGCGAAGCACTCATCAGGGTCAAACTGCCTGAAACCTTGACAACGATAGGGGAGGAAGCCTTCCATGGTTGCAAGGCCTTGAACTCAATCGACATTCCCCAGGCAGTGACAAGCATCGGGCGTTCCGCCTTCTATGGTTGCAGGGCCCTGACCGAAATCGTCCTTCCCGACTCCCTCCTCACCCTCGGAGAGGGAGCCTTCCGCAGTTGCGAAAGCCTCCAGTCCCTCACGATACCCAGTAAAATAACAACCATCGAGGACGACCTCTTCAATTGTTGCTATGCCCTGAAAAGCGTCCAGTTGCCCGACAGCATCACCCGCATAGGCAACAGTGCGTTCTATGCCTGCTACGAACTCGCCGACATCAACATTCCCGAGGGTGTGACCGAGATTGCCCCTCTCGCCTTTTGCCTGTGCAAGAAGAAACTGGGGCGCGTCATCCTTCCCAGCACCGTCACCTCCATCGGTAAGGGAGCCTTCAGTTGTTGCTATCACCTGAGCTATGTACTCTGCCGGGCAGCGGAATTGCCGACGTTGGGCGACGGCGTGTTTGAGGATTCCGAAGTACAATACATCCATCTGTACGTGCCGGCAGGTAGCAAGTCCCTCTACCAAGAGGCCAGCCAGTGGAAAGCCTTCTGCGACATCACCGAAGTGGGCGACGTGAACGGCGACGGTCAGACGACCCTTGCCGACGTAACCGCCCTGATAGACTACCTGCAAGGAAACGGCCAACACATCCACCCGTTTACAGCCGACGTGAACGGCGACGGCCAGACGACCCTTGCCGACCTGAAAATCCTGATAGGCACAATCATGAACGGTTTTTGACTTTTTTCGTCAAAAACCATTATAAAATGGAATCCCCTTGCTCGCCATGAGCGACCAAGGGTGTCTAGGTTCCAATGCTCATGTGTGAGCACATCGGAAACTCTTTTTCCTCAACGTTTTGGAAACGGTATTTTCACGCAGAACTCTATTGATGAAAAGAGTACTGCGTGAAATCGAATAGAGTTCTGCGTCATCTCCGAAAGAGTTAAGCGTTGCAAGTCGTTGAAAGACAAATAAAAAATAGGGGGCTTTCTTATGTTTTTCCTTCAACGGTTTTGATTCCCTCTTCTATCAGCACCGCCTTCCTGTGGTCTTCGTCATGTCGTAGGTTTGGCAGGTTTCAAAGTTGTGACTCTCATTGTGGGTTGCGAAGCGCCCTGGCTTATGCTGATATTTTACCCGTTAGCCACCCTTACGATGTCGTGTATCTCATTCACATAGTTACGCACGGCGATGAAGTTCTTACCAAACGTATCTATCCATTCATATTGTGCAAACGGTTCCTCTTCCAATAGGGTGTTGGGCGTAATATCACCGTTATCACAAACGTAAGTGATGATGCTCTTGATATATTCCTCTTGCAGGGAGTTCAGCGTGGTGTCTGACAGGAACTGCGAGAAACGCTCCATGGCTACACGGCGGTCAACACCAATCTGCGAACGGATAAACGCTCCCACGCTGTCACCGCATATCATGTTGCTCTTGGCAATATACCTCTCGTAATCCTCCTTCGTACCCAGTTCCTTCCAGCAGATTTTCTCCAGTTCACAAATGTCTTCAAAAGACAGTTTCTCCATCTTTATTATTTTCTGAATCACTGGCAGCTTTCTGTTTTCTGCCAGAAAGTCAATGACCCGCTGCTTGTAAGAAGTCTGCAATGGCACATCGCTGGGTGCCTCCTTGACTTCTACCGTATCTTTTATGTTGATGGTGAACGTCTGATTAGAAAGGCTCGTCAGGAACTGCACCAAATCTCTTATCTCCTTGCGCACAT
>CAJONZ010000126.1 GCA_905236065.1 uncultured Bacteroidaceae bacterium | reverse complement strand
GAAGCTACCCGTAACTGACAGGTCGTGGTCTGGCATCGTCTCAAAGCCTTCCAGTCCAACCCATCCGCTGAATGTCTGACCTTCTTTCGTCGGCTCTGCAAGCGGTACAATCGGCTGGCCGTACTCAAGAGGAACAGTCTGATAAGGTTCGTCATCCACCACATATATTATATTATAGCTATTGATGGTGTACTCTGCAATGTAGGTCACATTCTCGGCAGGAACTGTGGTAGCCACGGCTTTATCCCAACCATTGAACGTGTAGCCTGGCTTCGTTTGGGCAGTCGGAGTAGTAATAGTTGCACCATAATCAAGTGTGTTTTGAACGGTGTCATTGTAAGAGATGAATGTCACCACATACTGATTGATGGTGTATTCTGCCGTATAAGTCACATCCTCGGCGGGAACGGTTGCGGCCACATTGCCCCAGGTCTTGAATGTGTAGCCTGTCTTCGGACGGGCTGTAGGAGCGGTAATTGTTGCGCCGTAGTTCATGGAGTCTGCCCGTAAAGTTCCCTCTGTGTCAATGAAGGTGACAAGATATTTGTTTATTTCATACACAGCCGTGTAGGTCACGCTATCGGCAGGAACCGTAGCGGCAACAGGGTTGTCCCAACTCTTGAACGTGTAGCCGGTCTTCGGACGAGCAGTCTGTTGTGGAATGGTTGAACCATACTCCAGCGATTCTGACCATAACGTTCCTTCTGCGTCGATGAAGGTCACCAGATACTTGTTAATCTCATACACAGCTGTGTAAGTCACATTATTTTCTGGAACGGTAGCGGCAACGTCACCCCAAGTCTTGAATGTGTAACCTGTCTTTGGACGGGCAGTAGGAACGTTGATGGTTGCGCCATATAGCATGGAGTCAGCCCGTAAGGTTCCTTCTGCATCAATGAAGGTAACAAGATACTTATTAATAATATATTCTGCTGTGTAAGTCACATCCTCGGCAGGAACGGTTGTGGCAACGTCACCCCATGTCTTGAATGTGTAGCCTGTCTTTGGACGGGCAGTAGGAGCGGTGATGGTTGCACCATACTGCATGGAGTCAGCTCGTAAGGTTCCTTCTGCATCAATGAAGGTCACCATATATTTATTAATGGTGTATTCTGCTGTGTAAGTCACATTGTCAGCAGGAACGGTAGCGGCCACATTGCCCCAAGTCTTGAACGTGTAGCCAGTCTTCGGACGGGCAGTCGGTGCCGTAATGGTTGCGCCATATTGCATGGAGTCAGCCAGTAAGGTTCCCTCTGCGTCAATGAAGGTCACCATATATTTATTAATGGTGTATTCTGCCGTGTAAGTCACATCCTCGGCAGGAACAGTTGCGGCAACATCTCCCCAAGTCTTGAACGTGTAGCCAGTCTTTGGACGGGCGTTAGGAACAGTAATCGTTGCACCATACTGCATGGAGTCAGCTCGTAAGGTTCCTTCTGCATCAATGAAAGTCACCATATATTTATTAATGGTGTATTCTGCAGTGTAAGTCACGTCCTCAGCAGGAACGGTAGCGGCAACATTGCCCCAAGTCTTGAATGTGTAACCTGTTTTCGGACGGGCGGTCGGTGCCGTAATGGTTGCGCCATACTGCATAGAGTCAGCCTGTAAGGTTCCCTCTGCGTCAATGAAGGTCACCATATATTTATTAATGGTGTATTCTGCTGTGTAAGTCACGTCCTCAGCAGGAACGGTAGCGGCAACATTGCCCCAAGTCTTGAACGTGTAACCAGTCTTTGGACGGGCATTAGGAGCGGTGATGGTTGCGCCATACTGCATAGAGTCAGCCAATAAAGTTCCATCAGCATCAATGAAGGTCACCATATATTTATTAATGGTGTATTCTGCCGTGTAAGTCACATCGTCAGCAGGAACAGTTGCAGCAACATCTCCCCAAGTCTTGAATGTGTAGCCTGTCTTTGGACGAGCAGTAGGAGGTGTGATAGTTGCGCCATATAGCATGGAGTCAGCCTGTAAGGTTCCCTCTGCGTCAATGAAGGTAACGAGATATTTGTTTATCTCATATACAGCCGTGTAAGTCACACTATCGGCAGGAACTGTAGCAGCCACGGTCTTGTCCCAACCTTTGAAGGTATAGCCTTCCTTCGGACGGGCGGTCTGTCCTGGAATGGTGTCACCATACTCCAATGATTCCGCATACAAAGTTCCCTCTGCGTCAACGAAGGTAATCAAATATTTGTTTATTGTATATTGAGCCTCCAATGTCACATCATTGGCGGGCATCGATTCTGGAACATCACCCCACCCTGCAAAGGTAAAACCAACCTTTTCAGGTGCTTCAGGAGCCACGATGACCGTACCGTATGCCACGGAGTCAGACTGTATAGGTGCACCGTCCACCATGAAAGTCAAGAGGTAATTTTGCTCTACGAAGTTCAGCATGATGCTGCAGGAAACATATTTCTCTTCATTGGTAAAGTAGAGACGCTCCGTAACAGCCTCGCCTGCCGCATACGCCTCGGGCTGTACTGTCAGAAGGAACCGGGGTGAAGTCTCATCGCCTTCCACCTCGATGGAAAGTTTTCTGTCAGCGGCATCCGGTGTACATACAAACCCGTTGCCATCAAGCCAATACCCATAAGCAGCTGTCAAACTGTCTGTCAGGACACCTTCTGAAGCCAAAGCCTTGAGAACGGTGTTTGATGAGGTATCGCCTCCCAACATGTTTTTAACCTCTTGCATCAGTTCGGTAATGTCAATGCTGGCCGTTGTCTGCTCCGTATGTCCAACCTTGACCTCTTGCACGAGCTCAATAGCCCCCACCTCGACAAGGTTTTCCAACAGATTGTAATCTGTCACAGGGGCATCTGGCTCATTGGGATTCTCAGGGTCAAAAGGTTCTTCTATTCGATATAATTTGACACCATCTATACAAAGGAACGGGTTGCTGCCCGAACCGCCTGAAGACTCAAAACCAAACTGAATGTCGGACTCTCCTGATGAGGTGAACTCAATGGTGTGCAACGTCCACTCCTGATTTATGAAACTTGTCTCATCAGCAAAAGTTTCCTCACCAGAGATAACTTTTGTAAGGTTTGTGCCATTCGTTCCATTGGAATTCAAATTTATAGTCCAATATTCCAAGCGGTACTGTCCAACCGGCAAATTGACAGTCTGTTTATAAACAGCGCGTCCACCCCAACCTGCACGCATATAGACGAAAGCTTTGTTATCTTCGCCAGCGTCAGCCTCTGGACGGGTAGGAACGTCCAAATAGGTCGTACCATCGTCGGCGATTGGAATAGCCTGATTAGCCAGGTCGTAGGGCACTGTACCGAAATACACCCACTCACACTTTGGAAACTCCTGGTTAGTCTCAATCGTCCAACCATTAACGCGACCAATAAAACCATTCACTGCTTCATCCTTACGACCGTCGGGACGGCTCTGTGAACTGCTTGACTTTGTGTGGGCATAAATGGTGCTGTCGGCAGCAATCCATGCCTCACTACGTTCACTCAAAGAGACTTCCTCAATAGTCACTTTCCATGAGCCGTCAATACCAAATGTAAGGTCTTCATCAAATCCAGGATTTGTTAAAGCACTTGTTACATCTACTTCTGTCTGTGCAAACAAATTTCCATTCCCGCAGAATATTAAAATCGCACATATGACTGAATTAAATAATTTATAAGCTTTCATCACTTTATTTTTTATATATACATTTCTTATTTTATGTCAACGTCTCTACCCTTTACAATCCCAACGCGCCTTTGATGCGGCTCATCAGGGATGGAGACTTTACTTTGATTTCTTGGGTTTCCTCTTCGGATTCCATGCCTGTCCCCGTAATCTCGCCAGAGGCAGAAATGTCCTGAATGACAGGCTTATTGGGGGAGTCGTTCTCCTCCGCTTCCACATCCTCCACATGCAGAAGGTATGCGGTATTGTTGTCCGTGCTGTCGGCACTGCACTGAGCCAACAGCTTGATTTTCTCTTCGTCCGTATGAGTTGCATCCTCAAGCACCTCGACCAGCTGGTCGTCCGACACCTGATGCACCACTCCGTCACTGCAAAGGAAGAAATAGTCTCCCTTCCGAACGTCGCTGCTGCTCAACACGCTGGCCTTGGGCGCATCATCCTCTCCCTGCGGCAACATGATGCAGCGCGTGATGATGTTACTCTGCGGATGGCTCTCGGCCTCTTCGGGACGAATGATGCCGTTGCGTACCATCTGCTGCACCAGCGAGTGGTCTTCACTCATATAGACAATCCCCTGTCCGGGGCGGATATGGTAAATGCGACTGTCACCACAATGGGCCGCCATGTACCCATTCTTGTGGAAACAGACAAAAGTCAAGGTCGTCGCCATTGTTTCGCACTCCGACGACGCTACTTGACTGAAAACATCATAGACTTTTGAGAAAACAGAGGAAAAATCCCTTCCATCGAATCCGACGGCCAGGTCAAATCCTTCCATCTGCTCTCCAAAAGCGTCACAAACAGTCCTGCTTGCCCGTTCACCCTTATCCTGTCCACCAACTCCATCGCACACTACAAAAAACGGCGCACGTTCCTTCGAAGGCTTATCCACGTCCGGGAAACGCGCATCCTCCTGGTTCTGTCTCTGTCCTAACTGGTGAAATGAATAAGGTTGTGATAATTGAATTTTCATGGCGTTCAAATTTTTTTATACTACACGTTTAACGAAATTGGCTATAGATTCTATACAGACTATATCATCTATAATGCTAAAGGGTTACTCCCAAAAGCCAGCCAAAGGCAATCAAGTACTCAAATCTTTTTTATTTCTCTTCAAGATACAATTTTGTCTTTCCAAGGCGAATCACGTCGTTCGTTTTCAGGTAGATGGACTCACCCGGCCTCTTCTCCTGTCCGTTCACGGTCACGGGATTGGTCGCCTTGTTGATGGTGAAACGGTACTCATAGCCCGAATTTCCCTTGGTCACGAAGATGCTCACTGAGCGGCGGCTCACGGCGGAATCTTTCAGCTGAATGTCCGACGGACTCTCCGGATCCTCACGGCCAATCACGTTCTCGCCCACCTTCAAGTCGTAGCGGGTCTTCATCGAGAGGAATCCCTTCACCACCACCAACTTAGCCATCTTGTTTGATGACGCTGTACGGAAACTGACCGCCTTCGTCTCCGAGTCTTCCTCCTGAGGCGCAGGTTTCGGTGCAGCCGCCGCAGCGGCAGCCTGGGCTTGCTGGGCAGCGAGTTTCTTCAGCACGTCGTCGGGCACTGCCTCAAACTTTGCCATAAACTTGCCCTTACATTGTGGACAAGTGATTGTCGCAGTGCAGGCCTTCAACGGGTGTTTCACGTTGAAGGAATGACTGCACTGCGGACATTTGAATGTGGCTTTTAAAAATACATTATCAGCCATATAGCACTTTCTTTTTCAATTACAAATCTTAAATTCCATTAGCCCATGTCGATGCCTGAATCAACGAGGTCAACACCCAGGTCAGAGCCTGTGTCGGTGATGTTGTCCATGTAACTCAGGTCGCTGGCAGCGTCCAGTCCGCCGGCGTCAAAGTTCATGTAATCAGCATCGCCGTTCAACTGCATCAGCGCATCGGCCACCTCCATGTTTGCAGGAGCGGCACCCAGCACGTTGCCGGCCATGTCAACGATGGAGTCGTAAGTGCCGTCGCCCGTCGTGTCGGCCATGATGCTTGGGAAACCATCGTCAGAATAGTGGAACTCAGCGGCATTGATGACATTGCCGTCTGCGCCCGTAATCTGGAACGTGTTGTCAAACTGAATCAAGCCCGAAGAATCCAACTCCGGCTGGTCAACCTGCTCTACGAAGGTCGGGTTGTCCAGTGGCTCTGGGTTCACGATGCCCTTGACGAAGTCCTGTACACCATCAATGATGGCATCAGCAAAACTACCTGTGTCGGCCATGGCCATGTCGCCGGCGGCAGCGTCGCGGTCAAAGTTCGGTGTTTCAAGCTGCACACTTTCAATATCGTCCATGTTGATATCAAGGTCGGCACTGCCAATGGTTGCATCCTCCAGGTTTACAGTGTCGATGGAGACATCGTTCATGTCAATCGAAGCCATGTCTTCCTGTGCGTCCATTGGCACCTCCATGTCCAGCGGAGCGTCTGCTTCGACATCCTCCACCTCCACACTGGCCATGTCCAGCGGTTCGTCGGCAGCCAAATCCACGGGTTCGTCAGAGTCCAGATTGATAGGTTCCGTGGCTGCCATATCCACCTCGGCATCGGTGTTTACATCAGCGGCAGCCAAGTCCTCTGTTGTCGTGTCGGCGGCATCCGCAAAATCGTTGGCCTCTGCCTCAGACTCATTCGTCTCGACAACTGGAATTTCCTCCTCAAACACATGGGGAGCCTCTGCTGAGTCGGATGCCCCGGGAGCCGAAGCCTGCTCCGAAGAAGCATGTGTTGTCGTGTGGCCAGATGCGGCAGCTACCTCTTCCTGGGCTGGGGCATCCTCTGGTGCAGCTTCAGCCGCAGCCTCCTCGGCCTGGGCCTGAGCAGCCTGTACTTGTTCTTCCGCAGCGGCAGTTGCACTGGCAGCATCGTCCGTAGCATCTACATTTTCAATTTCGACGAGTTCTTCTGCGTCGCCATCGCCCATCATACCAAAAGCAACGGCTGTTGCACCTACTACAGCGGCAGCGCCTGCCATACCTGCTACCTTACCAGAATTGCTCTTTGCCTCTTCCGGCTTTTTTGTTTGTTCTTTCATTTTCGATTAGTTTTTTATGGTTAATAATTCTATTTCATTCACTTGGAAACGTTCAAGGTATCAATCAACGATGTATCAATCAACGATCCTTCTTGCGCTTCTTTTTCTTGCTTTTCTTGTCCTTTTTGTCGTTGTTTTCCACAGTCTGCTGCGGAGTACTCTCAACGGCACTTGGCCTGTTTGCGCCTACCCCATTCTGTGGCTGTGCAGCGGGTTGTCCTGTTGGTTTCTCCCAAACAATAATATACGTGTTGTCAATCTGGTTTCTCGGACCAATCAACTGCGGGTGCTGGCGCTCAATCATCTGACCCGTGGCGACATCCTTCTTTGACGACATCTTCGTCACGCGCATATAGACATACTTGAACAACTCATGTACAGACAGGCAACGGTCCTGATTGCTGTCGGCAAAACCGCTCAGTCCGGCGGCCAGTGCCTGCGTGAAAAGTCCGTTGTCATACTTACTGTTTTCCAGCGAGGTCTCACCGGGCGAAGACGACATGAAATAGAAGATGCCGTCGGCCTCCGATGGGTCGGCAGTTGCCTGTCCCTTCTTGTATTCCTCGGCCACACTGCCCGAATAGCAGGCATCCACGAAACAGAATTTCGCCCTGGCCCTCGAACCGTTCAGGCGGTCACGCAACACAGAATATTGCAGGTTCTCGCCCGTCTGGATGCCATCATACGTGATGAGCGAGCCCTTCCAGCCGTGACCCGAATAGAAGAAGAAAATATTATCCTCCTCCGTAATCACTCCCAACACACTGTCCAGCTTGGCCAGAATATTGGCCGTCGTTGCATAGCGGTTGGTAATCAGCACCGCATCGCAATTGTGCTTGCGCATAATCTGAGTAAACTTCGTGGCATCGCCCGCTGGTTTCCTCAGTGAATACTGCTCATCACTGTAGGCAGACACACCCACCGCCACCACGTAGGTGCGGGCAATGGTCATCACAGCCATCAGCAGTCCTGTGAAAATCAAACTTATTCTTTTCATGATTCTTCGTTTTTTCTGTTACTGAGATTTGACAATATAAATGTTTTGAAGCTTATATGTTTTTCCCATTCCCCTCATTAGTGTGCCTGACACTTTGCGCAGGAACGGTCTTTCAACTCTTGGTCGCTCAACTGACGGTTACACTTTGGGCAGACGATAATCTTGTTGCGCAGCTCCTGAATGGCTCGCATCTTATTGCCCGTACCCATGAAAATGAAAGTGACGACAATCGGCGGCAACGACATGCAGAGACGCATCAGCATCATGTCGTTCACGAGGAAGCTCAAACCCAGACCGATGAAAGTACCCAAGATGGAGAACACCTCACGCTTGTTGTTCTTGCTATACAGCTTGTCAATACGCGATTTGATGCTCGACTCATACAACTGAATCACCTGGTCCAACTCCCATGAATAATCGTTCGGATCCTTCACAATCAAGTGATGGGCCATGAAGACCACTTCGTTGAAACGTCCACCGTTTCCCAGACGGATTACCGTGTTCTCAGAAATCACCTTACGTGCGATACGCTCAAACTCGCCTGTCTCATCATTGCGGATAAACGTACCGTTCGTGGAGTTCAAATCCTCCAGCACCCACTCGTCATCGTTGATGGTCACCCGGGCATGTTCGCCACTGATAGCGGCAACTTGTATTGGAAACGGCTGGTCGCCTTTACGCCCGATTGTAATTGTTTTTGTCATAGTATAAAATTTTACGTTAAACTTCTGATTCTATGCTTATTCTGCTATATTCGCTTTGCATTACCTACGATGTTTTTTGCATTCTCTTCGTCTCGCAGTGCCATTTCCCCTTCTCTTGCATACGGACTTTTTTCGGCCAAAGCCTTTCATTTTCCGTTATTTTGCCCTATATTTGTAGCGAATATTCAATGGTTTTCAACCTCTGAAACGCTATCTACACCTATAAGTTTTGGCAAAATTACATATTTTATCCTCATTCAGCATCAATTAACTGTTAAAAAACATTAAACAAAAGCATACGAAGCCGAATTTCTATATTATAAGGCTCTATGCACCTGATTTTCGACCTTCAGAAAATTAAAAAAAATTTACACTTCCCCAGCCTTTTTGGAGCATTAATTAACAATCTGACACCGATGTTTTGCTCCCAACTCCATCCCCGTGAACCCTTGATGTCCCCATGCCGAACAGACTATTTCCCCACGCTGAGCTAAAAATCTTCCCACGCTTCGCTCGAAAAGTTTATTCTCGTCGGGAATAAAAAATATATCGCCGCCATATTTAATATTATCGACGAGAATAAAAAATATGACGACGAGAATAATCTTTTACAATGAAGCTTCCTGACTTTTTCAGCGAAGCTTCAATTTTATCTGCAATACCACCCATTATTTGGAACCACAGATTACGCTGATCACACAGATTTTTCGCCTTGGCGAGAGGATTACACAGATTTAGCGCCCCAACACCCAAAAGGGGTGTCTCTCCGGATGGCGTTCCTCCCCTATGGGGGGAGGTTAGGAAGAGGCCAAATCTGTGAATAAAACATCTGAGCAATGATGCAGGAACGCATCGTTCCCGTTCATTGCTCAGACCGTTAAAAGGAGGAAAGCGGCACGAGGGCCACTCCCATTATTCGTAGCACTTGAAGATGCGTGAAACAGTGCTCTCAGGCAGTTTCTTCGTCACAAGACTGACGATGAAGACGATGGGGAATCCACCCACCATGGCGATGGCACCGCAGTTAATCGGATTGATGGGGTTGCCCGCCAACATGTTGATAACCGTGAGACCCACGCCCCAGATGAAGCAGGCCCACACACTGGCCCTGGTGACTCCTCTCCAATAGAGACCCAGCATAAAGGGAGCCAAGAAAGCACCCGCAAGTGCACCCCATGAAATGCCCATCAATTGGGCAATAAACGTCGGTGGATTCAGGGCAATGAGCAGCGAGATGGCAATGAAGAACATGATGAGCACACGCATGACGACCACCTTACGGCGTTCAATCTTCTCGGCCACCACGTCGTCGATGGAACCCTCTTCCACCTCGCCGGGCAATGATTTCTTGTCACGGTAGATGAGGTCGAGCGTCATGGTCGAAGAAGAGGTGAGCACCAGCGAGGCCAAAGTGGACATGGAAGCTGAAAGCACCAACAGCACGACGAGGGCGATGAGCACGTCGGGCAGGGTGACCAGCATGGCAGGCACAATGGAGTCGAAGGCAATCTTGCCGTTGGCACCAATCACGGGGTCGTAGAGACGACCGAAACCGCCCAAGAAGTAGCAGCCGCCAGCCACAATGAAAGCAAAGATGGTTGAGATGACGGTGCCGCGTTTGATGGCAGCCTCGTCGGTGATGCTGTAGAACTTACCCACCATCTGGGGCAAACCCATCGTACCCAGTGACGTCAGCACCACTACACCGAGCAGGCCCATCGGGTCGGGGCCAAAGAGGGTGGCAAACATACCACTGCCCGGCTCGGTGGCTCCGTCGGCAGGCAGCGCAGCCAGCTTATCCACCGCCGTCGTCAGTCCGCCCTGTGCGTTCAGCACGGCGATGATGACTGCCACGATGCCGAAGAGCATGATGATGCCCTGGATGAAGTCGTTCATGGCTGTGGCCTTGTAACCACCAATGATGACATAGACCGCCGTCAGGATGGACATAATCACCACGCAGTACTCGTAGGGAATGTCGAAGCCCAATTCAAAGAGTCGGGAGATACCACTATAGACACCTGCGGTATAGGGGATGAGGAAGACGAAGGCAATGATGGAGGCTACCACGCGCAGCCGCTGGTCATGGAAACGGGTACCAAAAAAGTCGGGCATGGTGCGCGATTCGATGTGCTGGGTCATCAGCTTGGTCCGCCTACCCAGCAGGAGCCAGGCCAACAGCGAGCCAATCACGGCATTACCGATGCCAATCCATGCGGAAGAAAGCCCGTATTTCCATCCGAACTGACCGGCATAGCCCACAAAGACCACCGCCGAGAAATAACTGGTACCGAACGCAAAGGCCGTCAGCCATCCACCCACAGAACGTCCGCCGAGCACAAAGCCATCGACCGAATTGGCTTGTTTGCGGGAGTATATTCCCACACCCACCATAATCATCAGGAATATAATGGTGAAAATAATTTTGATAAACATGATAAAGTAATTTTGATTTTTATGATTTACAAATTATTATAGATTTTAATTAAAGCGAACCTGCATTTGACACATCACTGCATGGTTGGCCTGGTGATTGAAGAAACTCTTGTAGTCGGTATGTGCATTCTTATAGACATATTGCACCTGGAAACGGCATTTCTTGAAGAACCAGTACTGGAAGCCTGCCACGACTTTGTGCATGTCCATCTTTTGATCCACATTGAAATTGAAGAAGTCGTAAGAGCCGATGAAATCGAAGTTTTTGAACAAAGGAACTGCTCCCGTGACGTAGGCACCCCGGCTGATGGTCTCACCGTCCTTGCCTTCCAGGTATTCCCCGTGAACGTTGAAAGCCTTTGATTTGTAGTCGAAGCCCACCGACCAGCGGTTGCGTCGGTAATCCTCTCCCAAAGTGATTTCCGGGCAGAAAATCGGACGGTTCACCAGTGCGTGTCCCCAACCTATCTGGCCTGTGGCGACGAGGTTGAGCCCAGTGCAGGGACGGAACTCCAAACGAGCGATGAAATCTTTCTTATTGTTCATGTCCTTGGTGCTGGAACGCTTGTTGCCGTTGGCATCTATCTGACAGATTCCCTGACCGTTCATCAGTTCCAGGTCGTAGGCAAACTTTCCCTTGGCCAGCTCACCACGAAGCGAGAGACCCAGGTCGCGGCCATACTGTACGCCAAACAAGGGGTCGGAGCCACAGCCCGACAGGTAGGTTACGCCCTCGGAATAGACGTCAATGGTCTCCATCGAGGTGGGCGAAAGTGGATTCTCGAACGTGCAACCGTTCTTGAACTGTCCCAGGCGCACGGTGAGTGCCTTGTTGTTGGTCACCCGGAAATCCGTGTAGTACTCCTGTACGACACTGTTGAAGTCGTGCATGAAGAGGAATGACCAACGTTTGGTAATCTGGGCTTCAGCCCAAAACAGCGTCCGCTTTACGTCAAAAGTGTTTGTGTTCGTCTCGTTCACATGCTGATAGGTGTAGCCCCCATGTGCATAGCCATGCAGTTTGATGCGCGAAGCCACGTCGAGCAGCCAGTCGGGTGCATTCTTGTCGATGGATTGTATCATTTGGGCAGTGGTGATTTCCTGGTTTTCTCCGATGGAATGGTTCATTTCTGCCCTGTTCCCTTCTGCGGGAAGATCCTCCGTGAGGTTTTCCTCAGCCCATGCGTGTCCCGTGAAAGACAGCAACATGAAACAGGCGATGGAAGTAATTGTCTTGTTCATTGTTTAAAATAGTTGATATTAATTAAAATGTTGAGTTCATTACTTTCTGGCCGTCACCTTCCGATAACGCGACGGCGAGTAGCCCACCTTCTTGTGAAACAAGCGGGTGAAGTGGTTGGAGTAGGTAAAGCCTAATTGTTCGGAGATTTCCGAGACCGACATGTTGGTCTCCCGCAGCAGGGTCTTGGCGGCATCGATGATTTTCCCCTGCACATACTCCAGCGCCGTGATGTGGAGTTCCCGCTTGACGACATCGCCAAAATAGTTGGGGGACAGATTGAACTGCTCCGCACACCAGGCAACAGTCGGCTGCCCCTTCTGTTCAGGCAGTCCGCTCGACAGGTAGTTGTCAATCAGCAGGTCAAGCCGTTGCAACAGATTGGAAAAGCCGCCGACCTGAGTAAAGTACTGACGCTCATAGAAGCGCTTGCAGTAACTCAACAGCTGGCCGATACCCAGACGCAGCATGTGGCCGGTCAGGTTGTCAGCGGGCGTGTGCAACTCCGCATAGATATTGGCATAGCAATTCAGGATGATGCTCCGTTCCATCGGGGAAAGCGTCAAGGCTTCCAGCAAATCGTAAGAGAAAAAGTTGAACATGTAAAAGTCGCGGCCAAGGCCGGTTTTTACAAGCAATTCCTGACGGAAGGCAAGAATCCAGCCCCTGGGATGGGCCTTATAGTCAAGTTCGAGGGCTACGACCTGTCCAGGCTTGAAGGTAAAGAGTGTCGCCTCCGAGTACTTGATTTTCTTACCGTCTCTGGTGAAGATGCCAAAATCGCCGTCCATCAGGACGACACAATACATATTAAAGTCCTGCGGTTCAAAAATAGAAAGATCGACCTTGGAAAGGTCACCCACGCTGACCAACGGATGGGTCGTTGATTGGCGGAAGTAGGCGTTAAATTCGTCGATGTCTTTTACTGTTTTTGTCATTGTTCAGCTTTAAAATCGATGCAAAAGTAAGACTTTCCAAATACAATTCTGTAAAAATGGTAAAAAAAAATGGTATAAAAATAAGGAAAAAGTAAAATTGGTATAAAAATCCGTAAGAATGTTAGCCGATATGGAGTAGAAACGCCTTAAATTTGCACCCGAAAAAGAATAGACACAACAAAAGCACAAAACAAACAACGGTTTTCCGTATTCGTAATTATTCATTGATTTGTCGGCAGGGGGTCGCTGCGCTCAAAAGAATGAAGAATGGTCGGCCTATCGGCCTTGAAATTTTATTTAAAATTCATGTTTAGAATTATATTTAGAATAGATTTTAAACCAAATTTTAAACAAAAATTTTAAACCAAATTTTGAGCGAAGCGACCTTATAGAAGGGAATTCGCTGAATAGATATTCGTATTCAGGTAAGCGTTAATCTTAGCAAATCATTCGCCTGTTTCACAGATTCTTCTTAATTTTGCAGCACGGATTAGAAAACGCTACAAGGCAATGGATAGACTTTGGAACAGCAACTACACGAAGGTTTGGTCGGCGAACTTCATGATTTTCTTTTCGTTCATGGTGGTTACGCCCCTGTTGCCGCTCTACCTGAAGGAGGAGTTCGGAGCCGACAAGGACACCATCGGCCTGGTGCTGTCGGGCTACACCCTCACCGCCTTGCTGATGCGTCCCTTCAGCGGGTACCTGGTTGACAGTTTTCCCCGCAAGGTGGTACTCCTCACCGCCTATTTCCTCTTTTTTGCCTTGTTCGCTGGCTACTTGGTGGCCGGTACCCTCGCCCTCTTCACCGTAGTGCGCACCCTGCATGGCGGCCCCATGGGAGCGGTGACTGTGGCCAACTCCACCAGCGCCATCGACGTGCTGCCGTCCAGCCGTCGTGCCGAGGGCATCGGCTATTACGGCCTGAGCAACAACCTCGCCACCAGCATTGCGCCGACGGTGGGCCTGCTGATTTACAACCACTTCTTCGACTACGACCTCATCTTTGCCGTGGCACTCATTGCCGCAGGCATCGGACTGAGCATCAACTCGATGGTGCATTTCCCCGCCAAGGAAATCACGCCGAACAAAGCCCCCATCTCGTTCGACCGCTTTTTCCTGACCAAAGGATGGGCCATCGGAGTCTGCATGGTGTGCGTGGCCTTCTCCTACGGCGTCATTTCCACCTATCTCGCCATCTACAGCAAAGAGACCTT
This sequence comes from uncultured Bacteroidaceae bacterium, assembly GCA_905236065.1. Classification (GTDB taxonomy): domain Bacteria; phylum Bacteroidota; class Bacteroidia; order Bacteroidales; family Bacteroidaceae; genus Minthosoma. Next base: position 752 of record CAJONZ010000126.1, on the reverse strand, counting down.
GGGCATTACGGCGGGTTCGGGACTTTGGTTTGCCGTGCTTTGTGGAGGACTCATCAGCTCCCGGCTCATCGGGGCACGTACCCTGCGCAAGGGAAAAATCGTGGAAAACGCCAGTCACGGCATTCTGACCAGCGTTTTCGGCTATCTGCTTTTTGCCACCGTACACAACCCGTGGGGCTATTACGGAGCGGCCCTCATCATTGGCCTGGGCAACGGACACATCTGGCCGGCCATGCAGACCATGTTCGTCAACCTGGCGGCCAACAACCAGCGGGGCACCGCTAACTCCACCTTGCTCACCTCATGGGATGTCGGCATCGGCCTGGGTGTCATATTAGGCGGCATCATAGCCGAATATCTCAACTACAATGCCGCCTTCTATGCTGCATGGATTGTCAATGTACTGGGCGTCGCCTTCTTTTTTGGATATGCCCGGAAGCATTACAAAAAGAACAGGCTCCGAATCTTTTGAATGCTCCAAAAATTATAGACTTTGGTTAAAAATCTTTCGCAAAAAGAAATTCATTTCGATTATTTTTGTCATATTTGCACCATTATTATATTAATATGGAAGTAAAAACATTGAATCGACTGAAGATGGACACGAACAACAAGTGACAGATTTCTAATATTGAATACAAATGGACAACAAACAATATAACGCCCTCTTCTCTTTCATCTGGAACATTGCCAATGATGTGCTGGTACATGCTTTTGAAAAGGGCGATTACAAGAAGATAATACTTCCGTTC
>CAJONZ010000125.1 GCA_905236065.1 uncultured Bacteroidaceae bacterium | reverse complement strand
TCGAACCCCCGGTACGGTAACCCGTACGTCAGTTTAGCAAACTGGTGGTTTCAGCCACTCACCCATCCTTCCGGAAACTTAGCTGAAATGGACTCCAGGGATGTTTCAAGGCCCCAAAGAGCTGCTTTTTTTCAGAGTTCCCAAAAGGTGTTCTCGTTAAAAGCGATGCAAAGGTATATGTATTTTTCGAATCTTGCAAGCGTTTTGAAAAAAAAGTTGTAACTTTGCCGTAAAAAAACAGGCAAGAGGGGATTTCACGACATTTTCCCCACGAAGAAATGGCTTCTCAAAGCAAAAAGAGGAGTTTTTTGCCACAAAAAGAATGACTTTATATGAAGACGATTTATCATCAAATCGTAGAAAAAGGATATGGCCTGATACCCATCGGTAGGAATGACGACACACGTGGAAGTTTGTGCTTTGCGGAATGGGAAGACCTGCCCTTTGCCCCGCAGCGGGTATTCTGGCTGTTTGATATCAAGCCGGGTATGAGCCGTGGCAAACATGCGCACAGCGAATGCGAGGAGGTGGTGTTTGCGGTGAGCGGTGCCTTCGACATGTTTGTGGATAACGGAAAGACACGGGAGACGTTTCACATCGACGACCCGTCAACTGGCATCTATATCGGCAAGAACGTGTGGTGCGAACTGAGGAATTTTCAGCCCGGAACGGTTTGTGTGGTGGTTGCCTCCGTGAAATACATGCGTGACGGATACATCAACGATTACGAAGAATTCAGAAGAAAATGCAACTAATCAGATACACACCAGAGTTGGCAGCAGACTGGAATCGGTTTGTGGCTACGTCAAAGAACGGGACGTTCATGCTGAACCGCCTCTACATGGACTATCACAGCGACCGTTTTGAGGATTGCTCCGTGATGTTTGTGGAGAAGGAGCGGGTGTTCGCCGTATTCCCTGCCAACATCTGCAGAAAGGAGGGTGTGGTGTATTCGCATCAGGGACTGACATACGGCGGGTTGGTGATGGGCAATGAAATCAACACAGTCCGGGTGCTGGAGGCTTTTGAACTGTTGAAACAATATTATGCAAAGGAGTATGGGGCAAAGAAGTTGCAGTACAAAGCTATTCCGTACATCTATCATCGGCAAGCCAGCGAGGAGGACGAGTACGCACTCTACCGATGTGGAGCGCAAATGATAGCTTGCGAGATTTCCTCGACCGTCAATCTGAAAGCTCCTATCTATTATGACCGATCAAGACGCAATGCCTTGAAGAAATCGCAGAAAGCTGGTCACAAGGTGGAAGCCTCGGATGATTTCGAAGCTTACTGGGCCATCTTACAAGAAGTGTTGGACAAACGCCACGGAAAGGTGCCGACCCACAACGCACAGGAACTGAGACTGTTGGCAGAGCGTTTTCCAGAGAACATCCGCTTGTTTGTGGTGAAAGGCCAAAACGGGGTACCGATTGCTGGCACCTACGTATTTATATATAATAATAATGTGATACACACCCAATACATGACAGCCACCGACGCGGCCCGAAAGACGGGAGCGCTGGATTTGCTGGTGGATTACCTCATCAACCGCTACGCACCGACACACACGTTCCTGGACTTCGGTATTTCAACAGAAGACGATGGCCTGTGGCTGAACGAAGGCCTGATTTACCAGAAGGAAGGATTTGGCGGACGAGGAATCTGTTATAAAGAATACGTAATTTCATTATAGCCCCTCACCCCAACCCCTCTCCCCCTATAGGGCAAGGGGAAGCCTGCCGGAAGTGGAAACAGGCTATTCTCTCCGATAGAAAAAGGGTTGAAGGGGATGCTAATTATAAACTATAAATATGATGCATACAAAAGAAGAAAAACTGGCGGCTTTTGGCAGACTGCTGGACGTCATGGACGACCTGCGAGAGAAATGCCCCTGGGACAGAAAGCAGACGAACGAGAGCCTGCGTCCGAACACGATAGAAGAAACATATGAACTTTGCGATGCCCTGATAAAGGATGACCAACCCAACATTTGCAAGGAACTGGGCGACGTGTTGCTGCACATTGTTTTCTATGCCAAGATTGGTGAAGAGAAAGGCACCTTTGATGTAGCGGACATCTGCAACAAGCTGTGCGACAAACTGATTTTCAGGCATCCGCATGTCTATGGCGAAGCAAAGGCAAACACGGCAGCCGAGGTTCTGCAGTCGTGGGAGCAGATAAAACTGAAGGAGAAGGACGGCAACAAGACCGTGTTGAGCGGTGTACCCGATGCCCTGCCCTCACTCATTAAGGCATACCGCATTCAGGACAAAGCCCGGAATGTAGGCTTCGACTGGAACGACCGCAAGGATGTCTGGAAGAAGGTGAAAGAGGAGATTGGCGAGTTTGAGGCAGAAGTCGATAGCATGGACAAAGACGCTGCCACAAGGGAGTTTGGCGATGTAATGTTCTCACTGGTGAATGCGGCCAGGCTCTACAAAATCAATCCCGACAACGCACTGGAGATGACCAATCAGAAATTCACACGGCGTTTTAACTACGTGGAGAAAAAGCTGAAAGAGGCCGGAAGGTCCTTCAAAGATGCAACGTTGGAAGAGATGGACACATATTGGGAAGAAGCAAAAACACAAAAATAACCGATGGATTTATTGCAATGGACGGAGACGGTGAGCGGCTATTTTTGGGGATGGCCCATGATAGTCCTCTTGCTGGGCACACATATCTATCTGACCGTCAGACTTAAATTTCCACAACGAAAAATCTTCAAGGCCATCAGATTGTCGTTGGCAAAAGACAAGGACTCAGAGGGCGATGTCAGCCCGTTTGGGGCACTGGCCACTTCGTTGGCCGCCACCATTGGCACAGGAAACATCATTGGTGTGGCCACAGCCGTGAGCCTTGGCGGGCCCGGAGCCGTGCTATGGTGTTGGCTGACAGGCGTTTTTGGCATTGCCACCAAATATGGCGAGGGATTGCTGGCTATCAAATACCGACAAAAGACCAGCAATGGCCAAATGTTGGGCGGCCCGATGTATGCCTTGGAGAAAGGATTGGGGCAGAAATGGCTGGCCGTGCTGTTCTGCGTTTTCACCGCCATTGCCACGTTCGGCATTGGAAACACGGTGCAGGCAAATGCCATCAGCGAAAACCTCTCAATGGTGTTTGCCGAGCAAATGAATCCTGACTTGACAAAAATGATTGCAGGCTTCGTCATGGCCGCTCTGGTCGGATTCGTCATCATTGGCGGCGTGAAAAGCATCTCAACATGGTGTTCCGCCTTGGTTCCGTTTATGGCTTTGCTCTATGTGGCGGGCTGTCTGTACATTTTAATCCTGAATGCCCACTATATCGGCGAGGCACTCCATCTCATCTTCCATTCCGCATTCTCCCCCGAAGCAATCGGTGGTGGAACGGCAGGCACCGTTGTCATGATGGCTGCACGCTATGGTATTGCACGCGGCTTGTTCTCCAACGAGTCGGGCATGGGCTCGGCCCCCATCGTGGCAGCCGCCGCAAAAACCCGCAACCCGGTTCGTCAGGCATTGGTCTCAAGCACAGGCACGTTTTGGGACACGGTGGTGATTTGTGCCGTTACGGGACTGGTCATTACCACCAGCATCATCGCCTGTCCCGAAATCAGTCGGGAGGACGGCGGAATGCTGACGAAAAAGGCTTTCGGCATGATTCCCTACGTGGGTACCCCCATCCTGACGTTTGGCATCATCACATTCTCTTTCTCCACCATCCTGGGCTGGAGCTACTACGGCGAGCGGGCCATGGAATACCTTGCCGGGAAAAAATCCGTCATCTTCTATCGCATCATCTTCATCCTTTTTGTCTATGCCGGCTCCACCATGAGCCTTGCCTTGGTTTGGAACCTTGCCGACATTTTCAATGCGCTGATGGCCATTCCCAACCTGCTCTCGCTGTTGCTCCTTTCGGGAGTCATCGCCAAGGAGACCCAACACTACTTATGGGAAGGACGGATTGACGAAAAAATGGATTCTTAAACAAACACATACAAATGATACAAGATTTATGCATCATCATGCTGACCGCAGGAATTGTCAGCTTGCTCTTTAAACTTTTCAAACAGCCCGTCGTGCTGGGATATATCGTGGCCGGCATGATGGTAGGCCCCCACATGCTGGGCGAGGCATGGATTAAAGATGCCGACAACACCGAAACCTGGGGAAACATCGGTGTACTCTTCCTTTTGTTCTCTTTGGGACTGGAATTCAGTTTCAAGAAGCTAATACAAGTTGGCAACACCGCTTTGATTGGCGCCGCCACGATTGTCACGGGCATGATGTTCACAGGTTTCCTCGCCGGCAACCTGATGGGCTGGAACTTCATCAACTCCCTCTTCCTGGGCGGTATGTTGTGCATGTCCTCAACCACCATTGTGTTCAAGGCCATTGACGAGGCCGGACTGAGTGCCCACAAGTTCACGAAGGTGTGTTTCGGCATTCTAATCGTGGAAGACCTCTTCGCCGTGGTGCTCATGGTCTTACTCTCCTCCATCGCCGTAAAAAACGAGTTTGAGGGGTCCGCGTTGGTATTTCAGGTGCTGTCACTGCTGGCCTACCTCGGACTTTGGTTTGTCAGCGGCATCCTGCTCATCCCCACGTTCCTGTCCAAGTTCAAGAAATACCTGAACGACGAGACGCTGACCATCTTCAGCATCGGACTCTGTCTGGGCATGGTGATGCTGGCTATGGGAGCAGGATTCAGTAGTGCCCTGGGGGCCTTCGTCATGGGTTCCATTCTGGCCGAGACCATTGAGGCCGAACGCATCGAACACTTGGTACAACCCATGAAGAACATCTTCGGAGCCATCTTCTTCGTCTCCGTCGGCATGATGATTGACCCCGAAATGCTGCTTGAGTACCTTCCGCAGATTTTCATCATCACCGTCATCGTCATCCTTGGCCAAATCATCTTTGGCACACTCGGCACCCTGCTCAGTGGACAGTCGCTCAGGGTTTCTCTGCAAACCGCCTTTTCGCTGGTACAAATCGGTGAGTTTGCCTTCATCATCGCCTCGTTGGGCGAATCGCTGAATGTAACGGACAAGAGCCTCTACCCCATCGTCGTGGCCGTGTCGGTCATCACCACCTTCCTCACGCCCTACATCATGCGGCTGGCCTACCCTGTCCTCGACTTCTGCGAGGAACACATGAGCGACGACATGCGCCGCCTGCTCGACGACTATATGAAGAGCCGCAACACGACGAGAAAAGACAAGAACTGGAAGCGAGCTCTGCATAATCTGGGCTCCTACCTGCTCCTGAAAGCCTATATGGCACCCGGCATCAACCACATCATGCGCCTGTTCAGCAGAAACCTCTATGCCCGTGAACAGTTGGCCGAGTCGAAACGCACACTCATGAAGGGTGTGAAAAATTCGCTGCTCAGCCTCGATATTCACATTTCCGAGTTCGACGTACCCGCCAACTCCACCTTCTGCGGCCACACGCTGAAAAACCTGAGCCTGCGCGGAGCCACCGGCGTCAACATCGTCAGCATTACCCGCAGTGGCATCAACATCAACATTCCCAATGGCGACAACCGCATCTTCCCCAACGACCGTCTCGTCGTGGCCGGTACCGACGAGCAGATGGACGCTTTCAAGAAACAGTTGGAGGGAAGCATCTCAGAAGACACAGAGAACATCTATTCCATCCATAAAATAGAGTTGGACAACCTCATCGTAGAAAGCGGCAGCAAGCTGATTGGCAAGAACATCATGCAGTCAAACATCCGCAACGAGGCCCAGTGTATCGTCATGGGCGTGATACGTCCGGACGAGGCCAGCGTCATGGTTCCCCACCCCGACCTTACTTTTTCCGAGGGCGATGTCATCATCCTGGCCGGTGAGCGGGAAAACATCAAGAACCTGCAAACTACTTACGGCATTGCAAGCCAGTAACCGTTGCCAAAACGAAAAATGATTCCATAATGAATCAGATTACTTTCTTTTGAGTATTGTCCTTGTGAGAATATAGCCGTAACTTTGCGGCCAAAACAGAGATGAGGAATGAAACTTTCGGAACTAAAGACAGGTGAGACAGGCGTGATTGTGCATGTGCATGGTCACGGCGGATTTCGTAAGCGTATCGTCGAGATGGGATTCATCAAGGGGGAAGTCATCCAAGTGTTGTTGAACGCCCCGTTGCACGACCCCGTGAAATACAAGGTAATGGATTACGAAGTCAGCCTTCGACGTGCGGAGGCCGAGTTGGTGGAAGTGGTCAGCGAGGAGGAAGCTACCCGCTACGAGGAAGAACACCCCTGGGAACGCGGTGTGCCAGCCGATGACTGCGACTACCGAGCAGCGGGCAGCTCGGTGGAGCGAATGCGGCGTCTGGCCCGGCTGAAAGGGCAAGAGCTGGACGTGGTGTTCGTAGGCAATCCGAACTGCGGAAAGACCTCGCTCTTCAATATTGCCAGTGGAGCGCACGAACGTGTGGGAAACTATTCGGGTGTGACTGTGGATGCCAAGTCGGGCAGCTTTGACTTTGAGGACTACCACTTCAACCTGACCGACCTGCCAGGAACCTACTCGCTGTCGGCTTATACGCCCGAAGAGCTGTACGTAAGAAAGTATATCATTGAGAAAACGCCCAACCTCATCATCAACGTGGTCGATGCCAGCAACCTGGAACGCAACCTCTACCTGACGGCACAGCTCATCGACATGGACGTGCCGATGATTATGGCACTGAACATGTACGACGAACTGCGGAACAGCGGCAACAAACTCGACCATGAGCAACTGGGCAGGCTGCTGGGAGTACCCATCGTGCCCACGGTCGGACGGACAGGCGAGGGCGTGAAGGAGCTGTTCCACCAGATTATCGAAATTGACCAAGGACGACAAAAGACTTTCCGCCACATCCACGTGAACCACGGTCACCTGCTGGAAGAAAATATCTTGAAAGTGGAGGAACTCATCCGCCTGAACCCTGAGCCTCACCACAACTATTCTGGACGTTTCCTGGCCATTAAGATGCTGGAAAACGACCGCCAAGTGGAGGGCATCATACGCAAACTGGCCAACGCCGACCACATCATCCGTCAGCGTGACGAGTGCCAACAAGCCATCATGAAGGAAATCGGCGAGGACAGCGAATCGGCCATCACCGATGCCAAATACGGATTCGTGCAAGGTGCATTGAAAGAGTGCTACGAGAAAAAACATCGCTACACCCGTTTGCAGACCAAGCGCATCGATGCCGTGGCCACGAGCCACGTGTGGGGCTACCCGATTTTCTTCCTGCTGATGTACATAATGTTCTACTGCACCTTCAACATCGGCCAGTACCCCATGGACTGGATCGACTGGATGGTGGATGCACTGGGCAAAGGCGTATCTTCACTGATGACGGAAGGCCCACTGCGCGACCTTTTGGTGGACGGCATCATCGGAGGCGTGGGCGGTGTCATCGTCTTTCTGCCCAACATCATGATTCTCTATGCGTTCATCTCTTGGATGGAGGATTCGGGCTACATGGCACGAGCAGCCTTCATCATGGACCGAATCATGCACAAGATGGGACTTCACGGCAAGTCGTTCATCCCCATGATTATGGGCTTCGGCTGCAACATTCCGGCCATCATGGCCACAAGAACCATCGAGGACAGGAAGTCGCGCCTCATCACCATGCTCATCACGCCACTGATGTCATGTTCAGCCCGCTTGCCCGTCTATATTATTATAATAGGTGCATTCTTCCCCAAAAACTCTGCCCTGATTCTCTTCTGTCTCTACCTGACGGGCATCCTCATGTCTGTGCTCATGGCCAAGCTGTTCAGCCGCTTTGTCATCAAAGGAGAGTCAAGCCCCTTTGTCATGGAACTGCCTCCCTATCGGTTGCCGTCGGCCAAGAGCGTCGGACTGCACACCTGGGAAAAAGGAAAGCAATACCTGAAGAAGATGGGTACGACCATCCTGGCAGCCAGCATCATCGTCTGGGCACTGAGCTACTTCCCGCACCATGACGAACTCTCATCCAGTGAACAACTGGAGCAGAGCTACATCGGGCAGATTGGCAAAGCCATTGAACCGGCCATCCGTCCCTGTGGTATGGCGTGGAAAGAAGGCGTGAGCATCGTTACGGGTATCGGAGCCAAGGAAATTGTGGCCTCAACCATGGGCATCCTCTACAGTGACGGAAAGGGGCAATCGCTCGCCGACGAAGACGCAGAGAACGCCCGCCTGTCGCGGCTCATCGCCCACAGCGGCATGACACAACGTTCAGCCTTCGCGTTCCTGATTTTCGTTTTGCTCTACATGCCTTGCATTCCGACATGCCTCGCCATCAAGAACGAGTCGGGCCACTGGAAATGGGCCGCTTTCAGCATCTGCTACACCACGACGCTGGCATGGCTCTGCTCAACGCTGGTCTTCCAAATCGGTGGTTTGTTTTGATTCAACAGAATAATTGCGCATGATGAACGAAGATTTCATACAAACCCTCCTGGTCATCCTCATTGTCGGCATTGCCGTCATCCTCGCCGTCCGCCACTTCTTCCGCCAACTCACAGGCAAGGAAAGTGGCTGCAACAGCTGTCCCCACAGTGGAGGAACATGCCATTGCCAGAAAGACGATGCCTGCCCACACTGCGAGAATCGGACGGCGTAAATGATAATATTTCATAAAGTTTCGCATAAAATCAGGCAAAACAGCAAAAACTTCAAAGTTAATGCGTAACTTTGTGGCTCGGAATGATTAAACAAGCTGACAGGTAACAGCTACCTGCTTCTAACATAACATAATACAACTATGAGCACAAAACAAAAACGCTATTTCCTCACCGAGGAGGAAATTCCCACACAGTGGTACAACATCCAGGCCGACATGGTAAACAAGCCATTGCCGCCCATCAACCCGGCAACCAAAGAAGCCCTGAAACCCGAAGACCTCTTCCCCATCTTCGCCGAGGAATTGGCTCGTCAGGAACTGGATCAGGAACACGCTTGGGTTGACATCCCCGAGGAAGTACGCGATATGTACAAATATTACCGCTCCACCCCACTCGTCCGCGCCTACGGACTGGAAGAGGCACTGGGCACACCCGCACATATCTATTTCAAGAACGAGAGTGTAAGCCCCGTGGGTAGCCACAAACTGAACTCCGCACTGGCACAGGCATACTACTGCAAGCAGCAGGGCGTCACCAACGTCACGACCGAGACAGGTGCCGGCCAGTGGGGTGCAGCCCTCTCCTACGCAGCTCGCGTTTTCGGACTCGAAGCAGCCGTTTATCAGGTGAAAATCAGCTACGAACAGAAGCCTTACCGCCGCAGCATCATGCAGACTTACGGCGCACAGGTGACGGCATCGCCCTCCATGTCAACCCGTGCAGGAAAAGACATCCTGACCAAGGATCCCATGAATCAGGGCTCACTCGGCACAGCCATTTCCGAAGCCATTGAGTTGGCCGTCAACACCCCCAACTGCAAATACACCCTTGGTTCCGTACTCAGCCACGTAACGCTCCATCAGACCATCATCGGTCTGGAGGCAGAAAAGCAGATGCAAAAGACCGGAGAATACCCCGACATCGTCATCGGTTGCTTTGGCGGCGGCTCCAACTTCGGTGGAATCTCATTCCCCTTCATGCGCCACAACATCCTTGAAGGCAAACAGACACGCTTCATCGCTGCTGAACCAGCCAGCTGTCCGAAACTCACACGCGGTGTCTTCCAATACGACTTTGGCGACGTTGCCGGCTACACGCCCCTTCTGCCCATGTACACCCTGGGCCACAACTTCATGCCAGCCAACATCCACGCCGGCGGTCTGCGCTACCATGGCGCTGGTGTCATTGTCAGCCAGTTGCTGAAGGACAAACTCATGGAGGCAGTTGACATTAAGCAGCTCGAAAGCTTCGAGGCCGGCGTACTCTTCGCCAAGGCCGAAGGCATCATCCCAGCTCCCGAAAGCAGCCACGCCATTGCCGCCACCATCAAGGAAGCCCTCAAGTGCAAGGAGACAGGCGAAGAGAAAGTCATCCTCTTCAACCTTTCCGGCCACGGCCTCATCGACATGGCAGCCTACGACCAGTACTTCGCAGGCAACCTCACCAACTACGAAGTCAGTGACGAGGATGTCCGCAAGAACATTGCAGAATTGGAGAAAGTCATCTAATCCGTACTTCATATTTCAAAGGGAAGGCCCATTAGTCGAGCGGACTAATGGGCCTTCCCTTTGAAAATCCCTTATCAGTTTCTTTTCAGCAGGTTCAATTGCTGCCGTGGCTTCAATGCGTCACTGGTCTTCTCGGTATATTCCTTTGCTAACTTGAACGACACAGTGGCACGAATGTCGGCAATGTTGGCACCAATCTGCACGTTGTAAGTGCCGGCATCGGCAAGCCATTGGCAGCCCGCCTCGTCGTAACTGGCCAAGTCGCGCACGGCAATCATCATCGTAAGCGTCTGGCTCTCTCCGGGTTGCAACTCGCGAGTCTTTGCAAAAGTCTTCAACTCCTTCGATGGTTTCTCGATTCGTCCCGTTGGAGCAGCGACATAGACCTGTGCCACTTCCTTTCCGGCAACATTGCCCGTGTTCTTCACGTTGATGCTCACGTGTACCTTGTCGCCACTGAGTTTCACGACAGGTTTGCTGTATTCAAACGTGGTGTATGACAGGCCGTAGCCAAAAGGATAAGCCACCTTGCGGTTGAACGTGTCAAAGTATCGGTAGCCCACATAGATGTCTTCCTCGTGGTTGGTGAACTCATGTCCAGGAACGGGGATGCCGTCGTTCTTCATGTAGTCCAACGAATAGTAGTCATCGTTCGTGGGGAAATTCTTCGTCGAGGGATGGTCGGTGGCTGCAATGGGCCACGTCATTGTGAGTCGGCCCGAAGGACACACCTTGCCCGTAAGCAGGTCGGCAATGGAGTTGCCTCCCTCCATGCCCGGTTGCCAGGCACAAAGGATGGCATCGGGATAGCTGCTCCAGGAAGCAGTCTCAATGACGGAGCCCGAATTGATGATGACGATGACAGGCTTGCCGACGGCATGGAAGGCGTTGCACACGTCCGTAATCAGCGCTTGTTCCTCGGGGACGAGGTTGAACTCTGTCTGGATGTCGCGGTCAATTCCCTCACCTGCCTGTCGTCCGATGGTGATGATGGCGGCATCTGCCCGTTCCGCCTCTCGGTTGATGGCAAGGGGGGCAATACCAATCTCTGGATATTTCTGCTGACCGAAATATTCCTGCTGGAACCACTTGGCAGGATGGCGCTCGGCCTGGAATTTCACACGGGCATACTCCACGTACTTGCGGTAGATGTCGGTCATGGTCTTCGTGGAGGCGATGCCCACATTCTTCAGACCTTCCAGCATATCGACGACGTAGGGCGGATGCACACAGCCCGAACCCGTGCCGCCGGAGAGGAAATCGTAACTGTTTTCGCCAAACAGCGCCACCGTCTTCACGGCGCCCTCCTTCCAAGGCAGGCAGGGCGTAGCCAACTGTGAACCACGCAGGGCAAAAGGCGCATTCTTCAGCAGCACAATGCCCTCGCAGGCACTCTGTCGAGTGATGGCGGCATGAGCCTTCAAATCCGGCTGATTGGTATAGGGGTACTTCTTGAAACTCGGCGTCTTCACGATGTACTCCAACATGCGGCGCACGTTGCGATCCACATCGGCCAGGGACAGTTTTCCATTATTCACGCCATCAATAATCTCCCTTACCTGCGCATTCTGTCCCGGTTCCATCAGGTCGTTGCCTGCATACACCTCGGTGACCGTGGGCAATCCCTTTCGGATGGAAATCCAGTCGGACATCACGATGCCCTTGTAGCCCCAGTCTTCACGCAGAATCTTGGTCAACAGGTCGTGGCTTCCCATGGAGAACTGCCCGTTAATCTTGTTGTAGCTGGACATAATCGTCCACGGCTGACTCTCGCGCACGGCAATCTCAAAGCCGCGCAAGTAAAGCTCACGGACGGCACGTTGGCTCAGGCGCTCATCCACTCCCGTGCGGTCGGTCTCCTGCGAGTTCACGGCAAAATGCTTGGCACTCACGCCAGCCCCTTGACGCTGCACACCGTTGATGTAGGCGGCAGCAATCTTGCCCGTCAGCAACGGGTCTTCGCTGTAATACTCAAAGTTACGTCCGCAGAGCGGGTTGCGGTGCAGGTTCAGGCCCGGCCCCAGGATGACGTCACAGCGATACTCCTTCGTCTCGTTGCCGATGGCCTCGCCCACCTGGCCGACCAGTTCCGTATTCCACGTCGAGGCCAGACACGTGCCGATGGGGAAAGCCGTCGCATAGTAGGTCTGTGCGTCGTTCGGACGTGTGGGGTCAATGCGCACTCCGGCAGGACCGTCGGTCAGAATCGTCGCAGGAATGCCCAGGCGGTCAATGGGCTTCGTCGAGCCTGCCGCACCGCGCACCTGTCGTGCCTGACCACCGCCCACGGCACCCAAAGCTGCGAAGTCCTCGGCGCCGCCCACCAGCAGATGCACCTTCTCCTCCAAGGTCATGGCCTTGAGTACCTCGTCAATATTGTCCGCACGAAGCTGCGGTGCCGGTTGTGCTCCCGCCGTCGTCACGCAGAGCATGAAAGCCCCAAGGCACTCCATCCTTGTCTTTCGTTCAAGAAAAAAATTCCAAAAGTGTTTCATAACCATATTTATTTTTTTACACCTTCGGCAAAAATATTCGTACCCTTCTCCAGCAATTGACAGCCTTCTTCACTTTTCTCTACAATTGCCCAACCCAGGCTGTTTGTGCCCGTATCAATGCCCAATATTCTTTCTTTCATAGTCGATTTAAGTTAAAGATTTTTAATATTGAGCGTAAAGTAACGAATTATTTTTCACATGACAAAATAAAACACTAATTTCGCCGCATAAGATTCCTACATCTTATCACAATAAGGCCGTAGTGGCCGAAGGGTAAAACCTATGCTCCCGCCTCGGTGGGAGCTTTTTTGTTTCTTCCTCTTTGGTTTTTACCGGACGGCTTTCTTGTATTCCTCCCAGCGGACACGGATGCTGCTGACGTAGTCGTAGGTTTCGCTGCCACGGAAGTAGCCGTGCTGGACTTCGGGCAGGTTGTAGAAACGGGGTTCGGACATGCGAAGCACATAGCCATCCACATTGTCCAACCAACGGTTGGGGTCTTTGCCGAACTTTTTTGCCAACGTCCGCGCATCGTCCACATGTCCTGGACCGGCGTTGTAGGCAGCCAGGATGAAGTTGATACGCTCGGACTCACTGCGGATGGAAGAATAATGTTGGTTGAGCTGGTTGATGAGCCGCACGGCTCCACGGATATTGCTCTCAGGCTGAAAGACATCCTGTTGGCTGACACCCACACTGCGGGCCGTTCCGGGCATCAGTTGCATCAGGCCCATGGCGCCCATAAACGACACGGCCTCGGGGTCGAAGGCCGATTCCTGATACGCCTGTGCAGCCAGCAGGCGCCAATCCCACTGGCACTGGCGGGCATACTGCCGGAAGAGGGGGTCGTAGAGCGAGATTTCGCCCTTGGCCAGATTGCGGATGGGAGCAGATACACGGCGTCGTGGCCGGAAGGTCTTGCCGTTGGCCGTGCGTATCTGGAGGGTGGAAAGCGCCACTAACTTCCCCTTGTTGGCCAGAATCCAGCCCTTCAAGGCCGAAGCCAAGGCCGGTGCCTCCTTGCTTACCGCCCACGACTGGATGATGGTGTCGCCTCGGAAATATTGGTAGTCAGCCGTCTGCAAGGAGTCGGGCACATTGCAGGCCACGATGTCGCCATCGCCCGCTGCCAGACGCGCCAGCATGTCCTCCGGGCTGCGACACACTTCCACACGGATACTCGTGCCGATGCTCCGGGCAAAGGCATCGGCCAACATATACTGACGGCCAAAATGCTCGCCCCGAAACTCAAAATACGTGTCGGGGCCGTACTGCGTCAGCACAATCAGTTCGCCATGTTCCTGAATCTCTGCCAAGTCGAACGCGGTCTCCTGCTGCGGATGTTCAAACGGCGAGGCCGCCTTCTTGTGTTCACAGGCACAAAGAACACAGAGAAGACCGAGGCAAAGCGGTAGGAAATGGGATGGCGGCAGCAAATTCTTCATTCTTCACTCTTCATTCTTCATTTTTCACTCTTCATTCTCAACGTTTCCACTTTCTCCAGACGTGCCTTCAACTGGGGCATCAAATCGCGGCGGATGCGCAGGGTCATGGAGCAGTCTGTGTCGTAGCCCTGTGCCACGATTTGCGGTTCCAAGTCCTTCACCACCCGCATCACGTCGTTCATGAAAGGATATTCAAAAAAGAAGGTAATGTCCTCATCGACCGTCTTTTCAATCACCTCCGCCGCCGCAATCGCCTCTGCCGTTGCCGCCTTGTAGGCCACGATGAGTCCACTCGTTCCCAATTTGATACCACCGAAATAGCGCACCACCACAATCAGGATGTTCGTCAGCTCGTTCGAGTTGATTTGCCCGAGGATGGGCTTTCCGGCTGTCCCGCTCGGCTCGCCGTTGTCGTTGGCCCGGAATTCCAGGCGTTCCGCCCCTAACATGTAGGCATAGCACACATGGCGGGCATCGTAGTATTTCTTCTGGTACTCCGCCACCAACTGCTTCACCTCCTCCACGGAGCTGACAGGCATCGCAAAAGCGAGAAACTTGCTGCGTTTCTCGCTATAGGTGCCCTCGGCCAAAGCCTTTATGGTGCGGTAGGAATCCATTAACTCAGTTTATGTATCACCAGTCCTGAGCGCAGTTTAGGCTCGAACCAGGTTGCCTTCGGCGGCATAATCTTGCCACTGTCGGCAATATCCATAATCTGCTGCATGGTGACGGGATAGAGGGCAAGGGCCATCTTCATCTCGCCACTATCGACACGGCGCTTCAGTTCGCCCAGGCCGCGCAGGCCACCCACGAAGTCGATGCGCTTGTCGCGGCGCAAATCCTTGATGCCGAGGATTTCGTCCAGAATCAGGCGGCTGCTGATGCTCACGTCGAGTACGCCAATCGGGTCGTTTTCGTCGTAGGTTCCGGGCTTGGCCTTCAGCGAATACCATTCCCCTTCCAGATAAAGTGAAAATTCGTGCAACTCCTTCGCACGGTACTCCTCCTTGCCCTTCGGCTCCACGGTGAAGTTCTTCGCCAATGCCTCCAGGAACTCTTGGGCTGTGAGTCCGTTCAAGTCCTTCACCACGCGGTTATAGTCCAGGATGGTCAGCTGGCTGGCTGGGAAGCAGACCGCCATAAAGTAGTTGTACTCCTCGTCGCCCCGGTGGTTCGGATTCTGCCTGGCCTTCTCCGTTCCCACCAGTGCTGCGGCTGCCGAACGGTGGTGACCGTCGGCGATGTAGAGGCTGGGCATCTTGGCAAACTCGGCTGTGATGGTCTCAATATCTGCCTGATCCGTGACGCACCATAGTTTGTGGCCGAAGCCGTCGATGGGAGCCACGAAGTCGTACTCAGGCTCCGTCTGGGCATATTTGTCAATCAATGCCAACAGAACGGCATTGTCAGGATAGGCGAAAAACACCGGTTCGATGTTGGCGTTGTTCACCCGCACGTGTTTCATGCGGTCTTCCTCCTTGTCGGCGCGGGTCAGCTCATGCTTCTTGATGACGCCCGTCTGGTAGTCGCCGCTGTAGGCACCCACCACGATGCCGTACTGTGTCTTCTCGCGGTTGCCGTTGGCCGGCAGACAGGATGTCTGCGCATAGATGTAATACTGCTCCTGCTCGTCCTGCACCAGCCATCCATTGTCCTGGAACATCTGGAACTGACGGGCAGCCTCCTCATACACCCGTGGGTCATACTCACTGGTGCCCGGTTCGAAGTTGATTTCCGGCTTGATGATGTGATACAACGACTTTTCATTGTCGCCTGCTTCCAAGCGAGCTTCCTCTGAGTCGAGCACGTCGTAAGGACGGCTCTCCACCTGCTCCACCAACGCCTTGGGCGGGCGAACGCCTCTGAATGGTTTTACGATTGCCATGATTGCTACGGTTTAAAATTTCCTGCAAAGATATGCCAAATCCGCCAAACCACAAAGCGGAACGCCGAAAAACATCATTCCAACCGAGCGACAGAAGAGAAAAAGTTTTCACGCCGAACTATCAATTTCCTCACGCTTCGCTCCAAAAGATTATTCTCGCCGAGAATAAAAAATATGGCGACGATATATTTAATATTATCGTCGGGATTAAAAAATATATCGTCGAGAATAATCTTTTAGAGCGAAGCGTACAGAGTTTTTGAACGAAGCTTGAGTAAAAAAAGCATGGATTTCACGAAAACATCCATTAAAGAAGAATCATTCTATATCCTTTATATAATGTTCAATCATGTCTTTAATGGTCTTTTCAGCCTTGTCTAAACCGACAAGATTTATAAGGCGATTATAGTCTTCAATTTCATCACCCGTGAAGGTAATGATGATTTGTCGTTGCTCTTGACCTGCAACATGAGTATGATTCTCAGGATGTGCCCAAAAACAACTCAAGCAAAATTCCACGTCCTTCCGTTGCCAATTTGGGCAATGCTCACAAGTCCAGGATTTAGCACGGTTTGCGGAAGGACTGAGAAGCATATAACAATCAATGTCTTTCTCATCTTGCTCACCACCTATTTCGTATGGGATTCGGTGGTCAACCTGTAACAAACGCTCTTCCATCGGCTGTAAATAAATAAAGCATTTGGGGCCATACTTCTCAATAAGAGCGTTTTTAAGGGCTTTAGAAAGAATTGTTCGACCAGCGGCCTTTGATAGTTTGTCCTCTATCTGCAAAGGGTTACCAAAGCGATAAGCAGCGATATTACGTCCGTTGGAATCTTTCACATGAAACGTTTCAAGCGGTATGCCCAATTCGCGGACATCCCTGGCAGCGCGGGGAGCATGTTCGTAGCCAAGTGCTTTAAGTTCTTCTGTCGTCACGAAGCCGTGTTCCAATATTTGCTGAATGACCGTCTTAGGACGCTTGGCTGTAACAGCATTCAGTTTATCAAGAAATGCCTTAGGTAGTCTCTTTTTCATATGGTAATCTGTTCAAAAAGTGAAAGTTGAAGCTTTTGTTTGGGCCTTGGCACATATTGTTGGAGCCCACGACTAACATAAAGGGCCTCGTAAGTGACTTGCTTTTTTCCTAATAATATGCTTTGACTCGACAAACCGGCATTGAGCAACACTTTTTGCAAACCAAGTTCCTTGGGTAAGTCTTCCCCATATTGTTTATCACCGCACTTTCCATCATAGCTGATAAGAAAATCAACGTTACAACGATTCAGATGGTCAATAGCTTCAACAAAATCATGAAAATCAACACCTGAAAGATAGCGACTATCACGCACATTGGAAACACCCTGATAAGGAGGATCCATATAAACGATGTCGCCAGGACGTGCCATTTCAAGAACCTCACGATAGTCTTTTGCCATAAATGTTGTACGTCCTTTCAAGTAATAAGAAATGGCATCCACATTGGATTTTAATGTTTTTGGTGATGTTCCGTTGCGCCTTTTATCAGGAGATTGATTAAACTGTCCATTGTTGCCATAGCGAACAGAGCCTTTCACACAACGTGCCAGTAAATAGAGCATGTTGGCAGGGGACTGGTTGCCATGATTGAAATCATTGCGGACTTTATAAAAATGCTCCACACTGCCCTGCTCATACTCAAACTGTTCGTTCCACACTTTTGAGTATTCCCCTATCAAATCCGACGGTGTATTGATGGCAGAACGTAACACTCCGACCAAAGGTTCGTTCAGGTCGTTTATCAAGTATTTTTCCGCACGTTCCTGCCGTGCAACAGCAATAGTAATGGCAGCCATACCAGCGAAAGGCTCTACCAGTCGCTCAAAATAGCGTGGCATATAACAAAGAATTTGCGGCGCAAGAATCCTTTTGGACCCTTGATACTGCACAATATGTGGCACAACCCCATTCATAATTTTTATTGAATTTCTGATTACGAACACAAAGTTACACATAAATATCCACAATCATAAGATTTCGCTCCATAATTATATTTTATTAGAGAAAATAGGTTTAAATATTGACCTGTAGGGGGTTTTTCGGCCAAAAATTTTCTCATGTCAATATTTATCCGTTACTTTGCAGGCTAAAAATTAATGTACGCACGTAGAAACATGGAAATTGTAAAGACTGTTGCAGAGTTGAAGACACTTGTGGCTGCCTTCAAGGATGAGAAAAAGACCATAGGACTGGTGCCCACGATGGGCGCATTGCACCGAGGACATGCCTCGCTGGTGAGCCGTTCGGTAAAGGAGAATGAGGTGACGGTGGTGAGCGTATTCGTGAATCCCACGCAATTTAACGACAAGAACGACCTGGCCAATTACCCGCGCACACTGGAGGCTGACTGCCAACTGCTGGAGGGACTGGGCGCGACGGTGGTGTTCGCCCCGACGCCCGAGGAAATCTATCCCGAACCCGACACCCGCTCGTTCAGCTACCCACCGACCGACACGGTGATGGAGGGTGCGTTCCGTCCGGGACATTTCAACGGTGTTTGCCAAATTGTCAGCAAGTTGTTCATGTACGTGGAGCCGGACAGGGGATATTTCGGTGAGAAGGACTTCCAGCAGATTGCGGTCATCCGTCGCATGGCGGAAGATTTGAAGTTCGGACTGGAAATCGTGTCTTGCCCCATCGTCCGTGAGGAGGACGGCCTGGCCCTGTCGAGCCGCAACACTCTGCTGACGGCAGACGAGCGTCAGATTGCGCCCGCCATCTACAAGGCACTGAAGGAGAGCGTGGCGTTCTCGAAGACCCACACGGTGGAAGAGACGAAGCAAATGGTCGTGGAAACGATTAATGCCGTAGAGGGGCTGGAGGTACAGTATTACGAGATTGTGGATGCCAAGACCTTGGCCAGCATTACGGACTGGAACATGGCCGAGCATGTGCAGGGCTGCATCACCGTATTCTGCGGCAAGACTCCCATCCGCTTGATTGACAATATAAACTATAAATAAACATGCAAATCGAGGTATTAAAGTCGAAGATTCATTGCTGCAAGGTGACGGAAGCCAACCTGAACTACATGGGCAGCATTACGATTGACGAGGACTTGATGGACGCTGCCAACCTGATTGCCGGCGAGCGCGTGTATATTGTCAACAACAACAACGGGGAGCGTTTCGACACCTATATTATAAAGGGGGAGCGCGGCAGTGGCTGCATCTGCCTGAACGGTGCCGCCGCCCGAAAGGTGCAGGTGGGTGACATCGTCATCATCATGTCCTACGCCATGATGGATTTCGAAGAAGCCAAGCATTTCAAACCCACCATCGTCTTTCCCGACAAGGAGACGAACAAGGTGGTTGGGTAAAAGAAAAAGGAAAAGGGTGTGCGAAAAAAAACGGCACACCCTTTTCCTTTCCAAGCGATTTCTGTTTCCCTATTCCCGCATGGCAGCCACGAACTGTTGGATGTGTTCTTTGTCCTTATCCAACTGAATGAGGGTACCGATGCGTCGGTAGCAGTATTTGTGCATACGGATGACGAAGGCAATCAGGAGGATGGACAAGAGAGCGGTGAGTGCGGGAGAATCATCATTCATCAATAAGCAGATCGTGTCGTAGATGCCGTGGACAATAACGGGCGAAATGAGTATCAACGACTTGAGGGATGCGTATTTGCGCGGCATGAAGTGGTTGAGGGAATAGAAGAAACCCATGAGGATGGCAAAGGCGTAATGACCGGGAACGGCCAAGAGCGCACGGAGAAAAGCAACGGATGTCCAACTGTCGTTTCCTTCCCCGAACACATAGCCCACGTTTTCAAAGGCGGCGAAACCCAAGCCGATGGCCACGGAATAGACGATGCCGTCGATGTATTCGTCGAACTCCTTGTTGCGACGCAGGAAGAGCCACAGCATGAATAGTTTGCAAGCCTCTTCGGGCAAGGCGGCCACGAAGAAGGCACGGTAGATAGAGGCAAGGATGGGCACTCTTGCCAGCACAACCGTCCCTATCCTATCCATGGGGATTTCAATGATGATGGCCAGGAATGTGCTGAGGACTCCCAGGCCAAAGGCTTTCAACACGAGGGGAAGCGGCTCCGGGTTTTTATCTTTCCAATAGATGAAAATCAGGAGCAGGACTGCGGGCAAAAGGCTTGATAGCAGTTTAAGCATATCGGTTTAAAAGATTTTTTGGGGGTGAAAAATTGGGGCACTTTACTTTTGAATCCATGCGGTCAGTTCCTCGACCGCAGCCCACTCGTCGGCAGAGGAGCTTGCGTCGGCCAATGCCAACTGGTCAAGGTACTTAATCACCAAAGGAATCTCTTCGGGCGGCATGGAGCCGGCAATGTACTTGCAGCAATAGCGCACCTTGGGGGCGAGACGTTCACGAGGCTCCTGCTTGAAACGCGCAACCATCTGCTGGAAGAGCGGATAATACTCCTGTTCAACATGACGGCCAAAAGTGTCGCGCAGGAAGCTGCGGACAAACTCCTCCTCGCTGGGCATGACAATGCGGTCGGCAGTGACGAGGTAGGTGGAAATGCCCAACAGCGAAAGCACAAAACCGTTGGGACGGCTGGGCAGCAACGGCGAGTGGCTGTCCAGCTCTTTCATGATTTGCTTAATACTGTCTGTTGTAGCCATCGTCAGCGTCTTTGTTGTTTGAAGAATACCCACCATTATTCCCAAAGAATCCTATATTCTCAAAGAAATTCTTGCCGTCGGATGCTTTTATACAAAAGATTGCACACATGAAGATCAGAGGAATAAAGGATTGAAAAGCAGCCGATGTATCATTCTTGTACAAATTGAGAAGTGCCAAAAGGACACAGGAAAGAATAACCAGATAGACTCCCATCTTATTCCACCTCAAAAATAAAATCATGGCAGAGACAGAACATGCAGTAATAATAGCAAAAATCACAACGATGCCCTTAGACAACTCGGTATCCGTCATTGCCTCTTTCATCTCATTGGTACCACTGAACAAAATGATCATTAGCACTATCAAAAAGGCTAAAGCATTGGTTACTAACACCAGCCATATCCAGGCCGTGACGCAGCCGTGACGCTTGCGAAGGGTTTCGTCTGCAGCGACGTTATCGTAATCAGTGGAAGAAACGACACGTTGTCTATCCGTCGGCACAGGAATGGGCGGAATCTGCTGGTCCTCCTCTGGCGCAACTGGTTCGCTGCTGTTGGGCGTTTCGGCAGAAGGGAGCGGCGGCACGGCCTCCATCCCTTCCGGCATGAAGCGGCGGTTAAAATCTGCTTCGTATTCACTACTCAATTCCGGAACCAGATAAGCGGGAATCCATTGGGGAAGCCCCTTGCGCCATACCTTTGTAACAGAAGTGATGCCACAAGCCATCAGTATCTTTTTGGAGACCGGTCCCTGGGTTTTCTTTTCGTCATCAAGAAAATAATATTGGTATTCTTCCATGGTTAAAATGCTCTTTTAAGATAAATATCAATCAAAGTACGCACGTCGTCAAGGGTGATGATTCCATCGCCGTCGATGTCGTAGGCTGCCTGCGGATTGGGTTTCTCCTCTTCTTCAACGACGCGGGTGAGGGTGAAGTTGTCGAAGATGGTCCAGTCGTTGGAGTTGCTGACGGTTTTCCGTACACCGATGGTCAGTTTGCCGTCGGCCCCGACGGTGCAGCGCAGGGAGTTGGGATAAAGCCCGGCACGGAAATAGACGGAAGTCTGCTCCATGGTGTTGGGGATGTAGCCGTAGGGAGCTTGGTTTACTCCCACGGAGCCTTTCTTTCCAGCCTCAGCCAGAATGGACTGAAGCGCCACGGTGGAGTCGTTGGCATAAAGAAAAGCATTCAGCTTCTCGGTGCCGGCTGTGCGGTGGCTGGCCGCCGTGTCGCGTCCACCGTCGCGGTAGAAGCCCTGACACGTGAGCACGTAATCACCTTCGGGAAGCCCCGTCAGCGTCTGGTTGATGTCGAACGTGGCATTCCATCTCTCTGCACAATCGAAATCGACTACCAGGTCGCCCGTCCAACCGTATTTGCTGGAGCCTTCGAACGTTGGATTGATGATATAGTCAGTATAGTCTTTCTTTTGCTCCGAGGGAAAGGACGCGCTCTGAACGCATACCTCACTACCGCTAAGATAGACCTTGATGGTCTTGCCTTTCTTGATTTCAACATTCTCCTTGTAAGCAGGTTCGGCTTGGCCGTTCAAGGCAATGCCCACGGAAATGGTGGCATCGGCCAACGCCGTAATGTAGGCCGTGGTGTCGTCGATGAGCTGTGCCTCCACATCGTTGCCTTTCACCATCAAACGAATGGCCTGAGCAACAGAATTGTTCTGAGCGGCCTTGAAGGTAACGGTAGAAGCGTTGTTGACGATGCTCGTCTGCTGGTAGAAGACAGGTGCCCAACCCTGGTGCTGAATGCCGCTGACCTGTGCGACGGGCTCGCCCTTGAAGTTGCTGGCAAGGAAATAGGCGCAATCGGCATCGGGGGCAATGACGGCGTTCCAGCCCGTCGGCATCAGGGAGCGAAGTGGCGTAAAGAGGTTGGCATAGACCTGCGTCTCGGCTGCATCAATCAGGCTGTAATAGACCAGGTTGCGGGCATCCACCACGTTGCCGGAAGCCACGGTGCGGCTGGCGTTGGCATACATGGGATAGAGCTTCGAGGTGTAGATGGAGTTGTTGGCACCCCTGTCGCCAAAGGCAATCTTCTTCTCGTTCTTGCCCACAACACCCAATTCGTTGTCGATGTTCACCCAGTCACTCTGGAAGGTGGCAAAAGCAGAACCGTCCAGTTGTTTGTGGGTAATGGTGGAATCGTTCTTCGCATAATATAATGTACGGGCGGTTTTCATCAACTCATCGGTGGAGATAGCCAGCAGGCCACCCTTTTCGGCAGTAATGGTCGCAGCACTGTTCGCCGTGACGTAGTCGAGATAGATGATGGCGTTTTTCGGCGTGGAATAGATGGCAAAACGGTTGTTGAGCACGTTGTCATTGGTGTTAATCTCACCGTTCATCACGTAGCCGTTGCCGTTGAGCTTATAAATGCCGCTCACCACGGGCGTGGCATTGGTAGATTTGCCGGAAACCTCGTACCATCCGAGCAGGTTGCCAGTGTTGTTGGCACGGTAAGGCACCACAATCTTATTCTTGTCGGGGGAATTGCTTGCGAAATAGCCTGTATAGCTCTTCAGGCCCGTGGACCAAGAGAAGCAGGTGAAACGGCTGTCGGTGGCTGCACGAACGATGTTCTGACAAGGAATCATCTTGGCAGCGGAGAACTCACTGTTGAACTGTGCCCAAGTCTTCGGTATGAGCTGGGCCGTGGAAAGGACGTCGTGCATTAAGTAAGTCATCATCACACGGTGGGCCTCCACACCCATGCGTCGGGCACCCACGTCTGGACGCAAAAGCCAGGAGCCGTCGGTGGTCGTCTTCTGACGGGCCTTGATGTATTTGTAGGCCATGTTCTCCAACAGCAAGGCGTTCACGTCCTGCTGGAAACAGGCTTGCGTGGTGTAGGACGTGATTTGGTCGTAGAGGAAGAGCGACCAGTCGTTGCCATTGGGCATCGCCAACTCGCCATCGGCCAAGGCCAGCCAGTTGAGGATGGAGTCCTGCACCTGCTGATTGTTGTGCATCAGGGCGTTGGTCTTCCATCTTTCCTCGCCGTAAAGCCCCTGCTGGAACATCTTAAGTGCCAAGGCAGCCTCGCCCAACTCCTGCATGACAACATTTTGGTAGCTGGTGTGGAAGAGGTTGTGGTTTTGCAGCGAATAGTCATCGTAGAGGTTCTGACCCACGTACATATCGGCAACAGACTTCTGGTCGTACCAGTCATCAAGGACGGCGGTGTTGTTTACATCGCCCGGATGAGAGTAGGAGTTGACGGCCATTTCACGCAGGCGCTCAAACCAGCGGCTTGCCAGAGCATCGTTGGGGAAAAGACCCAGCGTTGCAGCCAGGATGTCTGCCTCCCAACCATTCTCCTCGGCTTTTGTGTCGCCGGAATAACCTGTTGGGATGGAGCGCTCCAACTCATAGTTACACTCGGCCTTCAGAAGTTTATAGATGTAATTTTTCTGTGTGGCAGAAAGCTTTTCCCATTGGAAGTAGGCGGAATAAGCCACCGACATGGCCCAAAGGCTGGACTCCCACACATGGTCGGAGTTGGAGACTGAGCCCCAATAGTTGTTACCTGAGCAGACTTTCAATTTGTTGGCCTTATGGGTGGAATAAGCGAAGACGAGCGACTTCATGGCCATTTCCTCAATCTTGGTCCAAGTAACCCCAGAGGGTAAATTGACCCCTGCCGGCTTTGCATACTTCACCAAGAAG
This sequence comes from uncultured Bacteroidaceae bacterium, assembly GCA_905236065.1. Classification (GTDB taxonomy): domain Bacteria; phylum Bacteroidota; class Bacteroidia; order Bacteroidales; family Bacteroidaceae; genus Minthosoma. The sequence goes on along the minus strand of CAJONZ010000125.1, from coordinate 2,542 downwards.
GCGCAAATCATGGAGAGGTCGGCATTGGGACGAACGCCCTGTTCGTTGTTGCCCATCGTGTTCTCGCCCTTGAAACATCCGCAAGCCTCGTTCTGAGAGTTGGGAGCCGCACACTCCTGGAAATCGTTCACCAAATAAGTGGAGAAGTCAGCCAACATCTGCAAGAGGTCGGCTTTCATCTGAGCCTCAGGAACAAAGTCGGCAGTGATGACACCCTCGGTGAAGGAAGTCACAGCTGCCTCGGTCGGGTCTTCTGGCTCCACGTAATCATCGGGCAACTTGTACAGGCGGAAATTGTCGAGGAGGATGGAACCGCCTGAGCCACTGCCGAACGTAACCTTCAGTCCGATGGAAACCGTCGTCTCAGCAGAAAGTTCAAAATCCAGACTACTGGTAGTCCAAATCGCAGGAAGAGAAGTCTGGAAAGTCAGGCTCAGGCTTTCAGAACCTGCAACGAGACTGGCAGCATGGGAAGACTGCGTAACACATTTGTTGTCAACCGTCAGGCGATATTTACCTGCGGGAATCGTAATGCTCTGGAGCAAACTGGCCGACGTGGCATTCCAGGCATGGCGGATGTAATACATTTGCACACCGTCGGAAGGTTGTCCCGGTGCGCCAAAATTGTTGTCTGTGGCCGTAGCTGCGGCAGTCATGATGTCGCTCACGCCATAGCTGCCACTCAAAGTCCACCCCACAACGGTCCTGGCCTCATAAGCTCCGCGTGTAGCGTCTTTTGAAAGTTTGGAGATGTCGTCCAACTCGAAAGACGGGTTTTCAAGATACCGTGTCGTTACATCTTCCTGTGCAAAGACACCCAGTGAGAAGAACACAGAACAAATAAAAAAAAGTCTTGTTTTCATGTTATTTTTTGTTAGTATTTATTTTTTTCGTTCCAAAGATAGTGACAAATATTTAGAATTGCCCTATATTTGCAAAAAAATCAAAGGGTAAAACCTCAAAAAACATTTATTTCAACCTGTAATTGAATCAAAAACAATCATTTTTTGTTATGAAAAAAATCATATTTACCATGCTGCTCATGGCAATGCCTTTTTGCCTTGCAAACGCACAAAGCGGACTGATTAGTACTAAAAAACTTTATACACAGAAAGCAGACATGAGCGAATACCTCGCTCCGGGTGTTGTGCCAGAAGTGGATGGAAAGATTGTGTTCAGCAAAGAAATCAGCGCACCGGGTAAGAGCGTCGAAGACCTTTACACCGTGCTCTCATCGTTTGCTGCGCTTCGTTTCGAGGCAAATGCGGCCCGTGGCAATTGGCGCGAACCCAATTTCTTCAAGAACATTGAATATGCCAAGGTGACCGAAGCCGACAAAAATGCCGGCAAGATTGTGGCTCAGGGTGCGGAGGAGATGATTTTCTCCAACCGTGCGCTTTCCAAGGACTACACGCATGTCTATTACCGCTTCACCGGCGAGGCCAAAAATGGCAGCGTAAAAGTAACCATCAGCAACATCGCATACGTTTACGTGGGCAGTCAGGAGACGGAGCGCATCCCCGCTGAAGACTGGATTACCGACAAGGAAGCCATCAACAAGAAGGGGCAGCTGAGAAGAATCAGCGGAAAGTTCCGTGTCAAGACCGTTGACCTCTTCAACGAGATTGCCGACGAGATTGAAGCAATGGTGAAATAAACCCGGAAACAGGCTTCAACACACGCTGTATCATCCCCTAAAAAACTATCGGTTGAAAACTGACGAAATAGATAAAATCATCGCCGAGGCCGTCAACGAAAGCAAGAAGCAAAGCAAATGGCATCGGCCTGGCAAAGGAAGCTCTACCAGCATTCTTACAGCCCGAAAAATACTGAACACCGTTTTCATGGTGGGCTTTGTGCTCGCATTGTTTGTCTATTTTGCTTTCCCAGAGCAAAAAGTACTTTTCTTCAGTATTGGTTTCGGAGCCATCATCGTGAAACTGATAGAGTTTTATTTTCGATTCGTCTTATAAGTCAAAAAGTGAAAAATCCCAAGCACATCATTCTCCGCTTTTCGTTCCTCATCTTTGTGCTCTTGCCGCTACAGGCCGGGGCACAACGCATTGTCCGCGAATTGGAGTCGAACACCGACGACATCATGAACCCGGACGACAGCCTTGGCGTGAACGACCTCAACAAGGACAAAGACGGAAAGAAGATTGTGCCCACCGACATCCGCTCATGGGTGGTGGACGAAGTCTATGGAAACATGACAGAAATCCCCGTCGATACGCTCCATCACCAATACCAGAACTCACAACTGCCTGAAGGCATAAACGGACACTACAACACGCTGGGAAACCTCGGTTCGCCCCGCATGTCGCGCATTTACATGGAACGGCCTGACATGCTGGAGTTCATGTTTCTCAGCCCGATGGACCAGTTTTTCCGCACCATCGACAAATGTGCCTTCTACAACACGAAGTCTCCCTTCATGAACGTGGCCTACAACTTCTGCGGTTCCAAGGAGACAGGATATGACCACATTCGGGCCATCTACACCAACAACGTCAACAAGCAGATTAACTTCGGCGGCATGTTC
>CAJONZ010000124.1 GCA_905236065.1 uncultured Bacteroidaceae bacterium | reverse complement strand
GTCCGCTGATGACGCGCACCTCGCACGGCATGTCCGCCTCGATGCTCACCTCCGACACGTCGCCGTCGAGGCAATAGGGGAAGTCGGCCACAAATTCGCCCTCGAAGGCAAAGCCCGTGCAGTAGTCCTTGCCCTCTTCGTCGTTGTGAACCATATACTTGAAGCAGCCCTGCTCCACGAAGGCCACCCACTGCGCCGGCTCACCCGCCTCTTCCAACGTCTCGCCGCGCTCCATCACACGCTGCTCCCCGTGCTCCATGCAGTACTCCCGCAGGAACTCCAGATCCAGCCCCTCCTTGTAGGAATTGAAGTGCTTGTTTGCTGTCATATTCTTAGTAACTTATCTGGATGTTCCAGTTCTTTTTTCAACTGTAAAGTCTCTTTCTGGGGATTCATGGCTTTTCTTGGTATGGCGACAAAGTTACAAACTTTGCAATGATAAAAAAATAACTTGGTATGAAAAAAATTATGATTATCTGCAAAAGTGCCACATGCAAGATTGTAGCACGGTCGCCACTCCGTAACTGAGGGTACAAGCATGGCGTAGCACTCCGGATAAATAATAGCACCCAAACCGACCCTGAAAGATAGGGTTCTCATTTTTGCCCCCAATCGTCTCGGAAGACTATGGGTTGTGGGCTGCAATTCATTTTTTTCGGCCAAACATCACCCCACATATCTCAGAATGTTGTATCTTTGCAGGTGCATAAACATTTTTGAATTGTGACAAGTATGAAAAAGTGCCTGATATTTATGCTCCTGCTGTTGACAGGAATAACTGCCAACGCATGGAAATGGTCCGACGACATCATCACCGTGGGATTCGGCGGCGGCATTGACTGTACGTCGCCCATCGACGTCACATACAACGGGAAAATCTACACCAGCCAGTTCAGCGGGCACAATGTCATGCCCGACTTCCACCTGGTGCTCTACGGCGTGATGGTCGATTACTCCAGCAACTTCGCCGGTTCGCCCAAGGATCCTTCGGGCGAGGACATTTCCAGGGACCATACCCGCTATACCAATGTGACGGCGGGGTATCTTTTTCCTGTGCTGTCGAGCAGGAACTCCACCGAGAAGCACATGTCCACGTTCAGCCTGTACGCATCGCCCGTGGTGGGTGTGAAACGACGCGCACAGTTGTTTAACAACCGTGGAAAAATCTCGTTCACAGACACCTACGTCGTATGGGGCGGTGCCATCGCCGTGCGCTACAAGCACCTCTACCTGCTGGGCAAATACACCAACGAGGGGTTCGGTGCCTCGCTTGGCATCGCATTTTAGGCTACAACCTACGCAGCAGAACAGCATAGAAAGACGCGAAGCACTTTCCATCAGGGGAAGTATTTCGCGTCTTTTTTTCGTCACATTTTCAATCCGTTGCAACGCAGTACTCTTTCCGAGACAACGCAGTACTCTATTCGAGATGACGCAGTACTCTATTCGAGAGAAGAGTTCTACTTCATCATTTTTACAATTCGAGGCGATACCAAAAGCATCACTATGCCGGCGATGCCACTCATAAAAACGAAGATGAGGAAGAAGTCGGAGAGGGAGGCAATCTCAAAGCCCAGAAAGTACTTCACCTCGCCATCGTGGGGATAGAGGGAGGAGAGCATTCCGGCCAAGGCATTGCTGACGGCAGTGCTCATGTACCAGAAGCCCATCATGACGGAGGCAAGTCCCACGGGGGCCAGACGACTGACGAGGGAGAGGCCGATGGGTGCCAGACAGAGTTCGCCACATACATGGAGGAGATAGAGCAGCACGAGCCAGAGGATGCTGATTTTGTCGGAGGCCGTCACGCCATCGACTCCGACGGAGATGACATAATAGCCCTGGGCCAGGAACAGGAGGCCGATGGCCTGTTTGACGGGTGCCGACGGCTCAACATGATGGGCGGCGAGGGTTTCCCAAAGGGCTGCAAAGACGGGGGCAAGGACGACGACGAAGATGGCCGGAAGCGACTGCGTCCACTCGGCAGGCATGGTCCAACCCAGGAAAGTGCGGTCGATGTTCCGCTCGGCAAAAACCATGAGGGAGACGCCGGCTTGCTCGTAGGCCGCCCAGAAGAAAATGACGAAGAAGGCGATGACGAAGATGACCAGCATGTGGCGAAGGTCGGTGGCATCGAGCTTGTGACGGGCCGCATGGCTTTTCGTCGGGGCGGTTGGCGGCAAGCCAATCTGTTCCCCTTGCGGAGAGACGAGCAAGCGGCGTTGCAGCAGACGCATGACGGCTGTGCCCGCCAGCATGGCAAGACAGGCGCAAAGGTAGCCCCACCGATAGTCTATGTTGCCCAGCCAACCACAGAGTAACGGTGCCAATGTGGCACCGACATTGACACCCATGTAGAAGATGGTGAAGGCGGCATCCTTTCGGCTGTCTTCGGGCGGATAGAGACTGCCCACCATGGTGGAAATATTGGGCTTGAAGAATCCGTTGCCAACGACAAGAGCGGCCAGTCCGCAGAACATCAGTGCCTTGGCCGTCTCGACATCCGAAAGGGAGGAGGCACTGAGGAAGAGGAGGAAATGTCCCAACGCCATGACAAGTCCGCCACAGAGGATGCTGCGGCGGGTGCCCCAGTAGCGGTCGGCTATGAGTCCGCCAATGAGCGGAGTGACATAGACCAAGGCGGTGTAGATGCCGTAGATGCCAGCAGCATCCTCCACCGAGAGGCGCAGGGCGTTGATCATGTAGAGCGTGAAAAGGGCACGCATACCGTAATAGCTGAATCGTTCAGCCATCTCGGTGGAGAAAAGAAGGTATAAGCCTTTAGGGTGGGTTTGAGCCATAGGAAAAGAGGAATCATAAAAAAAGAGGACATGCCACTGGAGACATATCCTCTTTATATAGAAAGAATTATTCCTCGCCTACGATTTTCCAGATGCCAGCGGCTATGACAGCACCGGCTAACGGGCCGACGATGAACACCCAAAGGTCGCCGAGGGCCTGACCGCCTTCGAAGAGGGCCGGACCGATGGAACGGGCTGGGTTCACGCTGGTACCTGTGTAGTGAATGCCTACAAGGTGAATCAGGATAAGGGAAAGACCGATGGCCAGACCTGCAAAATTGCCTGCACCTTTCTTTGCGTCAGTGGTTCCAAGAACAACGAGTACGAAGATGGCCGTGAGCACGATTTCGGCAATCAAGCCGACTGTCACGCCATGGTCGCCACAGCTGTTAGCACCCGTCGTCGTACCGCCGGCAAGCACCATGTCGGTGGAAGTGAGGGCAAAGAGGATGGCAGCACCGAGGATGGCACCGACTACCTGAAACGCCACGTACATGCATGCATCCTTTCTACTGATGCGACCCGAGAGAAAGCAACCCAGTGTGATGGCAGGATTGATGTGGCAACCAGAGACACCACCGATGGTGTATGCCATTGCAACGACGGCAAGACCGAATGCCATGGCTGTGCCCACTACGCTGGCCGTGTCAACACCACAATTGAGGCTGACGGCTGTACCGCAACCCAGAAGTGTAAGTACGAGCGTACCTACCATTTCTGCTAAATACTTCTTCATAAATACTTCGGTTTTAAATGGTTATTAGAAAAATTTAGAAAAGTAAAAAAGGTGTATCAGTGGACAGGAACGTCCACTGGCACACCTTTTTATTATCTGAGCGATTAGTTATTCTCAGGACGGAGCTGACGAACAACTTCTGCTGTACGCCACATTTCAGAATTGTGCAGAGCAGCCAGTTCCTTCTCAAGACCTACACGATAGTCGGGCTTTGAGTTGGCATCGATGGAAATCTGAGCCTCCTTACCGCTCTTGACAGACTGGTAAAGCTTCTCGACAACGGGCTTGATGGCATCGTGGAACGGGCCCATCCAGTCGAGGGCACCACGCTGTGCAGTGGTAGAGCAGTTTGCGTACATCCAGTCCATACCCTTCTGGGCAAACAGCGGCATCAGCGACTGAGTGAGCTCCTCAACGGTCTCGTTGAAAGCCTCAGACGGTGTGTGACCGTTCTCGCGGAGTACTTCATACTGTGCAAGGAGCAGACCCTGAATGGCACCCATCAGTGAACCACGCTCACCAGTGAGGTCGGAAGTAGCCTCACGCTGGAAGGTTGTCTCGAACATGTAGCCAGAGCCAATACCGATACCCAGAGCCAGGGTGCGGTCGAGGGCACGGCCAGTAGCGTCGTTATAGACAGCGTAGGAAGAGTTCAGGCCACGGCCTTCGAGGAACATGGTGCGGAGTGAAGTACCACTACCCTTTGGTGCCACCATGATGACATCAATATCCTTTGAAGGAACGCAACCCGTGCGGTCGTTCCAAGTGATAGCGAAACCATGAGAGAAGTAGAGAGCCTTGCCCGGAGTGAGGTACTGCTGGAGAGTGGGCCATACAGACATCACGGCTGCATCGGAAAGCAGACACATGATGATTGTACCACGCTTGGCAGCCTCTTCGATAGAGAACAGCGTCTCGCCTGGCACCCAACCGTCGTTGATAGCCTTCTCAAAAGTCTTGCCCTGACGCTGGCCCACGATAACGTTGAAACCGTTGTCGCGGAGGTTGCAAGCCTGACCTGGGCCCTGCACACCGTAACCAATAACTGCAATCTGCTCGTCTTTCAGGATTTCACGAGCCTTCTCAAGTGGAAATTCTTCGCGGGTGACTACTTCTTCAATCACACCGCCAAAATTCATTTTTGCCATTTTGATTGTTGTTTAAGTGTTTAAATGTATAAGTTTGTAAAATGATAAGTTCCTACATGGTAAATGGTACTTGTTTCACTTTCTTTTCTTCTCCCGCTCTGCCAGGTATTCGTCCAGATGCTCGGTGAAGTCTTTGGTGATGCAAATCCGACCGGAACGCACGAACTGAAGGACACAGCCCGTGGTCTTGAGGGAGTCGTAAAGTGAAAGGATATCGGACGTAATGCCCGTCTTTTCGATGGTCGCATAGATGGGGTTCACCTCTACGAAATGTGCGCCGTGCAAACGTACCATACGGCAGACGTTCTTGTTCTCCAACATGACGGGCGTACTGATTTTCAGCAGACAAGTCTCGTTGATGAAGATTTCCTCGTCCGTGAAAAAGTTGGCTTGGAGCACATCGATTTTCTTCTCGATTTGTGCAGTCAGCATCTGCGCCATGGACAAATCGCAATAGGCCGTAATGGTGTATTTGTGCGCTCCCGGCGTACTGGAGGCACACACATTCAGCGATTCGATGTTTACCTGACGACGGGTGAAAACAGCCGTAATCAGACTCAGCAAACCGGGTACGTTCTCTGAATATATAATAAATGTATAAAGCTTTACGCTGTTGTCTTGTTCCATTTCTTCTTGATTATTTACAGCCCCTCTCTCTGCGTCCTCTCCACTTATTGAGGGAGAAGCTTGCGAAGTGCAAGAGGTTGTAGGCATTGATTTTCTACGTTCAATGGGTTCTGCCGTCTGTAAGAGCCTGTCACATTTGCCACATGTTGTGCATTCCCCACATTGACCTCCAAAAGTTCTCTGAGCCATGACCTCCTGTTAGCACTCCAGAAGCATTTCGTCAATGTTTGCTCCCGGAGGGGTCATCGGCATCACGTTGTCTTCCTCCTTGATGGCACACTGCAGCAGGTACGGACCCGGCGTGGCAAGCATCTCCTGAATGGCAGCATCCAGTTCCTCACGCTCCACCACCGTCTTGGCTGGTATGCCATATCCCTTGGCTATCAGCTCATAGTCGGGATTCACCATCGGCGTGAACGAGTAGCGGCGACGGAAGAACATCTCCTGCCACTGACGCACATTGCCTAAGTAATTATTGTTCAGCAAAATCATCTTCACAGGGGCACCCTGCTCCATGATGGTTCCGAACTCCTGAATGGTCATCTGCAATCCGCCATCGCCACAGAACAGGCAAACCGTCCTGTCGGGAGCGCCGAACGTGGCACCAATAGCCGCAGGAATGCCAAAGCCCATGGTTCCAAGTCCGCCCGAAGTGACTACCGAACGCGGTTTCGTGAATTTGAAATAGCGGCAGGCGAAAAGCTGATTCTGCCCCACGTCGGTAACGAGAATCGCCTCGTTGTTGGCTGCCTCACTCACCTTACGGACAACCTCGCCCATCAACAGAGGGCCATCTTTCGGGTGCAGTGCTTTATCAATCACCTTGTTATATTCCTTTTCGTCGTAAGGCTTAAAGCCGTCAATCCAAGACCTGTGCGTCGTCTTCTCCAGCAGAGCCGTCACGGCAGCCAGCGTCTTCTTACAGTCGCCATGCACCGCCAAATCCACCTTCACATTCTTGTTGAACTCCGAACGGTCAATGTCGAAGTGGATAATCTTTGCCTGCTTGGCGTAGGTGTTCAGGTTGCCCGTCACCCGGTCGTCAAAGCGCATACCGACCGCAATGAGCAGGTCGCACTTGTTAGTCATCACGTTGGGGCCCAGGTTTCCATGCATACCCAAGATGCCCATGTTCAGCGGATGGTCACTCTCAATGGCACTCAGTCCTAAGAACGTCGTGCCACAAGGCAGGTCGGCCTTCTCCAGGAAAGCCTTCAACTCCTCGCGGGCGTTACCCAGTTCCACGCCCTGACCTACCAGCACAAAAGGCTTCACGCTGTCGTTAATCATCTTGGCAGCTTTCTGGATATCTTCCAGGTTCATGTCGGGATCCGGCTCGTAGGAACGGATGAAATCGGCAGAAGCCGGCTGATAGTCCACCATGCCCGTCTGAGCATTCTTGGCAAAGTCCAGCACCACGGGGCCCGGACGTCCGCTCTTGGCAATATAAAAAGCACGAGCCACCGCCCACGCCACGTCTTCCGCACGGCGTATCTGATAGCTCCACTTCGTCACAGGAGAAGTCACGCCGACCACATCCACTTCCTGAAATGCGTCCGTGCCCAGCATGGCAACACCCACCTGACCACAAATCACCACCATGGGCGTAGAGTCCATCATGGCGTCGGCAATACCCGTAATCGTATTGGTGGCACCCGGACCCGAAGTCACGATGGCACAGCCCACCTTTCCGCTCACCCGTGCATAGCCCTGCGCCGCATGTACGGCACCCTGCTCATGACGGACAAGGATGTGATTCAACGTTTTCTTATGATCATAAAGTGCATCGTATGTCGGCATGATACTGCCACCCGGATAGCCGAACAGGACATCCACCTGCTCATGCTCCAAGGCTCGCATCAATGCCTCTGCACCTGTTATTTTTTCCATATCGATCTGTATATTCGAACTTTCTAAAAATGAAGAATGAAGAATTAAGAATGAAGAATGCCATCCGGCAGACCATTGTTAATTGTTAATTCCCTTTGGACTCAACTTGCGAAAGTTTACTCAATAATCCTTACTCCTCCCTTGTCTGCACTCGAAACGCTCTGGGCGTAGGCACGCAGAGCCTTGCTGACCACGCGATGGCGCTTCAGGGGCTGCTGTGGACGGGCTGCCAATTCCTCGTCAGAGAGGCGCACGTTGATGCTGCGGTTTGGAATGTCAATCTCAATGATGTCGCCATCCACAATCTTGCCGATGTTGCCACCGCTCGCAGCCTCTGGCGAAACGTGTCCGATGCTAAGTCCCGATGTACCGCCCGAGAAACGTCCGTCGGTAATCAGTGCACACTCCTTGCCCATGTGCATACTCTTTATATAAGAGGTGGGATAGAGCATTTCCTGCATACCAGGGCCACCCTTCGGGCCCTCATGCGTGATGACTACCACGTCGCCCTTCTTCACTTTTCCACCTAAGATTCCCTCACAGGCATCCTCCTGCGAGTCGAAGACAACAGCAGGGCCTGCGAACTTCCAGATGCTCTCATCCACGCCTGCGGTCTTCACCACACAGCCGTCCTGCGCAATGTTGCCGAACAGGATGGCCATGCCGCCGTCCTTTGTGTAGGCATGTTCTATGTCGCGGATGCAACCCGTCGCACGGTCGGTGTCTAACGTCTCGTACTGCGTATTCTGCACACCCAACTGATTGCAGAACACACCTGCCGGCGCACTGCTGTAGATGCGCTTTGCCTCGGGGTCAATCTCAGCTTTCAGGATGGAGTACTTTTCGATGTCCTCGGCCAACGTGGCACCATTCACACGCTTTACGCTCGTGTCAATCAGTCCACCCTTGGCTAACTCGCCTAACAGATTCAGCATACCACCCGCACGTCCACACTCCTGCACACTGTACTTCTGGCTGTTAGGTGCCAATTTGCAGAGGAACGGAGTCTTCCGTGAAAGCGCATCAATATCCTTCATCGTGAAATCGACGCCTGCCTCCTGAGCCACTGCTAACAAGTGAAGCACCGTATTGGTGCTGGCACCCATGGCAATGTCCAGCGTCATGGCGTTGAGGAAAGCTGTGCGGGTCGCAATGCTGCGAGGCAGCACACTTTCGTCTCCGTCCTCATAATAGGCAAACGCATTCTTCACAATCTGGCGGGCAGCCGCCTTCATCAGCTCACGACGGTTCACATGGGTGGCCAGAATCGTACCGTTACCCGGCAAGGACAGACCAATAGCCTCCGTCAGGTTGTTCATCGAATTGGCAGTGAACATGCCCGAACAGCAACCGCAACCCGGACAGGCACGGTTCTCCACCTCGGCCAACTCCTCGTCGCCCACCGTCGGGTCGGCACCCTTCACCATGGCTGCAATCAGGTCAAGGTTCTCGCCCTTGTACTTGCCAGCCTCCATCGGGCCACCGCTCACAAACACGGCAGGGATGTTCAGGCGCATGGCTGCCATCAGCATACCCGGCGTAATCTTGTCACAGTTCGAGATGCAAATCATGGCATCCGCCTTGTGCGCATTGCACATATACTCCACCGAGTCGGCGATAATGTCGCGTGAAGGCAACGAATACAACATGCCATCGTGTCCCATGGCGATGCCGTCGTCGATGGCGATTGTATTGAACTCTGCCGCATAGCAGCCCATCCGCTCAATCTCCTCCTTCACAATTTGCCCAGCCTCATGCAGGTGGGTGTGTCCCGGAACAAACTGAGTAAACGAATTGACGATGGCAATGATAGGCTTGCCAAACTGCTCACGCTTCATGCCGTTGGCAACCCATAGGGCACGTGCCCCTGCCATTCGGCGACCTTCCGTGCAGACCGCACTACGTAATGGATTTTTCATCTGTATTTTACGAAAATTACTTTTACTTTATAATATAAACGACGCCCCTCATACATCTTGAAACTTGTATGAAAGGCTAAATTTGTTGCAAAAATACAACTTCCTATTGACAAAATCACCATAAAACCAGAAAAAAATGAGCAAAATCCCACAAAAAGCCCTTTTCTCCGATTATTTTCTCTAAAAAGACAAAAGCAAATACAAATCAGGCGACCGCGACCGAGGCAAAGCGTAAATATGTCGCTTTGCCTCGGTCGTTGGCCTCAGCCCTCCGAAGGTATCGGCATTTAGCAATTAAATGCCGAGGCTTCGGACAAGGGCGAGGTCGGGGCCATCGCCGCTTGCGGCGACCTTCGCCTATACTTTTGAAACGGGAAATCCGTCAAAATGTTCTCACGCTCATGGAGCGAAAGCATAACACACGCAGAAGAGAGAAGAAAAAATCCCCGCTTGCCAGAGGCAAACGAGGATTCGATTGTGTATTGACAGGGAAAAATTTCCTTAAAACAGTCTAGCTATTGGGCAGAATCGCCTTGATAGGTTTCAATCCATCGGGTAATGTCGTCCATAGAAATCTTTCCGTCACCGTTCAAGTCACCAGCCTTGATGTCGATGCCTTCGGGAACGATGCCCAGGTAGGCGTTGATGAGCAGGGTGAGGTCGGTAATGGCCAGTTTGCCGTCGACGTCGATGTCACCGGGCAGGGTGGTAGTGGCTCGGTAGGTGGAAAAGCGGATGTTGTCGAAGACGGTATGGTTGTAGCTGCGACCCAATGTCTCGGTGATGCCGGTGACACGTGCCGGAGTCTCGGAAATCTTCACGCTATCGACGTAGGTCACACCATCTTTTGTCACCGTGAGATGAACGCCCTCGTTGCCTCCGACCAGTTGAACATGGAAGAGGGAGGTGGGGACGGTAAGCGGACGCCCGTTGTAGCAGTCTCCAAACTTTTCACCATTTGCCATGAACGAGATGGTGGCGTCGCCAGCGGGTATGTCAATCGTCATGAGCTGGCCTGCGGAATTATCGGCCTTCACGGTCAAGGTAGAAGGGTCGTAGTTTGAACCGCCCGTACCCCAGTCGAACTCGAATTTATAGAGGTCGTAGGAACCGAGGGCAACCTGAGAAAGGTCGAGGGTCATGGTGCGGGTGCGCTCAAGATAGATGTCGTAGGACTTGGAGCCGTTTACCGTCTCGACGATTTGCTCGGTAACGTTCCCCTTGTTGTCGAACGCGAACATGCTGTAATCGCCGTCCTCAAAGTCAATCTTATACTGCTCCGTCCAGACGATTTCAGGCGTTGGCTCAGGTTCGTCGAGGTCTTCCTGCACGGCCTGATTCGGATTGCCGGCATACTTCACGGCAGGGTCGAAGGAGAGGTGGGGCGGCTGGTTGTAGGCACAGTTCTGGTTGATGACCTGTGCGCGGTAGTTGAGGTCGTCCATCAGGTGGGGGATGCGGTAGTTGGAAGTGTAGTTAGTGGCACAGATGTAGAGGGAGCAGTCGTCGCCGTTCCAAGTGACGATTTCCTCGCGCCAGTCGCCGAGGAGGTCGCCGAGGACGCAGGGATTCTTCTTGCTATCGTTGTTCAGGTTGCCCCAAAGATAGTTGCCGTTGTTGAATTGATAGCGGTCGAAGCCTTTGCCTGTGGGATTCCAGTGGGCAAGAATGTTCTTATCGAAAAATTCGTCGTAGAGGTCACCGTCCCAATAGACGCGGCAGTTAATGGCCGCACCACTCTGACCGATAGCCCACGTGGGGGCAATTTCGGAGCCATCGGCACAGTCGAACATGGCTGCGGAGGCACTGTAGATGAACTGGGAGTGAGGCGAAGAGGAGTCGAAGTGGGCGGCGAGGCCACGGCCCGTGTCGCTGCCCGCCGTCTTGCGCAGGATGAAATTGCCCGTCTTGGCATCGCGCAAATCGTAGCCGTAGGGGCTCTCTTCGTGTACCATGAAGACTTCCATGCCGGGACGCTCGGGAAGGAAGTCGCCCAAGTGGAGGGCGTCGCCATGGCCGAGGCCGGTGCGATAGAGCAGGCTACCATCGTGGTCGAGAGCGCCAGAGCCATAGATGATTTCCTGCTTGCCGTCACCATCACAGTCGCCGACGGAAATCCAGTGGGCACCTTCGCCCCAAAGACCCTGATTTTTTGTCGTGTTGCGGCTGACCCAACGCTCTTTCAGCTGGGCACCGTCGAAGTCATAGGCCCCGACGAAGGCACCGGCATAGTAGCCACGGGCAAAAATGGGCGAGGGATTCTTGTCGGCACCGTCGAGCCAGGCGATGGCGGCGAGGTAGCGCTCGGAGCGGTTCTGCTTGTCGTCGCCCCAGTAACTGGCACCAGAGGCATAATCAGTATGGTAGGGAATGGTGGAAAGTTCGGCGCCCGTCATACCGTCGAAGACGGTGATGTACTCAGAACCGTGATCTTGCTTGCCGCGCTCGTTGAGAAGATTGGCGTTGGGGTCGTCGCCGGGCAGCAGGACGTAGTTGCCCTCACCGTCGATGGTGCCAGGGCCGGTCTTGCACATAAATTCACCGTATCCGTCGCCGTCAAAGTCCCAGGCAATGAACTGGATGGTGTGTGCGCTGGTGAAGAAGTTATTACCCAACTGGATGCGCCAGAGTTGGGTGCCGTCGAGCTTGTAGCAGTCGAAGATGGGTTGCGAGGTGGTGCCACTGCTGGCAGCGTCCTTCTCGTTGGAGGGGCTCCATTTCAGGATAATTTCGTATTCACCGTCGCCGTCCATATCGCAGAAACTGGCATCGTTGGGGGTGTAGGTGGCACCCTCGGCGGAGGTAGCGGGCCGGTTGGTGGGCACGGTCTTGGTCTGGTTGGCCCAAGCTTTCTCGGAGATTTCCGTCTCCAAGAGGTTGCCATACGCATCATAGACTTCGAGTTTGTAGCGATAGGATGTCGTGCCCGAAGTGTGCAGGAAGTTGGTGCGGTCGGTGATGTATTTGCCGCCGTTGAGTTTCAGTTTGGGGTCGGACGAAGAGCCGTAGTAAAGTTTGTACTTCACGCCCGTTCCGTCGGCTTCACGATGGCGCCAGCTGACGAGGTTGCCACTGCCCATGCCTGCCCCGGAGAGGCTGAGAGCCATGAGTCCACGCTTGAGGGGTGTGGCAGCAGGTTTGGGCTGGCGGTTGGTGACGGTGAACTGGGTCTCAAAGTAGAACACCTGCGAGCCGTCCTTGAAAATCTTCACGATGGCGACGTTGCCAGAATAATCGACGGTAGCCGTATAGCCGTCGTTGCACACGATGTTGAAGTCGGTGGGCGCACCGTAGAGTTTCTGGGGGAAGGAAGCCAAACCGCCATTTTTCAGTTCCTTGACCAAGGGGAACAGGTCTATCTCAGCAGCATCGGAAGCAGAGGTCTTGCCCGTGCAGGTGAAGGACGAAATGAACTGGCTAACGTCGTAGATTTCCTCATCGACCACACCCGTGATACGCACGTTGCGGAAAGCGATGGCCTTGGGATTCTCGTTGTCGGTGCCGTTCAGATTATAGATGTAGAAGTATAGTTTGAAAGCTTTGTTTTTCGCAATCACGTCACCCAAACTATATTCAAAATGGGAGAATCCAGTCGGGTTACCTTCTGAGATTTTGTTCCTCAACGGCGCCAGTCCCGTGGCCATACCGACCTCGGTGCCTACACCCAGTCGGTAACAGACATCGATGTTGCCTCCGTCAGTGCCTACCTTGGCAGCATCGAAGGATATGCTAGTCGGCTTGAAGGAGTGCCCAGTGGCAGGTGTGACGGTGAGGAAGATGCAGTGATTGGCTGTCTTCCCGCTGACACGGGTAGCAGGAATGAAGGTGGTGAAGGAGGGCTCGTAGGTGACAGCGGTGTAACCGGCATCAGCGTTGGAACCCGTCATGGTGGTGAGGGAGTCGATTTTCGTGCCTTGATTGTAGGCAAAGGTGAGGTAGGACAATGACTGGGAGTCGCCAAGGGTTTCGACGGCAGAAAGGTTGCCCTTGTCGCTCAGGCTCCAAGTGACGTTGACGTTCTGTGCCACAATGGAAAGGGTCAACAGAAAAAGAACAGGAAAAGGTAAAAATCGTTTCATAAATATAAATAGGTTAGATTTTAGTTCAAGTTTCGCAAGCTCAACTTTTTTGGAAGTTTAAGGGAAGTTAAAAAGAAGTTAAAGGGGAGTTAAAGGGACGTATGTAATGTTGATGGGACTACGGTATCGTCCCTTTAACTTCTTTATAACTCCCTTTCTATTCCTTTCCTTTCATCTCTGAAAGTTGAGTTAGTTGAACGCCTGGAGGCGGGCAATGTATTTGCCAATGATGTCGAACTCCAGATTCACACGGGTTCCCACTTCTATCTGGTGGAAGTTGGTGTTTTCGTAAGTGTAGGGAATGATGTTCACCTCAAAAGAATCGTTCTGGCTGTTGCAGACAGTGAGGCTGACGCCGTTGACGGTAACACTGCCCTTATCAACGGTCAGATAGCCTTTCCGAGCCATGTCCTCATCGAAGGCATACTGGAAACGGAAGGTGTAGGAACCCTGCTGGTCGATTTTTGCCACGCAGATGGCCGTCTGGTCAACATGGCCCTGAACGATGTGTCCATCGAGGCGTCCGTTCATCAGCATGGAACGCTCGACATTGACCTTGTCGCCTACTTTCAGCACACCAAGGTTTGACTTCAACAAAGTCTCCTTCATGGCCGTCACGACGTACTTTCCGTCAAAAATTTTTACCACGGTGAGACACACGCCGTTGTGGGCTACGCTTTGGTCTATCTTCAGCTGGTCAACAAAGGAGCAAGTCAGGGTGAAGTGCATATTTTCCTGCTCTTTCTCAATGGCAACGACAGTTGCAAACTCTTCTACGATTCCGCTAAACATGATGGTTAAAAGTTAAATGTGAAAAATGGAAAGTGAAAAATCCAAATCGCCAAGGCAAAGGCATCCTTCTTGCTGAGTATTTTCCATTTATTTTTGTTAATTTGGCAGCAAAGTTACGGTATTTCCGACAAAAAGCAATAACTTTGCTGACAAATATCGCTTTTAAAGTTTTTTTGAAAACAGAACAATGAAAAAAAACACATTATTTATTGCCTTCCATATACTTCTGGCAGCCGTGATTTCAAGTTGCTCGGAGGAGAAGGCCGTGTCGGTCAGCCCCGAGCTGGGCACCCTGACCATTGAGTCGAAAACCCTCTACACAGGACAAAACGCCAATGTCAACGTCAGTTACAAGAATCTGGGCGAACATGTCTATTTCTCCAGCAGTGCGCACTTCACCTATACCGTGACGGGCAACAACGGATATAGCCGCACGGATTCCGTCCTCGTTGCCAATGTAGGGGTCACTCCCACCCCCTTCACATTCAAGATGATCCTGCCCGAAAGCCCCGGCAGCTATACACTTACGCTACGCACACCGTACATCAATAAAAGTGCGGGGACGAGCACGGAGGGAGAATCCATCATCTTCAACAGCCTGACGGCACGAACCAACTTCAACGTGGTACAGGCCGATGCCTTGGACGCCAATTTCGGTGACAGCCGTGAGACCCTGGCCGAGGCCCTCAACGTGACGGATTGCATCATTCAGGGAGTCAGCTTCGGTAGCGGCGTTGCCTTCGACCCTGCTGGAAAGACCAGTGGAAGAACAGACTATGGAGGTTTTGTCAACGAACGGCTTTACAAATTCAGCAACAACCAGTTGGTCGAAGTGGAGGAGATTAGCAAGGACACCCTCAGCGTTAGGAAGTTCGATGAAAACGGAAATGCCATCAACGAAAGCATCCGCAACACTGCCGACATCACCCACATCATGAAGAAGGCCAAGGAGTTTTTCACCCTAAGCACCCAGCAATGGGAACGGGTGGAAATACGCATCACGCCGAACAGCGACGAATACACCACACAGTTCCAGCGCATCATATCCGACGCTGACGCAAACAATTGGAAGGACTTCCTCAACAAACTCATCTTCCAAGAAATCGAAAGCTACACCCATATATATAAGATGTATGCTGACGACGACGAGACGGTGAGAACCTACTGCGTCGTTTCCATCTACCAGCAAGGTGCTTCCATCTGCCTGTCACGGAGATATGTGAAAAACATCTGATAAAAGTATTCAACTTTCGCAAGTTGAATGGAAGGGAAGTTAAAAGGGAGTTAAAGGGAAGTTAAAGGGACGATACTGCGCCAATAGTATTCC
>CAJONZ010000123.1 GCA_905236065.1 uncultured Bacteroidaceae bacterium | reverse complement strand
CAAAAAAAAGTTCGTCCGAACGAACGAACGAACTTTCATGCTTCATTTAGGTTTTTGTCGGGGCTTCAAAATCACTTGTTGCGGGCTGTTATCCCAAGTGATTTCAGGCAGTAACTCATTCATGAGCGGCAACCCGACGCCTGCCTGCCAGCCAGCAATCCGCAATCCTACGACAATGCCACAACCTTTGCAGGCTACGTACAGCGCTATCGTGACATGGCCCTGTGGGAGAAGATGGAGCTGCGCGGAGCCATGCTGACCCTCCTTTCCCGTTTCATGCGTGAGGCTACGCCCAAGGTTTGGACGCAGGACGAGCGAATGAAGAAAGTGCTTTCCTACGTCAACCGTCAGATTGACCGGGACATCAGCGTTGATGAACTGGCCAGCGTGGCCTGCGTCTCCAAGCCCTACCTCATCCGCCTGTTCAGGCGTGAGTTCGGCACCTCGCCCTTGCAACATGTCAACCGAAAGAAGGTGGAGCGGGCCCAGCTCCTGCTCTATACCACGAATATGCCCATAAAAGAGGTCGCCTACACACTGGGTTTCGGCGACCATTCCTATTTTATCCGTCTTTTCCGCAAACAAGCGGGCATCACGCCGCAGGAGTACAGACGGCGGATGAGGTAACACAATTCTCTTATTTCACCATCCTGATTTGACCGTCAATGATGTTGAGCCCCCTTTCGGGACGATTCCGACGGCGGCCCTGCAAGTCGTAGATTTGTCGGGGTGCTTTTGCATTTTGCGGCAGGCTTCCGACCGACGTGGCGGCATTGGGGTCGCCGAGGTATTCGAGCGTGAAGTGGTCGAACTTGCAGTCGTTGCTCGTGTAGCCTTTCAGCTCCACACCGAGGGTGAGCAGACCATCGTTTATTTCGGTGACGACGCTGGCCGTGCTGTTCGTCAGCTGGGTCATGTCGGCCTTGTCGTTGTTGGCGAAGAGCCAGGCACCCTGATGGATGACGCTGCTGCTGGTACGGACGCTGAGGCGGTACTTGCCGCTGGGCAGGCCGGAAACCTGCTGACTGATGGTGCGGTCGCTGAGGTTGCCGGAGCCTTGCCATTTGTTGAAGTAGCTGCTGCCGACCTTGGCGGGCAGGTAGTTGGCGTACTCGCACTCGAAGGCATCTTCACGAGAGAGTGTCCAGCCTACGGGTTGATTGGCATGGAAATTGTTCTTGCGGGTAGCGTCGGCGTTGGTGATGACGTAGGAGATGTCGATGGGGTTCTCCTCGCTGGCCTTGTCAATGTTCTCGACGGCAGCGATGTAGTTGCCACGCAGGATGGCGTAGAAGTCGTAGCGACCGATATCCTCGCTGGCGGCGTTACCGCTCATTTCGTCGGTGCCGTCATGGCGACCGAGGCTTCCGCCTTTGTTGTTTTGCAATGTCCAGTAGCCTTCGGGCAGGTAGGCGGCACTGACATAGGCACGGTCAGTCCAGCCATCGCCGTTGTTCTCGGTACGGTAGTTCCAGTTGTTGGGGCTATCGTTCGACTGTAGGCAGACGTCGGGATCGCCAGCGTTGGTGATGATAATCCACTTGGCGTCGCCAGACTTTGCACCCGAGTTGTTGCTGCTGTCGAAGGCATCGAATGTCCACAGGGCGTCCTTCGTACCTTCGGGATAGACGTCGGACTCATACCACATCGTCTTGTAGCTGCTTCCCTGCTTGTTGCCAGTGCCCAGAACGAGGCCGTTGTCCGTTCCGTGGTCGTAGATGGCGAAGAAATACTGGCTCACGTCCTCGGACATTTCTTCAATCTTCTGCCAGCCTTTGGCCTCGGCATGACGTTCGCCCACTTCCTTCGGTGTGTAGAGGCATACCTGCTCGGCGCGGAACTCCTGTGTGCCGGATCCGAACAGCAGGTTGGCCTGGAAACCGATATAGACCGTCGTCTCCTCGTCGAGTTGGAAGTAGAGACCCTGCATCTTCAGGTCGCCCGTGCAGTTGTTGATGCCGTAGTAGGCGATGCACTTTTCGGGAATGTCAGCTGTGTTGCAGAGTGCCGTGCTGACGAACATATAAGCCTCGCTGCTGATGCTGTAGGTGGTATTGTAGGCTGCTCCAAAGTAGTACTTGCCCTTGGGCAGCGTGATGCGGCGGTAGATGCGGGCGTTCTTCAGGTCGCCCGAGGTGTTGTTGCCGGCATCGTTCCACACACCCAGCATCAGTGCCTCACGACCGGAATACTTGTCGAGTCCGTGCTTCGTTCCGTCGCCGCCATTGGGGATGTTGAAGTTGCTGACCGTCCAGTTTTTCGGAGTGCCGAAGCGACTGGTGCCACCCGCAGAACGGCTGAAGTCACTGCCTTCGATGAGGTATTCGGTGGTGAGGTTGGCCTCGATGACACCGCTGAAAGCGCCTCCCTTGTTCATTCCGTCGTTCAGGAAGGAACGGTAGGCAGATGTCAGGGCTTCGCGGGCTGCGTCGCAATCCTCCTCAGAAGAAGCCGAAGTAATGGTCTTGGCCTTGGCAATGGCCTCACGCATTTGGGTGAGTTTGGCAGGGTTGAGTTTGCCGGTGTTATAGGCCTGAGCCTTGGGTTCGGCCTCGTTGGCTGTGGTCTCCATACCCTCGATGAGGTTCTGCAACTTTTCATAGGCACTGCGGTTGTCGGCCTTGAAAGTAATCTTATACACAGGGGCGATGCTGTTAGGCTTTGTGCCGGGCACCTTCACAGTCAGTCCGTTGATGTCGTGTGTAAACTCCATGTTGCCACCGCCGAGGAGGGTGACGCTCTCCACTTCACCGCTATACGACGGCTCGGCAATGGAAAATGCCTTGAAAGTGAAGTCGCCAGCTGCCGGCCATGCCATGATGGTGGCATAGACCGCGCCGTCCTTCTGCACATAGCGCACGTCTTGGGCCGAATAGGCTTGTCCCTCGTTGAAACCCTGGGCGTTCATCGGGTTGGCAGCCTCGGCAAGCGGGCCTTCACCGAAGGTCTTCCACATACGGGTGCCATAGATGCTCTCGCTGTTGATGTCCATCCAAGCCTTGATGTCGGCCAACACGAGGCGCTCCTTATTGTCGATGCTTCCGTTGCCCTTTACGGGGATGGAGAGCAACAGGTTACCGTTCTTCGACACCACGTCGATGAGCATACGGATCACCGTGGCACCGCTCTTGTAGCCGTTGCGGTTATAGACATTCTGGTCATAGTGCCACTGGCCGATACAGGTACAGGTTTGCCAATACGTATCCTGTGGACGGTCGGGGATGCCACGCTCCACGTCCCAGAGCATGTAGCCCTTTTGCTGCTCGGTGAGCTGTTTGCCCGTTACTACGACCTGCTGCTTGCCGTCGTGATTGGCGGCGCTGTGGTTGTAGTAGTGTTGCAGGATGTTCTGGCCCACTTGGTCGTCGCAGCCATAGAAGGGCATGGCTGTGTCGTCGAAGTAAATCATGTCGGGGTCGTAGTCGTTAATCATCTGCAACACACGGTTTTGGAATTTCTGCTTGTACGCTGCTGAAGGCTGAGAGGCACCGTTACCCCAGTCCCACTGTGAGTGGATGGTGCCGCTGCTTTCCCAACCCGTCGAGTGGCTGTGGTTCTGGGCGTAAAGCTCCTGTGGGTCGAGGCCGTGCCACCAGTATTTATAAGAGCCGTCTGTGTTCTTTGCCAAACCGTCCTCCTTTGTCAGGTTGCCATCGAACTTCTGCGAGGGTTCCAGCCATGTCCAGGCATGTGAGGCGTGGATGGAGACACCGAGGGGAAGTCCCTCAGCCTTGCAAGCCTCGCTCCAGCCCTTGATGAGGTCTTTTTTCGGGCCTACGTTCACGGAGTTCCATTCCTGGTAGGGCGAGTCCCAGTTGTCAAAATTGTCGTGGTGGTTACCCAGGGCCATGAAGTAGCGGGCACCCACGCTCTTGTAGAGGCTCACCAGTTCCTGCGGGTTCCACTGGTCGGCCTTCCAGGCGTTGCAGAGGTCTTTCAATCCGAAGACGCTGGGATTGCCAAAATGTGAGACGTGATAATTGTACTGGCCGCTCCCTTCGTAGTACATAAAGCGGGCGTACCAGTCGCCGTCCTCAGCCTGACACTGCGGGCCCCAGTGTGCCCAGATGCCAAACTTTGCGTCCTTGAACCATTCGGGGCACTCCCAAGCACTGAGCGACTCCCAGTCATTGCCAAACGCACCGGTGTTTACAGTCACATCGGTCTGTTGTGCATTTGCCGAAACAGATGCTGCCAACAGCAGCGAGAAAATGGATTTCTTCATAAGTCTGTACATATTTTATATAGATGGGATGATTAGGCTGAGTTGATAAGTTTTGTTTTTCGTCGGCAAAGTAACGGCTTTTTTCCCATTTCCGATTTCACATTCTTGTTAGGGAATAGGACAAAATGAACCAAAAGAAAAAACAGGCATTGGTCCCCCGACCTCAATCCATGGGGCAATATAAAGATTGAATGCCGCGAAATGGGGATTCAGGGGGCTTCATGATACATATTTGATAGTTTCTGACACATGGGAAAAAGGGAAAGTGGGGGAAAAGAAGTATTTTTGCAAACAAAATGAAAAATGAAGAGTGAAGAATTAAGAATGAAGAGTGAAGAATGAAGAATGAAAAATTTGCTACCGTAATGAAGAATATGAGAGTATTAAGTGTTTTTATGCTTGCCTGTGCAGGAATGGTCTGTGGGGGCGGGTTTGTATGTGAAGGATGGGAAAGTTGTTTTGGTCAGAAAAGAAAAATAGGAACGAAAGGAGGCTTGTTTTGTCCTGTTAAAGGTTTATTTTGTAACAGGCAGACAGGGCGATAGTTTGTAACTTTGCAGAAGAATTTTAGAAGAAGAGAATGGAAAGGGGGTTAAAAGGGAAGTTAAAGGGAAGTTAAAGGGACGATACCGTATTCCCATCAGCATGACATACGTCCCTTTAACTTCCGAGCGGAGCGATAACTTCGTTTTAACTTCCCTTTAACTTCCAAAAAGTTGAGTTTACGAAACTTAAATAAAAAAGGAATATGAGATATACTGAGTTAGGCAAGACGGGAATGAGGATTTCCCATTTGAGTTTTGGTGCGTCGTCGTTGGGAAGCGTGTTTCGTGAGACCAACGAGAAAGAGAGTTTCGAGGCTGTGGAAGCGGCCATTGAGGGGGGCATCAATTTTATAGACGTAAGTCCCTACTATGGTCACTACAAGGCCGAGACGGTGCTGGGCAAGGCACTGCGCACGATTCCCCGGGAGAAGTATTTCCTGAGTACGAAGGTGGGACGTTATGGCAAGGATGGTAAAAACACGTGGGACTATTCGGCCCAGCGTGTGACCGATAGTGTGTATGAAAGCATGGAGCGTCTGGGCATTGACCATATTGATTTGATTAACGTCCATGACATTGAGTTCCAGGCTGCTTTGCCAGGCGGACTGCAAAAGGTGGTTGACGAGACGCTGCCGGCGTTGGTGGCCTTGAAGAAGAAGGGCGTTGTCGGTCACGTGGGCATTACGGACTTGCAGTTGGAAAACCTGAAGTGGGTGATAGAGCACTCGGAGGAAGGCACCGTGGAGAGCATCCTCAACTTCTGCCACTACACGCTGAATGATGATGCCCTGACGGACTATCTGGATTTTTTTGAGCAGCATGGTGTGGGAGTCGTCAATGCTTCGCCCCTGTCGATGGGTCTGCTCTCGCAAAGAGGTGTTCCTGACTGGCATCCGGCTCCCAAGCCCTTGGTGGAGGCTTGCCAACGTGCTGCCGCCCATTGTCAGGAGAAAGGCTATGCCATCGAACGGTTGGCCGTGCAGTACTCGGTGAGCAACGAGCGCATTGCCTCGACGCTGTTCTCGTCGGCCAATCCCGACAACGTGCGCCGCAATATCCAGTGGGCCCATGAGGAACCCGACTGGCAGTTGGTACAGGAAGTGAAGGAAATCATCGGCAATCAACAACGTGTGACATGGGCAAACTCATAATTGATGCACACAGCCATCTGTGGCTGAAACAAGATACATGGGTTGACGGGAAGCGCATCCTGTCGCTGAAGAACGGAAGGAGCATCTTCATGGATGAGGAGGTGCAGATGCTGCCGCCGTTTATGGTTGACGGACAAAACACGGCAGAGGTGTTTCTCTCGAACATGAACTATGCGCAGGTAGGCGCCGCCGTGGTGGTGCAGGAGGTGATTGACGGTTGCCAGAACGAGTATCTGGCCGACGTGCAGCGCCGCTATCCCGACCGTTTTTTCTGTATGGGTATGGCATGGAACGTGGAGGAGGCTGAGGCTGTGGTCGCCGCAGGACTGCGGGGCATTGCCTTTCCCGGCCACCGTATCCATGAGCCGCTGTTGACGCTGATGCCCGTCTTCAAACTGATGGAGGAGAGGGGCATGGTGCTTTCCATGTGTCTGGCCGACGACGAGGCGCAAGTGGCACAGATGGCAGAGGTGATACAAGAGTGCCCGCGGTTGAAGGTGGCCATTGGCCATTTCGGTATGCCCACGACGG
The DNA here is from genome assembly GCA_905236065.1 of uncultured Bacteroidaceae bacterium. GTDB lineage: Bacteria > Bacteroidota > Bacteroidia > Bacteroidales > Bacteroidaceae > Minthosoma. The sequence goes on along the minus strand of CAJONZ010000123.1, from coordinate 436 downwards.
CTTCGTTCCGTCAGCAGGTGTTGTTGGCCCGTGAGGGTGAGCATGTGAGGATTGAGTCGGGTGGCATCACCTGGCTTTATAACCCGGAGTTTTATCCGTTCCCCACAGCTGTACGCCGCATTCGTGAGGCAGCCGACTGGGTGGGTATGGAAAGGTTGATGTGGGGCTCCGACTATCCGCGCACCATCACCGCCATCACCTATCGCATGAGCTATGACTTCATCGAGAAGTCCGCAGAGCTGACGGAGGCAGAGAAGGCCCTGTTTCTTGGCGGGAACGCACGGTCGTTCTATGGCTTCGACCGCCTGCCTGATTTACCTTATATAAAGAACATGAGTGAATAATTATGAATTTAAGTTTCGCAAGCTCAACTTTTTTGGAAGTTAAAGGGAAGTTAAAAAGAAGTTATCGCTCCGCTTGGAAGTTAAAAGGACGT
>CAJONZ010000122.1 GCA_905236065.1 uncultured Bacteroidaceae bacterium | reverse complement strand
GGTTAAGTGCGGTGTTAAAACTGATTAACACACATTTTCAGCCCGCTCGGAATGTTCGTGCGAACGAACGAACGAACCACCGCAAGCATAAAGTAATCTGTGTGGATTGCAAGGACGTTTTATATGTTAATCTTTGTTAATACTATTGCTTTTTTGAAATATTATACATAACTTTGCGGTGTTTTAAAATTTCTCATTTGTTTAACTTAAAAAGCCTTCCCTGAGGGAAGAAGAAAGGAGATTGTTTTATGGGAGAAATCGTTTCGAGAGCACGTTACCAGCGGGTAGCCCCGAAGGACAAGAACTACTACGTGCAGCGTTCGGTGAAGTATAGCACCATCAGTTTCGATGAGATCTGCAACAACGTGGCTGAGTCCATTGGTGTGAGCCGTGCAGTGGCTCGTAGTTCCGTCAGTGCCATCGTGAAGCAGATGAAACAGATGCTGCTCAACGGTCACACGCTGAAGGTGGGTAATGCCTTCTATCTGCGTTACAGCATGACGTGTAAGGCGAAAGGCCGCGCCAAGGATTTGACGGCCAACGACATCCAGCGTCAGCGCATCCTTGTGAAGCCAACCGACCGAGTTGCCAAGGCTTTGCAGAATATCAACTACACCGTTGTAGTGGGTCAGGAAGCAATTTAAGGTATGGAATTGTTTAACAAGTAAATAGGAAAGGAGATTGTTTATGGGACTTATACGATTTAGAAAAGAGTTGATTCACATTGGGTACAGTCAGGAATATAGGTGGCAGCTTCGTCCTGTGCGTTACTCCACGTTAGGCCGTGCTGAGACCATCAAGCTGGCTGCACAGGATTCAGGTATTACCGAATCTCAGCTGGAACAGGCGTTCGATGCTTTTGCGCATGAGATTGAGCAATTGCTCTGTAACGGCCACTCGCTGGAACTTGGCGAACTTGGCAAGCTCTATCTCAACATCAAGGCAAAGGCTGTGCGCACGGCCGAGAATGTGAGTGCAGGCCTTATCAAGTACTGCCACCTCATGCTTACCCCAACGAAGCAGTTCAAGGAGGAAATGAAGCAAATCAAGCACGTCATTGAGCCTGTGCCTGCTTATTACATTACTCACCGCTGTCCATTCAATGGTGACGACCCACGTTCTCCAGAACAGGGAGGTTTGCGAAACATAAGGGTTGTAAAGGGTGGCAATTTTACTGATGAGCCCATCGCGTTTGGCGAACTCGCCAATTTGCGTTTGAATGGTACTATTGAACCGGAGATTGATGGGTCGGCAGAAACTACCACTGAGATTACTTTCAATGGCCCAGGTAATACTTTCATTGATTTTGAATGGACTCCTGAAACTGGCTATTTGAACATGATTGACCATTCTAAGGGAGGTACCGATTTCACCATCACTGGTATGGGTGTAATAGGTGGCATGTAGTCTATGGAAGGGAATCACGCTAACACTCAAACAGGAATTGCCGTCGCATCGTTCTGCGTTGCGACGGCCCTCTCTTTCGCTGGGTTCTTTGCTCCGCCTGTGGGAGTGTTGAGCGAGAGCAACCTTTATTTGGTGGCGCAGTTCCTTTTGGTGACGTGCAGCATTTGTGGTGTGAATAGTGTAATCCTAAACTTTTTGAAAATATATGGCAACAGAAAATCTATCGTTCGGCGAGAAACTGAACAACCCCTTTAACCTTCGCACTGGGTGCGAATGGGTAGGGCTGACAGGCGAAAGCCGAGGCTTTTGCAGCTTCGACTCCATGAAGAACGGCATCCGTGCCGCTTTCATTACGTTGCGGACTTACTACCAAGTCCACGGACTCCGCACCATTCGTTCAATCATCACTCGATGGGCACCAGCCACGGAGAACAACACGGAGGGTTACATCTACAAGGTCGCCAAGCGGCTTGGGAAGCAGCCCGACAAAACGCTGAATTTTGAAACGTCCGACGATTTGCCAAACCTCATGGAGGTTATCTATGAGGTGGAGACAGGCCACAAGGCAAGTTGCGAAACGTTGGAAATGTTCTTGGATTTATGGACTCTTCACCTAAAAAGCGCATTCTGGAAAAGACATGAAGGGAGATAGCAAAAACACATGGACGGTCATTATCAATGTAGCGATAACCGTCCTGAATGCAATAGCCACCTGGTTGGCTTCATAGTTGTTAAGGTTTAAAGATTGTTAGGAAAGTTCGTTCGTTCGTTCGGACGAACTTTTTTTTGCCGACTGGCGAAGGTCGCTGTTACCAGCGATGGCCCCCGACCTCGCCCTTTTCCGAAGCCTCGGCTTTAAATTGCTTAAAGCCGATACCTTCGGAGGGCTGAGGCCAACGACCGATGCAAAATGACATATTCACATTTTGCCTCGGTCGCCATGCGTTCGGGAGTCATGGTGGAACGAATCATTCGTTCCTTGTAGCCTTTGAAGGTGGTGACGAAGGTGGTGTCGTCAATCCATTCGAAGGGCATCACACGGTCGCGCTCCCTGTAGAGGGTGTCGGTGAGGAGGTAGTGCCCCATCTCGTGGGCGATAATCATCATTTCCTCGCCTACGGCGTGGAGCTGGACGGAGTAGTAGGTGCTGTCGGCATCGTAGATTTTGCACCGTGTGTATTGTGTATAGATTTGCGGCGTTTCTTTCCCGTCGGGGGCGGTTTCGCTTACCATCATCCATGCGCCGACGATGGAGCGGGTGTGCCGGGCTGCGGTGGCGGTACAGAGGAGACAGAAAAGGCTGAGGGCATGGAGGAGAAAACGTTTTTTGGGCATTGGGGTGTGGGGTTTTATTGTTTTTTGTCATCTTGTCAACTACCGAAAGTTGATTCATTTTATTCTTTCTTTTTTGCATCCAAATGATAGGTGAAGCTGAGGCCGACGTAGTGGTGGCGGAAGTCTTGCCATGTAGTGGATTTCTGATAGGCTGTCTGCTGACTGTAGCGTCCGTCTTCATTGTTGAGGATGTCGTCAAACTCCAGTGTGAGACGTGCTTTGTTCTTCAGGATTTTCCAAGTGACGGAGCCGTCCCAGCTGAGGATGTTGCGGTTCATGCCTCCGATGGTGTAGCCACGGTGGATTCCCTCGGCGATGACGGTCTTGAAGACGAAGTTGCCTACGGTTGCCTCGGCACTGAGGCCGTATTTGTTGTTCCAAAGCGTGGTGTTCTGCTCGGGTGAGGCGGTATAGCGCAATCGCTCGGCTCTGATTTCCGTGAAGACGGAAGCCTTGAGCCAATTGTGGTCGAATGACAGGCTCAGGTTCTCTCTCGTGGCGAGACTACCCTGACGGTTCAATGTGCGCTCTGTCTGTGTGGGCAACAGTGTGAGGTAGCCGTAGCGTTGGCTTCCATTCAGCCGTAAGTCGCTTTGCAGACGGAAAAGGTCGCCAAGTCCTTGGTCGAAGTTCAGTCGGAACTGCCACGACTTGCTGCCACGGACGTTTTCGGGTCGGCTGACATAGACGGCGGTCGCAGGGTCGTAGCTGAGTGCCGTGGTGGTCTCGTGGTCGTTGTGGATGTAGCCGACGATGACACTGAGCGAAGTTTGGCTGCGAGCGAGTATCATGTTGTAGGTGAGTCTCACGTCGTGCGTGTGGGTGTTGAGCAAGTCGGGATTGCCCTCGGTGATGTATAAGGGGTTGGTGAGGTCGCGGTATCCGATGGTCTGGATGATGTCCGGCTGCCGGGTGCTGAAGCTATAGTTCAACTCGAAGCCTGCGGTTTTGTTGAGTTTCCATGTGGCACGGAGTGAGGGGTCGATGAAGAATTTACGGCGCACGGCGGCGGTGTCAAGCATTCCGCGCTGATAGTCCTGACTTTCGCGCTGCCAACGGGCAGAGACATCTGGTATGAGTTGGACAGGCTGGAGGTTGATGGTCTGGGAAATTTCCAGGTTGTGCTCGTTCCGGGTATATAGGTTGTTGTAGCTATTCGCCGCATCGGCTACGCCATCGGTCATGAAGTCGCGGTCATTGCGGTCACGTTTGTAATTCAGCGAGTATTGCGCCTGAATCATCCACGTCTTCGTGAACCAGCGGGCATGATGCACCTCGGCTTTGGTAGAGAATCGTTTGGAGGGCGAGGTGTATGCCTGAGTGAGCAGGGAGGAGGTGTATGAAGAACTGTGCGCTGTGATGGCGCGGCTGGTCTTGCCTTCCGTCACGTCCTCGTTATACTCTAACGAGACGCTGGCTCCGAGTGCCCCATCCTTGACGTAGTGTTCCCACCATAGCTCTGTATCTATATTTGTCTCGTGCCCTTCACTTTCCGATGTGACTAACTGAGAGAGCGTAGGCTGATAGCCGCCTTCGTCAGTCTGTTCCATTCCCGCTGACGCGCCCACCCGTAGCGTTTCCTGTTCCGACGCATCACGGCCATTCGACCGCTTGCGTTTGTGTTCTGCACTGGCACGGACAGAGAAAGTGTTCAGCGAGTCAGTTGCCCATCGCAGGTCGGCATTCAGATAAGGGATCAACTCATGGTTACGGTTGTATGTTTCACTGCTGCTGCGGTTGGCTATGGTGTTGGGGAAGTAGTTCTCCGTTTCGCTGCGATAGGTGCGCCAACTGTCTTGGTGTGGCAGTCCACCTACAAAGCTGTACTGGCTTTTCAGTTCGTGTCTGCCCGACTGCCTTTTCCACTTGTGCTGGTAGCCAGCCGATGCTCCCTGTGCCTGTCCGAAACCATTACTCCACCAGCTGCTCCGTCCTTCCATGCTCTTGCGAATTTTGTGGTCCTTATTGTTAGCGTTGGCAAATACCATGACGGGGTCAGTCTTCGACAGGCGATTCATCGTCACCTCGCCCTCATAGTACTTCGGAGTCTGATAGCCCGCAGTCACGTCGCCATACCATCGGTCGAGGAAGCCTGGCTTGATGGTGAGGTCGAGCACCATATCCTGTGTGCCGTCGTCCTTGCCCGTGCGCTCGCTGAATTCCGATGCCTTGTTGTAAGCCTTGATATCCTGTACGGCCTCAGCGGGCAACTGCTTAATCAGGTCTTCGCCCCCAAGCATACTCTCGCCGTCCATCGTCAAGCGGATGGGCTTGCCGTTCCATGACATCTTGCCCTCTTCGTCTATTTCCACGCCTGGTAGTTTCCGAATAAGTTCGTCGAGCCGTGCGCCCTCCTGCAAGTGGAAGGCATCGGGATTGAACACAATGGTGTCACCCCGCACCGTAAAACGTCGCGCACGGCCTGTCACCTCCACCATCTTCAACATCTGCGAAGACATCTTCAGTTCTATCGTCCCGATGTCGAGCGTGTCTTTATTGCTGCTACTGAGAGCCAGCACAGGCTTGGACTTTTCGTAATAGCCCAGCACCGAGACCTTAATGTTACTCCGTCCGATGGCAGGGATGTTAAACACACCCACCGAGTCGGTCGTAGCGATTGTTACCGCAAAGCCATGATCGCCTATGCTAAACCCACATTCCACGGAAGCATCTGGCAGCGGTTCCTTCGTCTCTGAATCAATTACGCATCCTTTGACGATGTCGGCGTGTGCGGTTGCTACACCCAGAATGAGGGAAAAGAGGAGGGTGATGATTTGTCTTTTCATGTTCACGTCGCTTGTTTTTTTTGCTGCAAAATTAGAAAACTCCTTGCAAAACAGTTGCATTTACGGTTTGCATTTAGTTTGCATTTGGTTTACTTCGCTTGTTTTTTACCGCGAAGTTATACAAAAAGGCATGAAAAATCCCTCGGCGTGGCCCGGGAATTGGGTGCCGAGGGTGCAACTCTAAAACTAGTTTTATAAATTCGGGGTATTTTTCTTTGCCAAACATGATTTGACTACCTCTTATTCCTCCTTGCAAGGCATAGTGCGAGCACGCTTGCCTTCTGCTCTTGCTTCGAACGTCATTTCTTTGCGAATCTTGCTCAGATAAACAGGGGTGACATTGAGAAACGAGGCGATGTCCTTGAGCGAGAGCATCTGTACCACCTGCGGACAGCGTTCGAGCAGACGGCGGTAGCGGCTGCGGGCGGTGTAGCGGTAGTGGTCGAGATCACGGGCATAGACCATCTTGAACAGGTTCTTCAGGATCTTCACGTCCATCTTCGCCATCTTCGGGTCGTTGTCGAACAGCGTCTGCAGCTGCTGTCCGCTGATGACGCGCACCTCGCACGGCATGTCCGCCTCGATGCTCACCTCCGACACGTCGCCGTCGAGGCAATAGGGGAAGTCGG
>CAJONZ010000121.1 GCA_905236065.1 uncultured Bacteroidaceae bacterium | reverse complement strand
TTCCCTAATTCCTAAACCTTTCAGATACTCATACGTCCCATCCGTTTTCACGGTGGTGCCTCATAAGGTCAACCGCCCTTCGCTTCCTCTGTCCATTGTCTATCGCTTGAGTCATATATTCTTATAACGTTTCGTTGCTGTTGCTATTGTCTCTTCTAATAATCATCTGCTCCACTTGCCAAGTTAATCAATTATTTCGAAATACTCAATAGAACCGTTCCCATGAACTCGGAGTTACCTACTATCTATATTGTAGTTACCCACTAACGAGCGAGAGTTAACCATTAACCTTTTATTCGTCTTGTTCAACAAAAGGAAGATTCGCCATATCCTGTTTCTCTTCAGTATTCTTCTTTTCCTTTTCAATATGTATCTTTCTTTTTTTCTTTTTCTTATCTTTAGATTTTGCCAATTTCATACTTCGACGCATCAATTCAAGGGCAATTTCTTCATCACTCAAGTTTAAATCAATGTCATATACTTTAGCAACAACCTTGTCATTCTCTTTATGTGCTTTAGAAAGCCGTCCCTTCAACAAATCATATTGACTGGCAAGACTCGATGAGTCTGCCTTTCTTGCTTCAAGTATCTCTGTCGCTGTAATTTCTATTGCATTCTTCTGTTCTTCGTCTAACTTCCTCCACGGGAAATTGTTATAGACAATGTTAGCAGAATAGCGGAAATCACTTTTTAATCTTCCACAGACATATTTCACCCATATCATATGAATGCGTGACTGCAAAATGCCAAACAGCCATTTGGAGGGGGCTGGAATAACCAGATTTGCATTTGTACTAATAATGGTAGGCTCCATAAACCCCATTGGTATGTATTTGCGATTTTCAGAAGAATGGCTTGGTATAAGGATGTATTTTTGATTAGGCTGTCTGATTTCCATAAATCGGTAACCCTGATCTGAAAAATCTATTGTTGCAACTTTCTTACTTTTCAATCGGAATTCCTCTACCGCCCTTATGCGATTCAGAACTAAAGGCATACTTTCCAGTTCGTCGGAAGATGGTTCATCGGGAATCCACAAGCAAAAACGTTTCTCGTTATGTAAAAACTCCCTTGCCCCCATTAATTCCCTCACATACTGTTCTGCTTGAGGTTCCGCAGATAATAGTTTTTTACATTCATCAACATTCATAATCAGATTACCCCCATCCACAGGGATGCTTCCCTTCATCATAGCAGACACATTTCCCAATGGCTTGGTACGACTCTCTATGAAGATATCCTCAGCCCCCATCAGATAGCCATTGATATTGTTCGCTTCAACCATCGGAATATTCTCTTGATAGATGTGGCACTTCTCACCCTTCTTTTGTTTACCAAATCCTATAATCACGCAATGAACATGCGCCATTTCGTCAGCTTCATTATACCAGCGAAATGTTTTCCATGCAAATGAGATGTGAAGATTGTAGTATTGCACTAGTGGTTTCCATAAAAGAGCCACCTGCTCACCTTGCGTAATGCTGTTGGTAGATACCAATGCACACTTCACATTCGACTTTTTACTCATATATTCAGCAGCCTTTGCATACCACCCGCACACGAAATCCATTTTGCCCTGATTGTTCCAGACTTTTTTATTTCCAATCTTGCTTGGCATGGCAATATTGATGGAGGATTTCTGTGCCTCCGTCATTTTACTATAACCTTGGAACGGAGGATTACTGATGATATATGTTGGCGAAGTAGCCCCGCGCTTCACAAGGTTTCCCCAGTTTACACGCAGTGCATCGGCACACAGAATGTTGTCATTCTTCTCCAATGGCAAAGGGTCAAGCGCATAGTGCAACACCTTTTCTGTTTCTTGCAACATTTGGCAAGCCGCTATCCACAGAGAAGCACGAGCCACCGATGCTGCAAAATGGTCGATTTCTATTCCATAGAACTGATTGATGTTCACCATGCACGGATCTGTTGTTTCTATCTTGGTGGAATAGTTTAAATCAAACTCTTGTATTATCGCCCGCAGTTCCAATTCATGCAACGACTTATACACTTCTGTAAGGAAATTTCCACTACCACAGGCGGGGTCAAGGAAGCGCATTTTTGCCAGTTTCTTACGGAAATCTTCAAATGCAGCATTCCTTCTTTTAATTTTTTTGGGGTCATTTGCCGACATTTGTATAATACATTCCAATTCAGAAGTTAAGTCATCCAAAAACAAAGGATCTATCACGCGATGGATATTGGTGGGAGTGGTATAATGCATTCCTCCAGAGTTGCGGACATCTGTTGCAACTGTACTTTCAAAAATACAGCCAAAGTTTGTCGGAGAGATTTCATCCCATGTGAATTGTTCTTTTTCTTTAGAATCTTTCACCACCAAATTCCAAGCACGAAGGAGTTGGTTACGAACATTTTCATTAATGGTTGGAGTTTTGTATTCTTTCGTGAATTTGAATAAACCTCCATTCACGTATGGGAATTGGCGTATGATCTTATCCACCATATTTGCGGATTTCACTCTTTCCTTATCATCTGTGTCAAGCCATTGAAACAACGCATCAAATTTCTCACTCAAATCATTGGCAGAAAATTTTTCCACAAAAGTGCTGAATTGCGCATCATCAAACAAACCTGCATCTTCAGCATATAGACAAAACACCACCCGAACACAAAAAACATTCAGAGATTGAAGTTCTTCCTTAGAATATTTATTATTGACAGATAGCAATGCCTTATACAAATCTCTAACATACTCACTTGCTGTACTTGAAACCCTTTTCTCACGCTTTTCATCTTTCTGCACTGGCGCATCATTGTATGGTTCAACCAAGAAAAGAAGTTCTTTCCAACGTTTAGGAAAATCTTTTAATGGTATAATACGTTGTGGAGCATTCTTGTGGTAACTGTCCCATATACGAAACTCCTGAAAATTGCAAGCAATCACATAACGCCCTGTATCAGGCTTATCCATCTTCTCAAAATAGCGTATTCCTTGTTCAAGCGGTGTAAGCATAACTCCATCGCTCTGTTTTTCTTTTTGATCAAGATTGATGTCATAGCTTTTCTGCTCAATAACAACCTTAGAATCCTTCACATAAACATCTATCGCCTTAGTTGTACCACCAAACTTTACAGGACGTTGCACTTCTATCTCGTTCCTTGATTTAGAAACGCCAAAAACATCTTCCAACAAATCTTCCCAGAATGTCTTATCATCTTGACGTTCTTTGCCTTTACCTGCCCATCTATTTACAAAAGCATTTGCAGCTTTTCTTATTTCTGAATGTTTACGCATATTAGGTGTTTCATTTTTCATTTTATTGGGAGCTTAGTAGTTGCAAATCAAAACTACATTCTTTTTCTTTTGTAATCTCATCCAGCGCTTTCCCATTATACGAGAAATACTTGGCACCTTGATAGGCACCAGAGGTGTTGCAATGGTCTTTATGTCATTGCAGCGTTTGTTCCAAATCACTAATAGAGGGTAATTCTGATTTCAGTTCCTCTATCATTTTGTTTGTCTGATACTCTGCTACGCCCAGAGGTTGGGTCATACCTCGAAGGGCATATTCTACCTTCGTGTTATTTTTTGAACGGCACAGCAATAATCCGATGGTCGGATTATCTTCGGGCATCTTTACCAAGTCATCAATGGCTGAGATATAGTAGTTCAGTTTGCTTAGGAACTCAGGCTTAAAGTCAACCACCTTCAACTCAATGGCCACGTAACAGTGCAAACGGGTGTGGTACATCAGTAAGTCCACTTTGCTTTCCTCACCAGCGATGTTCAAAGGATATTGGTGACCTATATACGCAAAGCCTTTGCCAAGTTCCAACAGAAAATCTGTTACCTTACTGGCTAATTGATCTTCCAAATCCAGTTCCTGCTTCACCTTCGTCATATCTACGAATCCTAAATTGTAGGGATCTTTAAAAGTGGCTTTTGCCAAATCGCTGTTCACGGGCGGTAGGGTTGTGTCAAAATTGTTTGGTAGCGCTTGTGCTTTCTTGTAATACTCATTCTCTATTTGTAACATCATGATGTCGCGATTCCATCCTTGGATGGCAGCCTCTGTTATGTAGAACGCCCGCAACGATAGGTCTTTTATCTTGGGAATCATGGAAATATGATGATACCATGTGATTTGTGCAAGTGGCACTTGCACAAATTCACCATCTGCCGATATCGTGAATTTTGCAAGTCTCGCTTGCAAAATTGGCGTTTCCTGCATTTTTGCAAGTGGTACTTGCAAAAACGGGAAATGAGGATATTCAGAGGCAAACTGCTTCATATATCCAAGATTTCGGGACGAATAACCACTGTCGCTGCCATATCGTTCCTGTAAGTCAGCCGATAACCGATTAATCACATTAGCTCCCCAGCCCTTGTCTTTTTGTTTTTGTATGATGTCATTTCCCAGCCACCAATAGTGTTGGAGGGTAGCGGCATTCAACTGCATCGCTGCTTTCAGCCGCTGCTTATCAATTTCTTCGCAGAGGTGGTGAAACCAATGCTGATATTCTTTATTATCGATGGTGCTCAGTTCTGTCTTCATCGTGATTGTCCTCATTTTGTTAAACTGCTTATTAGAAAGATTACGCTTCTTCTGTCCACAACAAATCATCCATACTGACCTCCAGTATTTTAGTTCAAGTCAGTATAGCACGGGCAAAGGAACCGAAGAGCCATGCCTTCACGACGGGCTGCGTCTTGAAGTAATAGGCAATCTTCTGATTCATCGGGGTGCTCATAAGCGTTAAAATTTGAATGATGGCACAAAGATACATGTTTTTTTCGCAAATAAGCGGTAAACTCACGGAAAATGTGACAAAGTTTTAACGATTGGCTCCAGTTTTATGGAAATATGTTGTGTTTCCTCTTTGTTAAGTTTGTGGGAACCAGCACCTTGATTTTTCCTATTTTCACGCAGAACTCTATCGGAGATGACGCAGTACTCTATTCGATTTCACGCAGTACTCTTCAGGCGAATAGAGTTCTGCGTCATTTTCGCTTCATTTCGTCGTGCATAGAAACGTGGAAAATCGTTTTGATTTACGTTTTGGTTCTTAACAAAAACCTTAAAAATCCCTCTGCTTCTGTCTGCGGCCTCCGGCCCTCATTGTTGCCTCGCTCGTTTGTGCCTGAGAGCAAGCTCTCGCACAGCGTCCGAGTCATCAATGGGTTCGCTCCACGAACCGCAGACATCTTCAGAGGCAAAAACACCGTTCACTACGTTCCACTAAAAAAGCTGCCCATTGCACTCTGTACGGTTTTTCAGCCCGAAGGGCGGGGTTTTTGCCACCATGACGGCTGTGTTTTGAAACAAAACCGTACTGTTCTTCTGGACTGTGCAAGAGCTTGCTCTTAAGCACAAAGCCGGAAGGAAAGGACGTTGGGCCGAAGGCCACAGCCGTCATGAGTGGTGTTTTTATTGTTTTTGTCATCTTATCAACTACCGAAAGTTGAATCGTTGACGATTCAGGGGAAAAATGTGGCTTTGCGTTGAGATAAGACGCACATCTTATAGAGGGGAAGGATGGAATTTGCTATACATTTTAAAATAAGCGGTGGATTTTTTGGTCATTAAAAAGAAAATGTGTACTTTTGCAGCCGAAAGGAACGGAGGGGACTTTGAAAGTTCCCTCTTTTAATTTTATTTTTTACTTTATGATTGATAAGAACAAAGTAAAGGAACTTGCGCTTGAGTGGCTGAAGGACAAGGAGTATTTCCTGGTGGAGGCCACGGTGGATAACCAAAACAAAATCACTGTAGAGATAGACCATAAGGACGGTGTGTGGATTGAGGATTGTTGTGAGTTGAGTAAGTTTATCGAGGAGCATTTCGACCGCGAGGTGGAGGATTTCGAGCTGGAAGTAGGCTCTGCCGGCATCGGACAGCCGTTCAAGGTGTTGCAGCAGTATGAAAATGCCGTGGGTTACGACGTGGAACTGCTCACTGCCGAGGGCAAGAAAATGGAGGGCTGCATGAAAGAGGCCACGCCGGAACATTTTACGGTGACGGTGCTGGAGAAGCAGCGCGTGGAGGGGAAGAAACGCCCCGTGATGGTGGAGGTCGATAAGACTTTCGGCTATGACGACGTGAAGTGGGTGAAGAGCATTATTGACTTTGATTGAGACACGGAGGAGAGCGTCTTTAACTTTTAATCTTTAACTTTTAACTACATAGATGGCAAAGAAAAACATTGAACAGGTGAACCTTATTGACACTTTCAAGGACTTTAAGGAGACCAAGAACATTGACCGCACGACGTTGGTGAGTGTGCTTGAGGACTCGTTCCGCAGTGTGTTGCAGAAGACATTCGGCTCGGACGAGAATTTCGACGTGATTGTGAACCCGGACAAGGGTGACTTTGAGATTTACCGCAACCGCACGGTGGTGGCCGACGGTGAGGTGAAGAATGCGAATGCTGAGATTTCGCTCAGTGAGGCCCGTAAGATTGACGAGGACTATGAGCTGGGCGAGGAGGTTTCGGAGAAGGTGAATTTCGCCGACTTCGGACGCCGTTCGATTCTGACGCTGCGCCAGACGATGGCCAGCAAGATTCTGGACTTGGAGCACGATAATCTCTATAATAAGTATGTGGAGAAGATAGGGCAGATTGTGAGTGCGGAGGTCTATCAGATTTGGAAGCGCGAGGTGCTGCTGCTGGACGACGAGGGCAACGAGTTGTTGCTGCCGAAGAGTGAGCAGATTCCCACGGATTTCTTCCGCAAGCGTGAACCGGCCCGTGCGGTGGTGTTGCGTGTAGATAATGCCAACAACAACCCGAAGATTATCCTGAGCCGCACGGCTCCTGAGTTCTTGCAGCGTCTGCTGGAGAATGAGGTGCCAGAGATTAACGATGGCCTGATTACCATCCGCAAGATTGCCCGCATTCCGGGCGAACGTGCGAAGATTGCCGTGGAGAGCTACAACGAGCGCATCGACCCGGTAGGTGCCTGTGTGGGTGTGAAGGGTAGCCGTATTCATGGCATCGTGCGTGAGTTGCACAATGAGAATATCGATGTCATCAACTATACCAGCAACATGAAGCTGTTCATCCAGCGTGCGTTGGCTCCCGCCCATGTGTCGAGCATCGTGCTGAATGAGGAGACAAAGAAGGCTGAGGTCTATTTGCAGCCCGACCAGGTGAGCCTGGCCATTGGTAAGAACGGCCAGAACATCAAGTTGGCTTCGATGCTGACGGGCTATACCATCGACGTATTCCGCGAACTGGACGGCTCTGAGCCAACCGAGGAGGACATCTATCTGGATGAGTTCAAGGATGAGATTGACGAGTGGGTTATCGATGCCATCAAGGGCATTGGCCTCGACACCGCCAAGGCTGTGCTGAATGCACCGCGTGAGATGCTGATTGAGAAGGCTGACCTTGAGGAAGACACGGTGGACGAGCTGCTGAAAACGCTGCGGGCTGAATTTGAGGAGTAAGGACGGCTCCCTTCCAGCCCCCTCCTAACCTCTCCCCCATACATAGGGGAGGGACGCCACCCGGACGGATGACCCCTTTGGGGGGTGGGGGCTATTTTAACTTTTAATTTTTAACTTTCAACTACATAGATGGCAGTAAGACTAAATAAAGCACTGAAAGAACTGAATGTGGGAATTAACACCGTAGCGGAATTCCTGCAAAAGAAGGGGAGCCCGCTGGAGGATGCTACCCCGAATGCAAAGCTTACGGACAATCAGTATGATTTGCTGGTGAAGGAGTTTGGCAGTGACAAGAATCTCCATGCCGAGGCGAAGGCTGACATCAAGAAGCGGAAGGAGCGCGAGGAGAAGGAGCGTCAGGAGCGGAAGGAGCGCGAACGCCTGGAAAAGGAACGTTTGGAGAAAGAGCGTCAGGAGAAGGAACGCCAAGAGAAGAAGCCGCAAATCAAGATTGTGGGTAATATCAACGACCTGAAGCTGAAGCGCACGGAGAGCGCAGAAAAGCCTGAGGTCGAAGAGGTGGAGGTGCCTGTTCCTGTTGTGGAGGCACCTGAAGTGCCTGTAGAGGAGCCTGCCCCTGTTGTGGAGACCGTGGAAGAGGCTGAGGAGGTGTTTGACCCCGTTGTTGAGGAGGAGCCCAAGCAGCCCGCCGCACAGCCCAAGGCCAAGGTGAAGGCGCAGACGCCAGCCGACCGCCTGGAGGCTGACGAGAACGGTGTGTATCATCTCGCTGCCCCGCAGGAGGCTGGTGTGCAGTTCAAGCAGGTGGGCTTTATCGACCTGAACAGCATCAACTCGAAGACTCGTCCCGACCGCAAGAGTGCCAGCGAACGAAAGAAGGAGCGCAACGAGAAGCGTCAGCAGGCTCAGGCCGGTGCTGGCGACTCGAAGAAGAAGCGTAACCGCATCAATAAGGAGCGTGTGGATGTGGAGGCTGCTGCCAAGCAGGTGAGCGGTCAGACCAAGGCCAAGGCCAAGGGTCAGGCTGCCGCCCAGCCACAGAAACCGCAGAAGCCCGGAGCAGCTGGTGTGCAGGCACAGCAGCAGGCTCAGGGAAAGAAGAAGAAGGGCAAGAAGAACAAGCCTGTGAATTTGCAGGAACTCAGCGATGAGGAAGTTGCAAAGCAGGTAAAGGAGACGTTGGCCCGCCTGACCTCAAAGCAGGATAAGCGCAGCGTGAAGTACCGCAAGGAGAAGCGTGAGGCTATCCGCGACCGCATGGCCGAGGAGGAGGAACTGGAGAATGCTGAGAGCAAGGTGCTGAAGCTGACGGAATTCGTGACTGTGAGCGACCTTGCAACGATGATGGATGTGCCTGTGACGAAGGTTATTGGTACGTGCATGTCAATAGGCATGATGGTGAGCATCAACCAGCGTCTGGATGCCGAGACCATCAACATCGTGGCCGAGGAGTTTGGCTTCACCACCCACTATGTGAGTGAGGAAGTGAGCAACGCCATCGTGGAGGAAGCCGATGCCGCTGAGGATTTGGAACAGCGTGCCCCGATTATCACGGTCATGGGTCATGTGGACCACGGTAAAACTTCATTGCTTGACTATATTCGCAAGACGAACGTGATTGCCGGTGAGGCCGGTGGAATCACTCAGCACATCGGTGCTTACAATGTGAAGATGAAGAGCGGACGGCATATCACCTTCTTGGATACGCCAGGCCACGAGGCGTTTACCGCCATGCGTGCCCGTGGTGCCCAGGTGACGGACATTGCCATCATCATTATTGCTGCCGACGATGCCATCATGCCTCAGACGAAAGAGGCCATTGCCCATGCCCAGGCTGCCAACGTGCCGATGGTGTTTGCCATCAACAAAATTGACAAGCCGGGTGCCAATCCTGAGAAAATCAAGGAACAGCTTGCAGCCATGAACCTGCTTGTGGAGGATTGGGGCGGTAAGTACCAGAGTCAGGAAATCTCGGCCAAGAAAGGTATCGGCGTGGAGGAACTGATGGACAAGGTGCTGCTGGAGGCCGACTTACTCGACCTGAAGGCTAACCCGAACCGCAAAGCGACGGGCTCCATCATTGAATCGACGTTGGACAAGGGACGCGGATTCGTGGCCACGGTGCTTTGCCAGAATGGTACGTTGCGCCAGGGCGACATTGTGCTGGCCGGTATTCATTATGGTAAGATTAAAGCCATGTTCAACGAGCGCGGACAGCGCATTGAGAAGGCTTTGCCCGCCGAGCCTGCCGTTATCCTTGGATTGAACGGTGCGCCAACGGCTGGTGACACGTTCCATGTGATGGAGACAGAGCATGAGGCACGTGAAATCTGCAACAAGCGTGAGCAACTGAAGCGTGAGCAGGGTCTGCGCACATTGAAGCGTGTGGATTTGAACGAGCTGGGCCGTCGTATTGCCTTGGGCGACTTCAAGGAACTGAACCTTGTGGTGAAGGGCGACGTGGACGGTTCTATCGAGGCATTGTCCGACTCACTCATCAAACTCTCTACCGAGAAGATTCAGGTGAACGTCATTCACAAGGCCGTGGGTCAGATTAGCGAAAGCGATGTCACACTGGCCAGTGCTTCCGATGCCATCATCATTGGTTTCCAGGTACGTCCTTCGGCTGCCGCACGTAAACTGGCAGAGCAGGAAGGTGTGGATATTCGTCTTTACTCCATCATCTACGACACGATTGAGGAGATTAAGGATGCCATGGAAGGTATGCTTGCTCCGACCATGAAGGAAGAGGTGACTGGACAGGCTGAGGTTCGCCAGGTATATAAGATTACCAAAGTGGGTACCGTGGCCGGCTGTTGGGTGACGGAAGGAAAGGTTCACCGTACAGACAAGATTCGTGTGATTCGGGATGGCATTGTTGTCCACACCGGAGAAATCCTTGCCCTGAAACGTTTCAAGGACGACGTGAAAGAGGTGGGACGCGACTTCGAGTGCGGTCTCTCCATCGTGAACTACAACGACATTCGTGAAGGCGATGTCTTTGAGACCTATACAGAGGTTGAGGTGAAGGCAAAACTCTAAAGAACAGGACGGTCGGAGCCCCTCCCTGGGGCTTTGGCCCTTGACGACTGAATGGACACACTGATTATCGCCGTGCTTGCGCTGGGAGCCATCATCGGCTTTTGCCAAGGCGCATTCAAGCAGATAGCAAATTTTATAGGCGTGGCGCTGGGACTTATCCTGGCGTCCATGCTTTATCAGCAATGTGGTGATTTCTTGGCAGACAAAAGCGGGGCGAGTGCCAGTACGGGTCACATGGTGGCCTTTGTGGTCATTGTCATTCTGGTGCCGGTAGCCTTGGGCTGGATTGCCGCACTGCTGACCAAGGTTGCTTCCTGTGTCCACCTGGGTTTTCTGAACCGATTGGCGGGTGCAACTTTGGGTGTGTTGAGTTATGGCCTTGTGCTGGGCTTTGCCTGTAACGGCATGGACTTCATCGAGAGCAAATTCGGTTATCACCCCGAATTGCTGGAAGTGCGCAGTGAGTTGTACTATGCCGTCAAACATGCCTGCCAACCCGTTGTGCCAGACATCATCATCGTGACGGATTCCACGGAAATAGCCCATGGCGAAGTACCCCGAAAGGGCATCAAAGACTTGGTTGACGGTGTCTTGGAGGACAAGGATGGGACGATAAAAGGGACATTGAAAAATATTTTGAGTGCTGAAAGTGAAGAAACAAGGAAAGATGGATGTGAGTGTGCAAACCCCCTCTACGGCGTCTGCCGTCGCACAAGAGCCCAACGCTTTTGTGAAGGCCGTGGCCGAGAAGAAGTACGAGTTCGGCTTCACCACAGACGTAGAGACTGAAATCATAGAGAAAGGTCTGAACGAGGAGGTTGTCAGGCTGATTTCTCGGAAAAAGAACGAGCCCGAATGGTTGTTGGATTTCCGGCTGGAAGCCTATCGCTACTGGCAGGGGCAGCAGCAGCCGTCGTGGGCACATGTCACGTTGCCGGAAATCGACTATCAGGCTATCTCCTACTATGCCGACCCGACGGCCAAATCGAAGGAGGGTGAGAAAAAGGAGATTGACCCGGAGCTGATGAAGACGTTCGACAAGCTGGGCATCCCCTTGGAGGAGCGTATGGCCCTGTCGGGCATGGCCGTCGATGCCGTGATGGACTCCGTCTCGGTGAAGACCACCTTCAAGGAGCGGCTTTCGGAGAAAGGCATCATCTTTTGCTCCATTTCCGAGGCCGTACAGCAATACCCCGACCTGGTGCGCCAATACTTAGGCTCGGTAGTGCCCTACCGCGACAATTATTTTGCAGCGCTCAACTCAGCCGTGTTCAGCGACGGTTCCTTTGTCTATATCCCCAAAAACACGCGCTGCCCCATGGAGCTTTCCACCTATTTCCGCATCAATGCAAGGAACACCGGGCAGTTTGAGCGGACGCTGATTGTCTGCGACGAAGGCTCCTACGTCAGTTATCTGGAAGGTTGCACCGCTCCGATGCGTGACGAGAACCAGCTCCATGCCGCCATTGTTGAGATTGTGGTGATGGACAATGCCGAGGTGAAATACTCCACCGTGCAGAATTGGTATCCTGGTGACAGCGAAGGCCGTGGCGGTGTGCTCAACCTGGTCACGAAGCGCGGACACCTTCGCGGCGTGAACAGCAAACTCTCATGGACACAGGTGGAGACAGGCTCTGCCATTACGTGGAAATATCCCTCCTGCGTACTCAGTGGCGACAACTCCCAGGCTGAGTTTTATTCCGTGGCAGTCACCAACAACCATCAGGAGGCCGACACAGGCACCAAGATGATTCACCTTGGAAAGAATACCAAATCGACCATCATTTCAAAAGGCATCAGTGCGGGCCGTTCCCAAAATTCCTACCGAGGCTTGGTCAAGGTGGGGAAACATGCCGACGGTGCCCGCAACTATTCCAGCTGCGACAGCCTTCTGTTAGGCAGTGAATGCGGTGCCCACACCTTCCCCTACATCGACGTGCAGAACAACACGGCCACGGTGGAGCATGAGGCCACAACCTCAAAGATTAACGAAAACCAGCTCTACTACTGCAACCAGCGTGGCATCTCAACCGAGGAGGCCGTCGGACTCATCGTCAACGGCTATGCGAAGGATGTCATCAACAAACTGCCGATGGAGTTTGCCGTCGAGGCCCAGAAACTCCTGAGCGTCAGCCTTGAGGGAACGGTGGGATAAAAACTCAACTTTCGCAAGTTGAATGGAAAGGATGGAAGGGAATGGAAAAGGAGTTAAAAGGAAGTTAAAGGGACGATACCGTAGTCCCATCAACATGACATACGTCCCTTTAACTTCCAAGCGAAGCGGTAACTTCCTTTTAACTTCTCTTTAACTTCCAAAAAAGTTGAGCTTGAGAAACTTAAATGTACATAAAACTATGTTAGAGATTAAGAACCTACATGCCCGCGTAGCCGGCAAAGAGATACTGAAAGGCATCGACCTCACCATTGCCGACGGTGAGATTCATGCCATCATGGGAACCAACGGAGCCGGGAAAAGCACCCTGAGCAACGTCATTGTCGGCAACCCTGCCTACGAAGTGACCGAAGGCTCCATCCTTTTCAACGGACAGGACCTGTTGGCCATGACGACCGAGCAGCGAGCCCATGCCGGCATCTTCATGTCGTTTCAGACGCCTGTCGAGATTCCTGGCGTGTCCATGACCAACTTCATGCGGGCCGCCGTCAACGCCCGCCGTCAGGCACAGGGAAAGGAACCGCTGAAATCGACCGACTTCCTGAAAATCATGCGCGAGAAGCGTAAGCTCGTCGAGATAGACCAGAAACTCATGACGCGCTCCGTCAACGAAGGTTTCTCGGGTGGTGAGAAGAAGCGCAACGAAATCTTCCAGATGGCCATGCTGGAGCCTACCTTCTGCATCCTCGACGAGACCGACTCCGGCCTCGATGTCGATGCCCTGCGCATCGTGGCCGAAGGCTTCAACAAACTACGCACCCCTGAGACCAGCGCCATGATTATCACCCACTACCAGCGTTTGCTCGACTACATCAAGCCCGACCTTGTGCACGTGCTGATTGACGGGCGCATCGTCAAGACGGCTGGCCCTGAGCTCGCCTTGCAGATAGAGAACGAAGGATTCGACTGGATAAAATCCTCCTTGCAGGAAACCGTTTGACGCTTGACAAGATGGAATCAGAACGCCAATACATAGAACTCTACCACGACGCTGCCGACCTGATTCGCCAGCGCAGTTGTGCCGTCATGAACGCCGTCCGCGACGCCGCTTTTCAGGCGTTTGCCTCGCAGGGCTTTCCCTCCCGGAAGGTGGAACGCTACCGATACACTGACGTGGCGGCAGCCTTTGCCCCCAACTACGGCCTCTCGCTTTTTCCCCTCACCTCTCACCCCTCACCTTTCATTTTCTCCTTCAAGGATGCCCCCATCGACCTCACTCCTTATTATAATAAGGTGGCCGACGCCTCCGACGGCATTACGGCGCTCAACACCGCCCTTGCCCATGAGGGACTGCTGATTTACGTGCCTCGCAACCACCGCCCCTCCGCACCCATCCAGGTTGATAACTGGCTCCGTGCCACGGCACCGACCATGATGAACCGCCGCGTCCTCATCCTCTTGGAGGAAGGGGCCGACGCCACCATCGTCATCAATGACAAGGCCGACGCCCAGCCTGTGTCCTTTCTCACCACCCAGGTCATCGAGGTCGTTTGCAAGGCCAACGCCCGCCTCGACCTCTACGAGATAGAAGACACCAACCCGCTTTGCGCCCGTTTCAGCAATGTCTATATTCAGGAAAGCCGCGACTGCTCCGTGAAGCACAACGTCGTCACGCTTTTCAACGGCCACACCCGCAACCTCTGCGACGTCTATTTGCAGGGCGAGAACGCCGAGATTACCCTCAACGGCTGTGCCATCGGCAGTGGCAGCCAGCACATCGACAACAACACCCTCATAGCCCACCAGGTGCCGTGTTGCCAATCCCGGCAACTCTACAAGTACGTCCTGGACGACCACTCCGTGGGTGCCTTCGCCGGAAAAATCTTTGTCGGGAAAGAGGCCCAGAAAACATCCTCGCAGGAAGTGAACGCCAACCTGGTCGCCGCCTCCACAGCACGGATGTACACCCAGCCCATGCTTGAAATCTATGCCGACGACGTGCAGTGCAACCACGGCTCAACCGTCGGCCTGCTCGACGAGTCCGCCCTCTTCTACATGCGCCAGCGTGGCATTCCCGAAGCCGAGGCCCGCACCCTGCTGAAAAACGCCTTCATGGGTCAGGTCATCGACCAGATACAGTATCAGCCCCTCCGCGACAAACTCTACGTAAAGGTTGAAAAACGTTTCCGTGGCGAGTTGGAAAAATGCGAGGAATGCCGGTTGTGCAAGTAAAGCCCCTTCCTAACCTCCCCCCATAGGGGAGGAACTCCATCCGGATGGCCACCCCCTTTGGGGGTTGGGGGGCTATTCTTCATTCTTCATTTTTCATTCTTCATTTCAAATACTCTTCTATCATCCGTGTGATGTCACCAAGGCTTGGCTTCCCGCCCACGGCCTGCGTCGGAACAGTGATCGTAATGAATGCCCTTTCCGAATCCTCGTATGCCTCCTTCTTGGCATAGACACTGATAGTACACGTATTCCCAAACTCCAAAGACAGTTCATCCCCTTGTAGCGTTCCACGATACTCACTATACCCTATCGTCACCTGGGGTACAAACCGTACCCCCTCCGTCTCACAACTGAACTTCAACACCCCACCCTCATACGCAATCGTAGGCTTGGCACACTTCTGGGGCTTCACATATTCCCCTTCTGATAGCCCAACAACATTCCCAAAGCCACTCCAGGGTGCCGTGTTCCTGTAAGAGTCGAGCGCAGCGTCGGGTACATGTAGTGTCGCATATTCAATGTAAGCTTCCTTGAATACATCAGACCCAGCCTGAGGCAACTCTTCTGCCAAACAATAGACATCCGTTAGTTTAGCACATTGATAGAATGTGTAGTTATGGATGTTTTTCACGCCACTGCCGATTGTTATGGAGGTCAGTTCTGTACAGCCGTTGAAGGCTTCATCGCCGATATACATTACACTATTGGGGATGGTGATGGAGGTCAGCCCGCGACAGTTCGCAAAGGCACGCTTATTGATGGTCTGTATGCTGTTGGGGATGGTGATGGACTTCAGATTGATGCACCCAACGAATGCTTGGTCGAACAGGGTCATCACACCGTTTCCGAGCTTCACGTCGGTGAGTCCTGTGCATCCGGCGAACACATTGGTACCAAGAAAAGTGACATTGTCAGGGATAACGATGGATGTCAGGCTGGTGCATCCATGGAAAGCGGTTGAACCAATCTCCCACACACCATTGCCAAGGGTGATGGATGTTAAAGCTGTACACAGGGAAAAGGCTTCACTTCCGATACCTGTCACACTGTTTGGAATGATCAATTTGGCCAGACTTTTGCATTCAGAAAAAGCGTTTTCTTCTATGATCTTTACACTGTTGCCAAGATTTAATGAGGTCAATGCGGAACAGCCGGAGAAAGCATGTCCGCCAATGGATTTCAATCCGTCACCCAGCGTTACGAAATTCAAGCCGATGCACCCCTGAAAAGCAGAGTTCCCAATGGCTTCCACGTTGTTAGGAAGGGTTAGGGACGTCAGGCTAATGCAATCCTTAAAAGCACCTTTTCCAATGGTTTTCACGTTATTGCCAATATTGACCGATGCCAGTCCCTTACAATTAAGGAAAGCGTTTTCACCGATAATCGTAACACTCTCTGGCATTGAGATGGAAGTGAGTCCAACACAATTATAGAAAGCGTAATTCCCGATGCTCGTTACACTGTTAGCAATGGTGACCGATTCCAGACTGTCACAATTCCAAAAGGCATCATTCCCGATGCTTGTCACGTTGTCGGGTATATTGAAGGATTTCAGGCTGTGGCAATTGAAGAAACAACATTCACCTATGGCCGTCACCTTTGTGGGAATGTTGACCGAAACCAAGCTCTTGCAACCATAAAAAACTTCGTTGCCCATGCTTGTCACGCTATTGGGTATCTCCACGGATACCAATTTTTCACAACCGTAAAAAGCACCCTCGCGTATGGCTTTTACCTCATACGATGCACCATTATAAACTACGGTCGAAGGAATGACGATTTGGCCTTTATATTCAGTAGTACCCTTTACTACTTCGGCGGCCATTCCTTTTTCAATCAAATTGTAATAGATGCTGTCTATCATTACGGTGTCGGCATGGGTTGCTAACGATAACAGCAAAAAGAAGGGCAGGAAGAAATACTTTTTCATAATATTTGCTTTTGGGTTGATGATTTCTGCGCAAAAGTACGTTGTTTTGGTGAAAAGCCCAAATGATTCGCCACATTTTTAAGTACGACGAAGTGAAGCGAAAATGACGCAGAACTCTACTCGTTTGAAGAGTTCTGCGTGAAGTTGAGTAGAGTACTGCGTGAAGTCGGATAGAGTTCTGCGTCATTTTGGAATGGGTGGTAGGTGGGGAAGAAACAAAAAATCCCTTTTCATGCATGGGGCACAAAAAGGGATTGTCTATGCTGAAAGTTTGCGGTCGGTCGAGGGGATAAAGGGCTTTTAGTCGCCTATAATGACCACGCAGCGGTTTTGGTCGTTCTCAGGATAGGGCTGGACGGTGTCGCCAAAGGCTTGGACGGTCATCTGGCTGTCGGGTACGCCTTGGGCGCGGAGGGCCTGAGCCACTTTGTTGGCGCGTTGCTGGGCGTAACGCATGTTGATGGTGGGGTTGCCGGTGCCTTTGTCGGCATAGCCGTTGATGCTGACATTCTTGTGGGGGAACTGCTTGCACCACTGGGCGACGCGGCGGATGATGGCCTCTTTCTCCTGAGGGGTGTCTGTCTCCCGAATCTGATAGAAGATGGTTTCGCAGAGGGGGGCTGCCGTGGGAACGGCCTTAACGGTCTTGGTCTGCGCCTGCTCCACGTCGCCTGTACGTGTCAGCGTCGTGTAGGTGGTGGGCGTGGTCACGGGGTCGGTGCGTGGTGGCAGTTCGGGGGTGTTCTTGGGCTTTCCCTTTCCGCCGAAACGGTAGGTGAGCGAGAGCTGGGTGGTGAGCATCCAGTCGCGCTTATGCTGTTGGTACTTTGCGTTCCAGTCGTCGCCCATGGCGTTCATGTCGGCCTCAAGTCCGAGTTTCCAGTTCTTCGACAGGCGGAAGTCGAACATCATGCCCATGCGGAAGGATGTGCCGTTGTAGCTGGTCTGCTGCAGGCCGTCGCCCCAGACGTTGTTGATGTTTTCCTCCACCTTGCCGAGGGGCAGGGAGCCGATGTTGTTGTTCCAGGCATGGTTGACGCCGATTCCGGCCAGCAGGCTGACGTCGAAGAGGCGGTTGTAGCGCTTGGTGAAGAGGTTGAAGACGTTGAGGATGATGTCCACGTCGGCATTGAGGTAGTTGTATTTGTATTTCTCGTCGATGCTGGCGAAGCCTCCCTTCTGCTTCCAGCCGTTCACGTTGAGACGAAGACCGAGTTCGGGAATCACCATGGCACCGGCACCCACTGTGAAGGTGGGGGAGATGAGTTTGCTCTGGTCAACATTGGTGAAAGTGGTGCCCGCACCGCTCTGCAACTGAATGAACCCGTAGGGGGAGAATTTCTCCTGCGCCGAGAGTCTGAGGGGTGTCAGCATAAGCACTGCACCCATCATTGCTGTGAGTATTTTCTTCATGTCTGTACGTATTTGTGGCAAAATTCGTTATTTTTATGTAAAAAAACAAATAATTTGTTGTAAATTTGCGCCACGAACGGGCTTTTAGCCTCAAAAAGCACTGAAATGTACGACATAAAAATGGTTCGTGAGGATTTTCCCATCCTCAGCCGAAAGATATACAACCGCCCGTTGGTCTATCTGGACAATGGGGCGACGACGCAGAAACCCCGCTGTGTGGTGGAGGCCATGGTGGATGAGTATTACAATGTGAATGCGAACGTACACCGGGGCGTCCACTTCCTGTCGCAACAGGCTACCGACCTGCATGAGCAAAGCCGCGAGACGGTGCGGGCCTTCATCAATGCCCAGAGTGCGGCGGAGATTCTCTTTACCCGTGGCACGACGGAAAGTATCAACCTGCTGGCTTTCTGCTTTGGGGAGGCGTTTGTGCGGACGGGCGACGAGATTGTCGTTTCGACGATGGAGCACCACAGCAACATTGTGCCCTGGCAGATGCTCTGCGAACGCAAGGGGGCGCGGTTGCGCGTCATCCCGATGGCGGACGACGGCACGTTGCTGCTGGAGGACTACCGGGCGCTGTTCAATGAGCGCACGAAAATCGTCTGTTGTACGCAGGTGAGCAATGTGCTGGGCACGGTGAATCCCGTGAAGGAAATAATCGGGGAGGCGCACCGCAGGGGTGTGCCCGTGCTGATTGACGGTGCGCAGTCAACGCCGCATTTCCCGGTGGATGTGCAGGAACTGGACTGCGACTTTTTCGCGTTCTCCGGCCATAAGATTTACGGCCCGACGGGTGTCGGTGTGCTGTATGGAAAGGAAGAGTGGCTGGAGAAGTTGCCGCCGTATCAGGGTGGCGGGGAAATGATTAAGAATGTGTCGTTTGAGCGCACCACCTATAACGAGCTGCCCTATAAGTTTGAGGCGGGTACTCCCGACTATGTGGCCACCCATGCCCTGGCACGAGCCTTGGACTATGTGTCGGCACTGGGCATGGAGCAGATTTACGGCCATGAGCAGGAGCTTACCCGCTATGCGATGGAACGGCTGAGAGAGGTGGAGGGAATGCGTATCTTCGGCCCCGAGGAGCCTCACGACGCCGTGGTCAGTTTCCTGGTGGAGGGCATTCATCACCTTGACATGGGTACGCTGCTCGACCGTCTGGGCATCGCCGTCAGGACGGGCCACCACTGTGCCGAGCCACTGATGCGTCGTCTGGGCATCGAGGGCACGGTGAGAGCCTCCTTCGGACTGTACAACACGAAGGAGGAAGTGGATGCCTTGGTGGAAGGCGTGAAGCGGGTGGTGAAGATGTTTTGACGCTACATGTCGGGGAAGAGGCCGAAGAGGCGAGCGTCAATCTGGTCGGTGATTTTCTGGAAGTCTTCGGGATTCTGCTCGAACTTCAGCGCGTCGCCATTGACGACGATGTGCTTTCCGGGGTAGCTTTGTATCCAACGTTCATATTTCTCATGGAGCCCTTGCAGGAAGTCCATGCGCATGGATTGCTCGTAATCGCGGCCCCGCTTCTGGATTTGGTTGACCAGCGTGGGAATGCCTGAGCGGATGTAGATGAGCAGGTCGGGCAGGCGCACGGTGCTAATCATGGTTTCGAAGAGGCTGAGGTAGTTGGCGTAGTCGCGGTCGTCAATCATTCCCATGTCGTGCAGGTTGGCGGCGAAGATGTAGGCATCCTCGAAGATGGTGCGGTCGAGCACGATGGATTTGGGGGATGCGGCAATTTCCAGCACGTCCTTGTACCGTTTTGAGAGGAAGAAAATCTGAATGTTGAAGGCCCACCGCTTCATGTCGGCATAGTAGTCGGAGAGGTAGGGGTTGTTCTCTACAGGCTCGAAGTGGGGCTCCCAGCCATAGCGTTTGGCAAGCATGTTGGTCAGGGTTGTCTTGCCACAGCCAATGTTTCCGGCGATTGCTACATACATAGTCTGATAGTTTTTGAGGGCAAAGATAAAGATTTTAAGTGAAAAATCCGTACCTTTGCGGAAAATTTGTAAAAAGAGAATAAAATATGGCACAGAAACCAAGCATCCCGAAAGGTACACGCGACTTCTCTCCCGTGGAGATGGCGAAGCGTAATTATATATTCAACACCATCCGTGAGGTGTATGCCCTGTATGGTTTTCAGCAGATTGAGACTCCGGCCATGGAGAACCTCTCGACGCTGATGGGCAAGTATGGAGAGGAGGGCGACAAGCTGCTCTTCAAGATTTTGAACTCTGGCGACTTCCTGCACGGCATGACAGCCGAGGAGGTGGCTACGACCAGCACCCAGCGTCTGGCCGCCAAGTTTTGTGAGAAGGGACTCCGCTATGACCTGACGGTGCCCTTTGCCCGTTATGTCGTACAGCACCGCGAAGAGTTGGCCCTGCCGTTCAAGCGCTATCAGATTCAGCCTGTGTGGCGTGCCGACCGTCCGCAGAAGGGACGCTACCGGGAGTTCTACCAGTGCGATGCCGACGTGGTGGGTTCTGAGTCGTTGCTGAACGAGGTGGAGCTCATGCAGATTATCGACACGGTGTTTACCCGTTTCGGAGTGCGTGTCTGCATCAAAATCAACAACCGAAAAATCCTTTCTGGCATTGCCGAGATGATAGGGCAGGCTGACAAGATTGTGGATATTACCGTGGCGATTGACAAGCTCGACAAGATTGGGCTGGAGGCCGTGAATGCTGAATTGGCCGAGGATGGCATCCCCGCCGAGGCTATCGAGAAGCTGCAACCGATTATCCAGCTGAGTGGCACGAATGCGGAGAAGCTGCAAACCATGAGAAGCGTGTTGGCTGGCAGTGAGACGGGATTGAAGGGCGTGGAGGAATGTGAGTACATCCTTTCGAAGCTGACGGCGCTGAACAATCCGATGGAACTTGACCTGACGTTGGCGCGTGGACTGAATTACTACACGGGAGCCATCTTTGAGGTGAAGGCGCTGGACGTGGAGATTGGCTCCATCACGGGCGGTGGACGCTATGACAACCTGACGGGCATTTTCGGTATGCCGGGACTTTCAGGTGTGGGCATTTCTTTCGGAGCAGACCGCATCTTCGACGTGTTGAATCAGCTTGACCTCTATCCCAAGGAGACGATTAACGCCACGAAGTTGCTGTTTGTCAACTTTGGCGAAGCAGAGACGGATTTCTGTCTGCCAGTCCTTGCGAAGGTTCGTGCCGCTGGCGTTGCTGCTGAGATTTATCCCGATGCGGCCAAGATGAAGAAGCAGATGTCGTATGCCAATGCCAAGCAAATCCCCTTTGTGGCCCTCGTTGGCGAAAATGAAATGGCTGCCGGAAAACTGACATTGAAGAACATGGAGACTGGCGAACAAAGCCTTGTCACGGCGGATGAGTTGGTGGAAAAGCTGAAATAAGACCAAGCCTTATATGGAGAGAAAAGGAGGATGAGTCCCAATTGATTCATCCTCCTTCTTTTTATTTTTTATTTTGCCGTAAAACTGAACAGGCTGTTTGTTCCGGTGTGTGTGCTGCCCAGATAGACACCGTGCCAAGCTGTCGTGGCATTGGTCGGGGCTGTGGAATTGTATTTCACGGTGTAGGTACTGCCGGACTTCATGCCCGTGGCCGTGATGAGGCTGAGGGTTGAGGTAAGACTGCCTTCGAAACTGAAGGTAATCAGGTTGTTGCCCGAAGCGTCGGCCAGCGTGTAGTAGTTGCCCGTGGTGTAGGAAGTACTGGTGGTGCGCAGCGTGTAGCCTTGGGTTGCGCTGCCGATGCTTGAATTGCTGCCACCGCCTTGGGTGCCGCCGGCAGAAATGGCCGTGCCTGTGCCATTGATGACGATATAGGAATTGTTGTCGCAGTCAAGACCTTCCTCTGGGCTGCCTTTGGTTGTGTAGCTGAAGACCGTTCCATTGCCGATGGTGATGGCTCCTGAACGACCGGCATTGGAGTCGATGGCATCGTTGCCGTTGCTGTAGCACACTGTCACACCGCCGTTGAAATAGATGTTTCCACTGCTGTTGATGCAGTCATCGTAGCATTTTAGGTAATGCTTGCCGCCTTCGACGTAGATGGCGGTCTTTGACTCTAAGCCTTCCGCACCGTCGGTCGATGTGGTGATGACGGTCTCACCGCCGTACAGAGTGACCGTACCTTGCACTTTGATGGCTTTGGCCGACGAACCGCTGTTTTGTTGTCCGGGCATCATGCCACCCCAGCCCCCGCTGCTGCCACTACTGCCGAACGAAGAGCCCGTGGTGGAAACCGTCAGGGTGGGGCCGTCGCCTCCACTCACTCCTTGGGTGTAAGTGCCGGAAGACTTGATGCCCTTGCCGCCAGTTCCTGTCATGCTGATGGTGATGGTGCCGGCATTCAGTGCTATCTTTGTGTCGGCCTTCAGGCCCTTGGCCGTATAGCTATCGTTGGTACCGCTTTGGCCGGCTCCGCTATTGGTGATTTTCAGCACACCACCGTTTGTCGTGATGTTCGTGGCCGAGATGCCTCTGCCCGCTGCGCCGCTGGCAGTGATGGTCAGTGTACCGCCGTTTTGCACAAAGTCAACCGCTTTTATGCCCGAACTGTAGGAGGCATCGGAGCTGATGACCTTCATGGCACCCGACGGGGTCAGCGTCACCGTGCCACCGTCGATGGTGACGGTAGCCTTGCTTTTGATGGACTTCGACATGGAACCGCTGTTCTTCACAGTCACCGTGCCGCCTTTGATGCTTACGTTGCCGTCAGCCTTGATGCCTGCAGCGTTGTAGCTTGTACCTGAATCTTCGCCTACGTCACTGGTGCCGCCGTTCCACGTGTTGGTCACGTTCGAGAGGCTGTAAGTGCGTGTGCTGCCGCTGGTGGTATAACTGTTGGAAATCTCATAATAGTAATCTTCGCCGGATGTGGCTCCCGTGAAAGTGCTTGACCGGATGGTGTAGGTCGTATTATTGCCCCTGCTGGTGTAGTTGGCACTCTTGAAATAGTAGGTTCCACTGTCTGCCGCCTTGAAGTCGTAGTAGTAGAACGTCTTGCTCGTGTAGCCCACGGTCTTCGTCACGGTGTTTGTCAGTTGCTGCACCAACGTTCCGTCGCTCTTATATATATATAATGTGGTCCAGGCATTCGACTGCTGTCCGGGGCGTCCGCCGCCACCGCTGCCTGTGGTGGGCAATGCCACATAGACCACATACGAGGCAGTAACCTCTGGCTCAGTTGTACTTCCGCCTGTGTATTCGGCCACATCGCCTGCACCATTGGCCGTAATGTTCACAGCGGTTGTGCCTGCTGTTTCGTTAATGCTGATGTTGCCGTCGGCACTGATGCCCTTGCCGCCGTCAGCCCGATTGTCGATGGTTACGCTGCCGCCAGTGATGTTGATGTCGGCACCCGACTTGATGCCTGTCGTGTAGCTGATGTCATCCGCTTCCACAATCTTGTCACCGGTCTGTGTGATGGTGATGGTTCCTCCGGCAATATGGAGTGTCGAGTCAGACTTCAATCCCTTGTTGGCCGCTGCTGTCGTCGTGATGTTGATGGTTCCGCCGTTGATGATGAGCTGTCCGTTGTTCTCATCCGTTCCGTCGCTGGTCGCTTCGGCCTGAATGCCGTCCCCGTCAATGTCGCTGACGGTCACCGTTCCTCCGTTCATCTTGAAATACTGTCCGGCGTGGATGCCGTCTTTGGCTGCATGGTTCACGTTGATGGTGCCCGCCGTCTTCTTGATGAGCAGGTACTCCTTGCTGGAAAGGCCGTGCTTCACGTTGCCCACCAGGTTCAGCGTACCGCCGCCGCTGATTTCCAAGTGTCCCTTCGTGTAGAAAGCCCCTTTCTGCGTACCGTCCGTCGTGGCATCTTCCAGCGTGTTCACCGTGCCGTCCGCCAGTTCCAGGGCAATGCGCTTGCCACATTTGATGTTGATGGCCTCTTCGGTGGAGCCTTTCAGACTCAGCCCGTTCAGCCGTACCGTCATCTTATAGCTGCCGTTCCACACAAAGCTGCCACAATCTGATGTTCCGGCCAACACACAGCAGATTTCCCGATCCGTCACCATACTGGTCAACACGACATTGGCTCCATCTACACTGGCCATGATGCTGCCATCCGTCGGTAACTGGCTCATGTTCACGCTTTCACCGTCGTAAGTTACGTAAATCGTGTCGTTGAATTCCGTTTCCGTCGCGCCGTATAGGTATTCCGTAATCAAAGCTTGAATATTAGCCACGTTGACGGTTCCCGTGTTGTCTTCCTGATACAAACCAATCAGTCGGGTGATGTCTGCCAACGTCACCTTCCCGTCCTCGTCGCCGTCCACCACTGTCAAGGGTACGGCGAACATTCCTACTGCCACACACACCGTTGCCAGTAGATAAATCAATCGTTTGTTTCGCATTTTTTCTTGTCGATAAAATTAGTTAAGCTATTGTTAGATAGGTGTTTAATCTTTCAGTGTTGGCGGCAGTTCCTTTCATCCTCTTTCAGTTGCTCTCGTAACGCTTCCACTGAGTCGAACTTCCGTTCCGTCCGCAGAAAATCCAAGATGTCAATCCGAATTGGCTTTCCATACAAATCTCCTTGGAAGTCGAGGATATTCACCTCAATGCTTCGCTCCGTTCCGTTTTCCAGTGTGGGGCGAATGCCAATGTTCAAAGCGCCTGGCCAATGTGCTGTGCCTAATGCCTCGCCGCTTACTTGTACGTAATAGACGCCGTTCGCAGGAATCAACTTTTCTGTATCCGTCCGCAGGTTGGCCGTCGGATAACCCAGCTTTTGGCCGTTGCCGAAACCATGCACCACTTCGCCTTGCAGGAAATATGGATAGCCCAACGTGCTGTTGGCCGTCTGCACGTCACCCTGTTCCAGGGCCCTGCGTACCGCTGTCGAAGAAGCACCGCCTGGCAACTCCCGTGCCCTCACTACTTCCATGCCAAGCTTTTGGCCATATCTCACATAATCTTCAAATCCTTCCGTGCGACCATGTCCAAATCGATGGTCATATCCCACGACCAACACTTGCACGTCATACTCCCTGCGCAACACGTCCATGAAGTCACAAGCCGACATCTCTGCCACGGCCTTTGTGAAGTCGAGTAATGCCACGCGGTCAATACCCGTTTCCCTCAGCAACATTAGCTTTTCTTCTCTTGTTGTCAGCAGACTGGGCTGATAGTCAGATTGCAACACCTTTCTTGGATGTACGGGAAACGTTACCACCATCGATTGCATTCCCCTTCGCACAGCCTCTTTCTTCACCTGCTCAATCAGGAATCGGTGTCCCGTGTGGACGCCGTCGAAGAAGCCGATACTGGCAACGTATGTGTGCCTTTTTGTCATCTGCAATTTGCAATTTTGGTTGCAAAGGTACGGAATAAAGGGAAAAAGGAAAAGTGAAAAGTAAAAAATTTGCTACCACGGAAAGTCTTCTCTCCATAAGGTAGCAGCAAATTTTTTACTTTTCACTTTTTCTTTTTCCCCTGACCAGGGCTTTTTTCTACTCTTCTACCATCTTCTCAATCAGCGCTGTAATATCTTTCATCTTTACGGTTGAACTTGCACTCATGTATTTGTTGATGAGCGCGTTGACATCCTGCGGAAGGGTGACAGCCGTTCTACCGTCGTTGCTCAGGACGGGACTGGCAATGTAGAGTGCCTGGCTGGCATCCGTCTCAACGCCCAGAAGATAGATGTGGCTGGGATCAACGGTCTTACCGTCTGCCGTTTTCATGTCCTGCAAGTCAATGACCACCTCCTTGTTCGTTCCCATCGAGGCTGTGAAGCAGGGTGCCAGGTAGTCGTCCGTATCATAAATCCTTACGACTGGTTTGCAGCTACCGCTACGCATCAACTTGAAGATGAGATATCTGTACTTCGACAGGTCCAGCCCCTTGCTGTATCTCCATCCGCCCATGTTGCCGCTCTGGGTCGAGGTGAGGGAACCACCTGTACCCACCTTCTTGAACGTGCCTTGCAGATAGAGCGAGCCGTTGAAAGCCTCGGGCTTCAGGGGGAAAAGCGACTCCGTGCGGTCGAAGTCGATGGTCTGTTTCTGTCCCAGCAGCGACAGCATCTTCTGTCCGTAGCGTCTGCCAATCATGCGGTAGCCCTCAGCCGTGAAGTGGAGTCCGTCCGACGCTGCGGGGCATTTTGCCGACGAAATGACGTGGGCATTGGGAATCACGGCATTGGTCTTCGCAATGATATTGTTGTGTCCCCAGCAGATACCGCCCATGTCCTGAGCCAACAGCTCGCCAATGAGCAGCGGGGTCTCCTCCTCGTTCAGTCCCAGTTCGTTCAACATTCTCATATACACGCGCTTCACCTTCACAGGCCAGTCTGGCTGACTGTTGTTTGAACAGCCCTGATGTAGCAGGATGCCCTTGATGACACCCACCTTCTGTGCCTTCTTAGCCAAGTTGATTAGTGTGCGGTATGGGTTGTTGTTGTATTCGGCGCAATATCCCTGCAACCAACTTGCCGCACTGGCAATGTAGCTGGCGCACTGGTCTTCGTCAAACAGTTCGATGGCACATCCGCCGACAGCCACGTTGATGATGCCCACCTTGATGCTGTCAGGCAGGTTTTCCACCATTTCGCGGCCAAAGTAGTCGGCTGGGGTCAGGCCCGTCCAATCGCGGCAGAGTGGGGGATAGGCCACGTACCAGTTTCCCTTCTGGCGGCCCGACGACGGCATATCGACTGCCGCCATCATGCGAAAACGCGGGTCTAACTCGGCACGGTCCTGTGCTTCAATGGCGGCGTTTCCCTCCATGTTCGACTGTCCGAAGCAAAGGTAGATGTGAAAGTTTGGGTCGAATGCCGTAGGCTGTTCCATCTCGCCCGCATTCACCTTCTTCGTCATGGTGGCTGCCGTCTTCTCAAACAGGCCGATGAAGGTTTCCAGCTTCGCAATGGCCTTCGTCTGCT
Source organism: uncultured Bacteroidaceae bacterium (assembly GCA_905236065.1). Lineage (GTDB taxonomy): Bacteria > Bacteroidota > Bacteroidia > Bacteroidales > Bacteroidaceae > Minthosoma. The sequence continues at coordinate 36,583 of CAJONZ010000121.1, read as the reverse complement.
GTGCCTCGGTCTCCATCTTGGACGGTTCGTAGCTGACCAGGGCGTTTTGCAGTGACTTATATACTGCCTTGGCCGTCATTTCCGGCGTGTCCTTCCATTCGATGATGAGGTTGTTGCCCTTGTTCCAGATGCTTTGCAGTTGTTCGGCGGTCGTCTGCAGGCTGAAACGGCGGCAGAAGTTCCAGATTTCCTTCGCATTGCCATCCATGGGCCAGTGGCCACCGTTGTTGTAGGAGAACAATTCCACCACGCTACCGTTCTTGTCGCTGCTCCACACCTCCTTGTCGCCGTTGTACCAACTGCCGGGGTTGTAGTTCTCCAATTTAATATAGGTGGTGAACTGGTTCATCTCGGCCATGTGCTGCACGTAGTCGTGGATGCCATATTGCTCATAGCCGAACACGTCGTCGCCGTAGGCATGGCAGTGAATGAGGTTGACGGGTTTCTGGCACTTCGTCCACGGCTGTTCGCTGAACTGGATGCCGCTCGTCGGGGCGAAGGCGGCAATTTTGTCCTGCACGTTGGCCATGCAGTGGTACATCAGCATGGAGCCCATCGAGAAGCCCGACCAATACACGCGGTTCGTGTTGATGCTGTAGCGGCTGGCCATTTCGTCAATGCTCTTTAGCACAAAGTCCTGATCCTTCGTTCCGTTGATGTCCCACGTTCTGCCATCGCTGCGCAGATAGGTCACCACGAACTTCGCCGTGTCAATCAGGTTGTAGAACTTGTCGGCACCATACTGGTATTCCGGGTCTTGGTTCATTCCGTGAGTGACAATCATCAGCGGCATGTTGCTTTGTGTGGTGGTTGGCGTAAACACCACCATGTTGCGCTGTTGCCCGTTCACATTGACGTTGATGCTCTCCTGTTTGTATGCCTTGAGCGTCACAGCAGAGAGCATCAGCAGCGCAGAGCACAGAAATTTCAAGTGTTTCATCTTACTTCAAACTTTCAATCATCTTTGTAATCTCGTTCATCTTTACCGTCGATTCGGCCTTCAGGTAGTTGCCGATGAGGGTCACTACATCCTGCAAAGTTACCTCTGGCGTTGTCTCGGCTGGGTTTACACCGTCGTTGCTCAGGAATACCCTCTTCAAGTAGAACGTCTGGTCGGCACCAGCCGAACAGAAACCTGCCAGGCGGATGTGGCTCAAGTCAAGGTCGCGGCCCGACTCCGTCTTCAGCTCACTCAACTCAATCTTCACCACCTTCTGTGAGGCAATGTCTGCCACATAGCGGTCTCCCCAGAAGTTCGACGTGTCGTAGAGATAGAAGCGGGTGTTCTTTGAGGCAGCTCTTTGTGTTTCGATGACCAAATACTTGTATGGAGTCAGGTCAATGCCTTCCTCGTTCTCAAAACGCCATCCGGCACAGCCTGCCTTTATCAGCTTCAGTGTGTTCAGTGGATTCGTGGAGGTAGGATTTGCGTATGTACAGGTGTTCTCATACAGAATCGTCGGGTTAAACCACTCCTTCGTTATCGCAAATGGGTTGTCTGGCACCACCTGCTTGGGCTGGTAGCGCTCCGTTGACGCATAGTTCACCTTTGCATAGTCGGCATACCACTCAAAGCAAGCCACGCCGCATCCCTCGTAGGGATCCAGTCCGTTGGCCTCCATGGCCGTCTTGAATGCAGGAGTCACTTTTCTGTTGTTTTCGTAGTCGTCGATGTCGATGTAGCAAGCCGTACCCGACAGTGTCATGGAGATGTTTTTGTAGTAGTCCAGCACAGCCTTGTAGGCCAGACCCCACTTGCGGGTCGTACCTGTGGCCCACGTGCCGTAGTTGGCTACAACCCATTTGCCGTGCTCATCGTAGTGTCCTGTTCCTTCCTTCTCAGGGCTCCAATCGACCTCCGTAATCACGATGGGGTTGGTGCGGACGATGGGAATAGACTCGCCGAAGTTCTTGATGGCTGCATTGTGGTCATGGTTGGCGTCACTTGTGCCGTACCAGCCCACATAATCATGCACGGCATAGCCAATCTGGTCGCCAGTGATGGGCACCTTGGCATACGGCTTGTAGTTCATCTGCCAACCAGAGCCTGGCACCCAGATGATACCCTCGAAGCCGTTTGCACGAATCTTATCCACAATCGGCTGGAAAAAATCGTGCAGCGTATTGTCACCCTCGCTGCCGTCCGCATTCTTTACGCTCACCGGCTCGTTGGCCAGCTCGATGCTGATTTGGCCGGAGTACTTCTTCACGTTGGCATTCTTCGTCACACGGTCCCACACGTCGAGCAGGTACTTCTGATAGCTGCCGCCCACGTAGATGGTGCCGGGGCATACGCCTGGCGGACGCATGATGACATACATGCCATGACGGATAGCCTGCAAGGCAATCTTCCAGTACAGCAGCGACATGTACCTCGTCAGTCGTGTGCCGCTGTAGTGGGAAATGTTTGCCTCACCCGTTCCACTTTCACGGTCATCCACGGGGTAGGAAACCGAATTGTCGTTCGTCCAGCAGCAGTCCAAGTGCAGACGGAACAGGTTGCAGTAAGCGCCGTTCGTCGAGTCGGTAATGGCTGTGAACAGTCTGTTGAAGTAGTTCACGCAGGCTGAAATCTTACTGTCGGAACAGCCTTCGGCCCACGTCGTCCATCGGTAGTTGTTGAAATAAGGGCTTGGAGTGTCCATCACACCGTGGAGCACCACAATGTTGCCTTGGTCATCCTTCAGCTGGTTACCATCCACGTGCAGGGGTGGAAGCTCACTCTGAGCCGCAGCCGGAAAGGTCAGGAGGCAAGCCGCTAAGGCTGCCAAAATCTTTTTTCTCATATTCATTCGGTTTTTATGTTTTTTCATCACTTTCAAGTGCAGATGTTTCTTCGATGCAAAATTACGGCCTTTTATACAATATTAATTTTGCACGTGAAACATAATTTTTCAATAATGTAACATGTATCTTGTGAAATGTTACACCTTTTCGGGGCATTGTTACCTGCTTGTAACAGCCCCTCGTCCGAGCCTCCGAACTCCTTCAAAACGGCACTTTTACTCACCCCGTCACAACGCAGTACTCTTTTCGTGAATAGAGTTCTGCGTCACGTCGAATAGAGTACTGCGTCATCTCGGAAAGAGTACTGCGTTGTAATGAAGTGAGTGGGAAGGGGTTAGCGAGGGTTGAAAAATAGAGGTAAAAAAGGTGCGTGTTTTCAATTATTAAGATTTTTTTCTTTGTGGAAACATGGAAAAACGTTACATTTGCGCACTTGTTTCCTCTTGGAAGGAAAAAGTGAAAGATATGTAAAATGTTAAATGTAAAGGAAAAAGACTATGAGTGAATTCAATTACAATCGGAATTATAGTGTGGCCGGATATAGCGATACTGAAACGGCTGTGGCAGAACGAACGCTGATGCGTAGTGTGTTTCTGTGGATGTGCGGTGCGCTGGCCGTAACGGGTCTGACGGCCTATTACGTGGCTACGAATTTTGCAATTCAGGAGCTTATCTTTGGTAGCCGGGTGGTGTTTTACGGTCTGCTGATAGCTGAGTTGGCACTGGTATTCGGGCTGTCGGCAGCCATCAACAAGATTTCGTCGATGACGGCGACGTTGTTGTTTCTGCTGTATTCGGTGCTGAACGGTGCGACGCTGTCATCCATCTTCTTGATCTATTCGGTGGACTCGATTGCGACGACCTTCTTTGTGACCGCTGGCACGTTCGGCGTGATGGCCTTGTACGGTGCGGTGACAAAGCAAGACCTGAGCAAATTAGGCAACATCTTGGTGATGGCACTGATTGGTGTGATTATCGCCACCGTGGTGAACCTGTTCCTGAAGAACGGCCTGCTGGATATGGTTGTTTCTGGCATCGGTGTACTGGTATTTGTGGGTCTGACGGCCTATGATACGCAGAAAATCAAGCTGATGTTGGCTGATGCCGAGGCAGGCGAGACCACAGAGAAGATAGCCCTGCTGGGTGCCCTGAGCCTGTATCTCGATTTCGTCAACCTGTTCCTGCATCTTCTTCGTTTCATGGGCGGTAGAAAGTAAGACAATCTCTTTCTCCCCTCCCGGATGGCTGTGATACTCCCCGGAAAACCAGGCATTATAAATTATAAATCGTACATGAATATGAAAAGTTTCTGTTTTTTCTTTTTGATGCAATTAGGTTGGGCTGTCCCGATAATGGGACAGAAGGCTTCCGACTTCCTGAATGCGTACAAAATGACGGATTGCACCATTGCGTTTGACGTGGATGCCAAAGGGGAGGAGTACAGAGTGAACTGGGGTATGGATGCGGCCTGGGACTGGGATTTCAACGTGAACCGGGGCGTGAACTGGATTGGCAAGGGTAATTTTGCCACGGGACGTGTGTCGTTCCAACCCATCGACCTGGTGACGGACAATGGTGACGGCACTTATACCCTGACGACCCGGCAGCAGAAGAAACTGAAAGGACGTTGCGACCTGATTAAGCGGACGGGAACGACGGTGGTCAACCTGAACTGCGACCATGAAGCCCTGTTCTTCAAGGTGGATGCCAACGGCGAATACCCGATGAAGGACGGGGAAAAAATAGAGGATTTCACGGGCCGGACGAACTATCAGGGAAAGCCCGAGGAATGGTATCGTCTCATCAAGGCCAGTGTGGCTTACGTGCTGACGCAGGGATTGACGGTGGTAAGCGTGTCGCCCTTCAACGAGCCGGACTATGTGTGGCAGCAAGCCACCAGCGAGACACAGGCCATGAAGGATTTCCTGGAGATAGCCAAGTTGATTAAGGCCGACCCCTATTTCGACAACATCCGTGTGTGCGGCGGCAATACGCTGAACGATGACCGCGCCATGCCCTGGTATAACTACCTAAAGGAATACTTGGACGAGGGTAACACGCACCAGCTGGCTGGTTCGTTCGATAATTATGCGAACTTCTTTGCCCAGGTGAAAGCCGACGGAAAGGCTGCCACGGCAGACGAGTTGCACAATGTGGGCGAGGCCATCGTCGGAGTGCAGTATGGCATGGAGAACGGTATTTGGTGGGGCTTTGACAGCCGTGCCAGAGGCCAGTTCTGCATTGACTCAAACGAGGGTGTGCGCATCGGCTACGGTGAAGACCGCAGCCACTGGACGTCGGGTGCCGTGTATCGCAACGACGAGACAGGCGAGGTGCATGGCTACATCGGTTCTTCGGAGCGACAGGCCAACAACTCCAGCTACCGATTTGTATCGACGACGAAGGACGTGTATTTCAATGGCTATGGTCCTACTCGGCAGTTCACCTACGACTTGCCGGGCGGCACGGGCTACCAGAAAGGGCAAATCAATGCCGAATACTCGTTCGACGTGACGTGGGGCGAGGATGTGCCACAGGCTCCTGTCAACGGCACGTACATGATATGTAACTATTACAGCAAGAAGAACATGCTGACGGCCAATGGTACGAACGCCGTGAGCTGTACGGGCCGTAAGACGAGCGGTACGACGCAGCAATGGAAAGTCTATCCGAGCTATACCGACGGCGACTGCTCCTATTGGTTCATTGACAATGCGGGCAACGACACGTGGCACCTGAACGTGCTGAACAACAACCTCAATACAGGTGCCCAGGCCATTTGCTACAACGCCGGACACGGTGCCAACGAGCAGTGGTACCTGAAATATGCGGGTGAAGGCTGCTGGTATATCATCAGCCGTCTGAGCGGCAAGTGCCTGAACTATACGGGCAGTGCCGTGAATCCCGTGAACCTGGTGGATGTGCCTGCTCCCACCGCCTTGGCTTCGACGAAGAAAAAAGCCATGTGGCGTTTCCAGTCGATTTACTCGAAGGGTGAGGTGACGGCACCCAAGGCTCCGACCGGCCTGATGGCCACGCCACAAACGGGCAGCATCCGTTTGGACTGGGAAGCCGTGGTGGATGCCGACACGATTTGCTACAACATCCTGCGTGGCGAAAACGGCGTGTGGAATACGATTGGACGCAACGACACCGTTTGTACGTTCCTGGACAACTCTGCCCTGGAAGGACATACCTACAGCTACAAGGTGGTGGCCGTGGATTATCCAGGCAACCGCTCGGTGCCTTCGGAGGAGGTGACGGCCAAGATGTTGACAAAGAAACGCCTGGTTCTGCAACAGCAGTTTGACGGTGATATGTCGGACAAGAGCCAGAACCACTTTGACGCAGCCTTCTACGGTACGGAGAAGTACTCGGTCAACACGATGAAGAAGTCGGGAACGAATGCCCTGAACCTGTCGTCGCAAAACGGTTACATGCAACTGCCCTATGCCGCCGTGACGCAGGATGCCATGACTATTGCCTGCTGGGTGCGTTGGAGCGGTTCGAACAGCTGGGAACGTGTGTTTGACTTTGGCAACAGTACCGACCAGTATATGTTCCTGACGCCGTCGAACGGTTCGGAAATGCGCTTTGTGATGAAGAACGGCGGTGAGGAGCAGATTCTCTCGACGGGTGCCCGATTGCGGGCAACCACGTGGAAGCACATCGCCGTGACCCTGCAACCGAATCAGGACGGCACGGTCAGCGTGAAACTGTACAACGACGGTGAGCTGGCCGCAAGCAGTGACGAATTTACGCTGAAGCCCAGCGACATCATGCCTTCGCTCTGCTACATCGGTCGCAGTCAGTTTGCCAGCGACCCGCTGTTCAAGGGTTATCTGGACGATTTCCGTATCTACAACTATGCCCTCTCAGCCGAAGAGGTGGCCCTTGTCATGAACGACACAGAGGCAGGCGCATCGGCCCACCTGAACGCCCCGGTAGTGGGTGAGGACGGCGTCACGGTCGAGGACATCACCACGCTCATCCAGCAGTACTTCCAACCGGGCAGCACGGTGACGATGAGCGAGATTACAAACCTTGTCAACCAATACCTTAACCAAAAATGAAAAAAGTCCTGAGCCTTGTGCTCGCCCTTCTTTGCCTGTCGATGCAGGCAAAGAAGTATTCTTCCTACCTGTTTGCCTTCTTCTCGAACAACACGCCGGAAGGGGAGCAAATCCGTTTTGCCATCAGTGACGACGGCTTCAACTACCGTAGTCTGAACGACGGAAAACCCGTCGTCGGTTCGGACAGCATTGCCCTGACACGGAGCATCCGTGACCCCCACATCCTGCGGGGCAGGGACGGCAAGACCTTCTACATGGTGCTGACCGACATGCGTTCCAGCCTGGGTTGGCAGTCGAACGACGGACTTATCCTGATGAAATCCACCGACCTGATTCACTGGCAGCACACGGCCATAGACTTTCCAACACGCTTCCCCAACCTGGAAGGCTTTGACCGTCAGAACCTTCATGCCGTCTGGGCACCGCAGACCATCTGGGATCCCGTGGAGGGAAAATACATGATTTACTATAGCATTGGCCGCCATGACTGGGAATACGAGACCGACGACTGGGAAACCAACCGAAAGACGGGCGAGAAGAAGCGCTTCTACCAGCCTCACTTCAAGCTGTTCTATTCCTACGTGAATGAGGACTTTACCGACATCACCGAGCCACGTCTGCTGTTCGACTTCGGCAAGGCTGCCATCGACGGCGACATCGTCTATGACAAGCAGAACAAGGAGTACGTGCTTTTCTTCAAGGACGAGGGCCGTAGCGTCATCAACCCGGCAGGGCCCGACGGCGGCTGGCGTACCCGGCAGGGCGTGATGCGGGCCACCAGCAAACAGCTGACAGGCCCCTACACCGTCGAGTGGCGGCATCTGCAAAAGGCGGGGCAATATCCCGTGGAGGGCAGCAGCGTGTTCCCGCTCATCGGCAGCAAGGACTATATATTAATGTATGACTGTTATGCCAACGGTCATTACCAGTTCTGTCGCGGCGACCTGAAGACGTTCCAATACGTGAAAGACACACCCACAAAGGGCAATTTCACGCCTCGGCACGGCAGCGTCATCCAAATCACTCGGAAGGAGCGGCAGCGTCTGGAGCAATATTTTGGCTATTGACCGTTCCTCGCCCATTCTTCTGCTTTTTTCGGTATTCGGCTGGCAACACGCCGAATGCCTCCTTGAAACATTTCGTGAAATAGGAAGAAGTGGCAAAGCCTGTGCGCCTTGCTGCTTCTGTCACGGTGTAGCCCTCTGCCCTGAGCAACCGTGCCGCCTCCTTCAGGCGAACCATGCGGATGAACTCCGTAGGTGCCTGTCCCGTGGTATGTTGCAGCTTGCGGTAAAGGCTCATGCGGCTCATACACATGTCGCTGGCAAACTGCTCCGTCGTGTAATTGGGGTTGCCCAGATTCTTTTCCACTTTTTCCTTTGCTTTCAGCAGGAAGCTCCGCTCCTCCTTGGAGAGTGTCCTTTCGTCGCATTCCGTCCTTGCTCCTTCCTCGGGTGACAGCTCAACGCCTTCTGCGGTTGTCGCTTCTCTTGCCGGGCCTTCCCGTTGTCCCCTCATCTTTTGTGCCAACGCCACCAGTTTTTCAATCTCCATGCGCTGCATCTTGTTGCGGAAGTAGAAATAGAAGATGCAGGCCAGGACAGTAGCTCCCGACAGGACATACAACGCATACATCCACCACGTTTCCCACCAAGCCGGTTCCCTCACGATGGGGAGGCAAGCCACTTCCTCACCCCAGTTTCCATAGGCATCCGTCGCCTTCACCTCCAGCACATAATCCCCCTTTTCCAAGGCACCGAAATAGGCCGTGTTCTGTCCGATGGGCAGGTATGTCCAGCCTGCAGCCTCCTCTCCGCGACGGTGCAGACAGTAGGCATACCCGATGCGGTCGGCATTCAGGTGGTCCAACGTACTGAAATTCACCGCCACGCTTACATCGCCCGGCGCAATGACCCACTCCGTTTCCTCCTGCCCGAAAAGATGCTCCTTCCCATCGACGGTCACCGACGAGAACAAAGGCTTTCGAACGACCGAATGGCGGTCGAGTTCCACCGTCGGAGTCAGCAAGCACAATCCACCAGCACCTCCCACGCACACCTGCCCCTTCAGGTTGCCCATGCATAGAAAGTAGTCCAAATCGATGCCTCCGTCTTCTGCATAGAACATTCGGCAAGTCTTCCAGCGCGGGCTATACTCTTTCAGGCATTTGCTGGCCATCACCCAGACATGGCCTAAACGGTCGGTTGTCAAATCCATCACGGCTCCTCCGTCCAACAGGCTTACGTCGGCGTCCCGTTCCAACGAATCGGTCGCCACATCATAGCAGAACACACCGCCCTGTCCCGATGCCGTCCACACCTTTCCCTGAGAAGAAACCGCCAGTGTTGTGAACCCGCCTTCCAGACCGGCAGACAACCTCCGTACCCCGCCCCGCGCTACATCCACCACGCCCAATCCGTATTGGGGAGAGACAAAGTAGAGTTTCCGGGCATCGTCCGACAGTTCCATCTTATCGACACTGCCTACGGCTTTGGCACGGTTTACGGCCTTGGCATTCTTCATGTCGTAGCAAAAAATCGCATCGGAAGTACCAATCCACAGATGCCCTTTCCCGTCATCGAGCAAGCATCTCACTTCCTGCTTCACGTCTATCACTTCCTTGCCATACACCTGTCCGCCTTCCCATTCCATTGCCCGTACCGTTGTTCCCGCAGCCATCCAGACGCCTCCGGCCCTTCTGCCACTCATCACCTTCGACGCTTCCAGTTCCCGCTGTGTCTCCAACACAACGTGGCTTTCATCGGTCTGGGGATTCCACACCACAAGACCAAAACGCAGGTGCCACATCCATACCCAGCCATCTACATCCTCCACTACATGCTCGGCAATCATCTCCATCCCTGTCTGCGTCTCCATCGACGGGAAGGTGAAACGTCTGCCCCCATCGCCCTGACGGCACAGGATGAATGTGCGAGGCGAATAGCTGGCTACCCACACGTTCTTTCCTGCATCCACATAGATGGCGGCAAACACCTTCTTGCCCTGCGGAACCAAACTTTCCGTCGGATGCGGCTGGAGCGTCCCATCCTCCTGAATGTCGTATGCGTAAAAGCCATCCATGGCCGAGCACCACAACGTCCGTCCGTCACATTCCATCGCAATGATTTTTCCCTTGCTCTCGTCCAACGTCCGGCCTTCATACGTGCATGGCTGATACTCCACACGGTGCGCATCGTCCCTGGCTCCCAACACATACTTCACGACTCCCATGCCCCAGGTACTCACCCAGAAACACCCATGTGCCACGTCCTCGTAGAATCCCCCATGCGGTTCGTAGGGGCAGTCCCAGCGGCAGGGAACAAACGAGTCGGAGCCAACGTCGTACCGGCGGATGCCACCCCGACACTCAAATATCCAGTAGCGTCCTTGGCTGTCTTCCTGAATACTGGTCACAAACTTCTTTCCGTCGCCGGGATTGTTTAGCTGATACACTTTCTTCACCGTCCCTTCCGCTGTCAGTCGGACGATACGCTTTCCGCCCACGACCCACACGGTTCCGTCGCTTGTCACATCTATATAATTAATCCTGCGATGGGGAATCCTGTCGTCCGTCACTTGCCTCAGCTGGTAATCCGCCTTGTCAAGATAGTAGAGTCCCGCCCTCGTTGCCGCCCATATCTTGCGGTCTTTTCCAACGGCCAAATCCACAATGTCGTTGGACGGCCAGAAGTCCGGGCAATCATAGTCGCTGCGGAACACATCCACTTGGTAGCCATTGTCACGACACAGGCCATCCTCGGTGGCATACCACATGTATCCTTCCTGATCCTTTACGATATGGTGCAGGTTGGCAGAAGGCAGCAAACGTTGTGTCGGGAGGTTCTTGACAATGATGTTCTGAGCATAACATACCTGATATACTATCACAAAAGTAACAAATATGAAAGATTTAAAGGCAGTGCGACACATCGGGCTATTGGGGTATAAAATTTATGAATATAAAAGGCTTAACGCCGTAAAAGTAGCGATAGTTTTTCTTCTGAACAACAAAGATGGAAACAAATTGTTACATTTGTTTTATTTTTTGATACGGAATCTTTGTTTTAGACTCTTTTTAACACCTTAAATTTGCAATGGTTTCCATATTCTGTTGCCACAAAAGCACAAAAAGACAGGACGCATCAGTCGGAAATCACGCCTGTTACTCATTTATAATATTAGAATCCTAATTTCACCATTTTTTAACTAACAACTCCAAATCCTATGATGAAGAAATTTTTACTTCTTTCTTCGCTTTTGGTATCGACTTTGGTCGCTAATGCCCAAGTCACTCCCAAAGTGCAGCCGGAGCGTCCCGTTTCTGGCAACAAATATGTACTTGTCAACAAAGCACAAACCCCAACGCAGTACATGTCCCGCACCAGCTGGGACGGTGCTCTCTACTTCCTCGGAGAATCCGACTCCCACTATGCCGACTATGCCCTGACGGCCATCCAGAATGCAGACGGCACTTGGGCGTTCAGCCTTCCCAACGCTGACAACCCAGAGGAGACCCTTTACATGGGTGTTCCTGGCGGCAGTCCCAACCTGAACGTTACTTCGACGGAGCCGGTTCTGTGGACGCTCGATCCGAAGGAAGGTAACTTCTACAACCTCATCCTCGGCGAGGGTAACAACGGAAGCGCTTTGGCACAGGCACCTTTCACGCCGACCAAGGACATCCGTCTTCACCTCAACAACGGCAGCCAGTATTTCGTGGCCACCTATTACACAGGACCTTGGTACCCCGACTGTGTCGGTGGTGTTACGGAAGTTGAGGACGAGTCAACGGGCGACCTCTATTTCTCAGCCAACGACTCCACCTCTTTCAACTGGGGTTTCGTTTCCGTGGAGAACATCCCTGCCTATATGGCCGACATGAAGGTTTCCAAGACCATCAACGACTTCTATGAAAATTATTGCGACTATGCAGGCTACGAAGCAGGCTTCTCCCTGACCGCCGATGCAGCGGCTGCTCTCTACAATTCTGTAGATTACAACGAGGATGACGCAGAGATTATCAGTGCCATGCTGACGACTAAAATCACCCTCTACGAAGAGATTGAGGCCGCTATGCTGCTCAATGAGACTGACGACGCTGTGCTGGCCGCAGCCGTGGAGACCGCACTCGACCTTTTCAATAAAAACACTGACACCAACGCACTGGCAAGCGCTGTTGAGACCCTGAAACAGGCAGAACTCAACTACAGCATGGGCAATGGCGACGTGACCAGCCTCGGTAAGAACATGTCGTTCGAAGACCTTTCCGCACAGGGTGGTTCTACGACCACAGGCGTTGCTGGCGCTCCTGCCGGTTGGAATGTGTATGTCAATGGAGAGCTGTGTGTTACAGCCGACGATGTCCGCAATGCCGGCATCAGTGCTTGGCATGGTGTCAACGCCGACTGCAACGGCGACGTGAAGGACGGCAACTACGGCTTCGGTCTTTGGGTTGGCTCAGTTCCACAGTACGAAATCAGCCAAACCATCACGGGTCTTGACAATGGTACCTACATCATCACTGCCGGACTTATGGTCGGCGCCAACGGAAGCGGTAGCCGTCGCACTACGCAGCGCGTCTTCGGTAACCTCAACTCCACCTACTTCGGCTTCGAGGAAGACTATAATACCAGCCTGCTCGACAACAGTGAGGCCTATGCTTTCGCCGGTAACTTCGAGCCTCAGACCGACACGGAATTGCAACCGATTGAGGTGAGCGCCTTCGTTTATGACGGAACCCTTACCTTCGGCCTCCGCACCGACGGTAACATTGCTGCAGCCAACCGTACAAGTTCCAACGGAGCAGGTGGCGACGGCTGGTTCAAACTTGACAACTTCCGCATTCAGAAGGTGGGCTACGTACCCGAGGACGCCATCGCCGTCTATGAGCACTACACCAACATCCTTGGCGAGTACAGTGCAGCCAACGAGCCCATGTCTGCAACCCTGATGGAGGAACTCAACGACCGCGTTGACAACATGCAGGAACTGACCGAAACCAACACCGTTGAGGAGTTTGCTGCTGCCATCCTTTCTGCCAAGGACTTCCTTGTTACCGTTGATAACAGCGTGAAAGCTTATCAGAAACTGAATGACGCCATCGAGCAGCACTATGGCTATCTCGAACAGTACAGCACCAAGATGGGAGCTGGCGAGTATAGCGACGTCATCGCTGAGGCAGAAGAGGCTTATACCGATGGAACCGCAGCCGACGAGGCAGCCATCGACTCCATCATCGCCGGACTCGACGCAGCCCTCCAGGCTTGCATCCAGAGCGACGAGATTGAGGAAGGTTCCGACCTGACCGACTACATCCAGAACCCATCGTTCGAAGACCTCTCTGCTCAGGGTAACTCTGGCTCAGGCGGCGTTGCCAACGCTCCTAAAGGCTGGAACCTCTACATCAACGGTGAACAGACCAACACCGCAGCCGAAATCAGCCGTGCCGGCGTCGAAAACTGGTGTGCCATCAACACGGGCGACAACATCAGCGTTGAACTGGAGAACGGCACCACCGTTACCCGTCAGCCCAGCGACGGCGACAACCTCTGGGGCATCTGGACTGGCAGCATCCCCGAAGTGGAACTCTCTCAGACCCTCGGCAACATGCCAGCCGGTACCTACACCCTGACCTGCGACGTATTGGTACAGTACAACTGGGCAGGCTACTGCATCACGACCCAGCGCATTTTTGCCAACGACTACGTGGCCATGTATTCCTATGAAGGCAACTACGAGAACAACCTGCCGGGCGACGCACAGATTGCAGCTGAGATTGACGAACTCTCCGCAGCCACCGACGTTCCCCACCTTGTCTATGCGGGTTATGAGTGCGAGGCTCCACGTTCCGACTACTCCCACACCGTCAGCCTCACCTTTGGTCTGGCCGAGGCCGGAGACATCAAGATTGGTTTCCGCACCAACAACATCGACCGCGACGGCGTAGCTCAGGGCAGTGGCAAGGGCTGGTTCAAACTCGACAACTGGCGCCTCACCTACGACTCCGCAGAAATTCCCACAGGTGCCGACATTGACGCACTGGCTACCGACGTGCAGACCCTTGACGCTGCTGCCTGCCAGCCCGTTGCCTTCTACACCATCGGAGGCACACCGCTCCAGGCTCCCCAGCAGGGTGTCAACCTCGTGCGTTACGCCGATGGCACCGTCCGCAAGATCTTCATCAAATAACGAAGATAATTCAGAGTTTAGTTAAACAATGCGAAGGCTCAGGTCACTCAATGTGTCCTGAGCCTTTTCTGAAGAATGAAGAATCGGGGGAAATGAAGAATGCCATCCAAATGGAGTTCCTCCCCTATAGGGGGGGTAGGAGGGGGCTTTGGTTACAAATTGATGCCGTGGATTTGTTTCACTTCGCTCATGACGAAGGTGCTTTCGATGGCACTGATGTTCTCGATGTCGCCGAGTTTGGTGAGGACGAATTCCTGATATTGCTTCATGTCGCGGGCGCGTACCTTTAATAAATAGTCGTAGGCACCGGAGGTATTGTAGCATTCGGTGACTTCGGGGATGCGCTGGATGTGGCGGGTGAAGGCATCGGCCATGTCGTGGTTGATTTGCTGAAGCTTCACCTTGCAGAAGACGAGGAGACTGCGGTCCAGTTTTTCGGGGTCGAGGATGGCTACGTATTTCTTGATGTAGCCTTTCTTTTCGAGGCGTCTTTGGCGCTCAAAAACGGGTGTGGGGGTGAGATTTAGGGCATCGGCCAGCTCTTTGGTGGTGAGTTTTGCGTTTTTTTGGAGGGTTTTGAGGATTTGGAGGTCGGTTTCGTCGAGTGTTGTTGCCATGTTTTTGGAAGATTTTTCTGTTTGGAGTTTCTTTTTCTTTGTGTTTTGGTGGAAAACACTGTTTGAGGCGCAAAATTAGTGGTATTTTCTGATTTTATCAAGAATTTTGGTGGATATTTCCAAATCGCGTAACTTTGCAGCGAAAAAATCAAGAAAATTCATTAACAATATAATAAAAGAAAGGAAAAAGAGTTATGTGTAACAAGAAGAATTATCGTTTTGAGACTTTGCAGCTTCATGTTGGTCAGGAGCAGGCTGACCCGGCAACGGATTCACGGGCAGTGCCTATTTACCAGACGACGAGTTATGTGTTTCACAATAGTCAGCACGCTGCCGATCGTTTCGGTCTGAGGGATGCAGGTAACATCTATGGTCGCTTGACGAACACGACGCAGTCTGTGTTTGAGGAGCGTGTGGCAGCCCTTGAGGGTGGTGTGGCCGGCTTGGCTGTGGCCAGTGGAGCCGCTGCCATTACGTATGCGCTGCAGAACATCGTGCAGGCAGGTGACCATATCGTGGCTGCAGACAATCTGTATGGTGGCAGCTATAACTTGATTACCCACACGCTTTCGACACAGGGTATCACGAACACGATTCTCAATGTGAATGACTTGGAGGCGTTGGAGGCTGCGATTCAGCCGAATACGAAGGTGGTCTATGCAGAGACGTTTGGCAATCCGAACAGCGACGTGCTTGACCTGGAAGGTGTGGCTGCCGTGGCTCACAGGCATGGTATTCCATTCATTGTGGATAACACGTTTGGTACACCTTACCTGATTCGTCCGCTGGAGCATGGGGCTGACGTAGTGGTACACTCGGCCACGAAGTTCCTGGGTGGTCACGGTACGAGCCTGGGCGGTGTCATCATTGACGGTGGCAAGTTTGACTGGAAGGCTGACCCTGAGAAGTTCCCGACGCTGGCAAAGCCAGACCCAAGCTATCACGGCATCGTGTTTGCCGACGCGGTGGGTGCAGCGGCTTACGTCACCCGCATTCGTGCCGTCATCCTGCGTGATACGGGTGCTGCCATCTCGCCGTTCAATGCTTTCATCCTGTTGCAGGGTGTGGAGACGTTGAGCCTGCGTGTGGAGCGTCACGTGGAGAATGCGCTGAAGGTAGTGGAGTTTCTGGCGAACCATCCAAAGGTGGTGAAGGTACACCATCCGGCTTTGGAGAGTCATCACGACCACGCGCTTTACCAGAAGTATTTCCCGAACGGTGGCGGCAGTATCTTCACGTTTGAAGTGAAGGGTGGTCAGGAGGCAGCTTGGAAGTTCATCGACTCGTTGCAGATTTTCTCGCTGCTGGCAAATGTGGCCGACGTGAAGAGTCTGGTGATTCATCCTTACACGACGACGCACTCGCAGCTGTCGCCGAAGGAATTGGCCGAGCAGCATATTACGCCGGCGACGATTCGACTGAGCATCGGTACGGAGCATATCGACGACATCATCGAAGACCTGAGCCAGGCATTGGAAAAGATATAAAAATGAAGAATTAATAATGAAGAATTTGCTTCCGACCGCGTTAGCCATTCACGGTTTTCCCGTGAGGTTAGGAAGGGGCTGAATTAAGAATATTGTAAATAACATAATTTATGGCACAGATAGCAAAACGGCTGACTGAGCTCGTCGGCAACACTCCTTTATTAGAGCTCAACAAATTATCAACGGCAAAAGGGCTGGAGACGCCCGTGATTGCCAAGGTGGAGTTTTTCAATCCTGGTGGCAGTGTGAAGGACCGCATTGCGTTGGCGATGATTGAGGATGCGGAGGCAAAGGGTGTCCTGAAGCCAGGCGCAACGATTATTGAGCCGACGAGCGGAAACACAGGTGTAGGCTTGGCGTTGGTTTCGGCAGTGAAGGGTTACCACTTGATTCTGACCATGCCTGAGACGATGAGTGTGGAGCGACGGAACCTGGTGAAGGCTTATGGTGCGGAGGTGCGTCTGACTCCAGGTAAGGACGGAATGCCGGGTGCCATCCGTGCGGCGGAGGAATTGCGTGATAGTATTCCTGGCAGTGTGATTCTGCAACAGTTTGAGAATAAGGCGAACCCGGCACGTCACTATGCGACGACGGGCCCTGAAATCTGGGAGCAGACCGACGGTGAGATTGACATTTTCGTGGCCGGCGTAGGTACGGGCGGCACAGTGTCGGGCGTTGGCCGTTATCTGAAGGAGAAGAAGCCCGGTGTGAAGGTGATTGCCGTGGAGCCAAAGGCTTCGCCGGTACTGAATGGCGGAAAGAGCGGTTCGCACAAGATTCAGGGTATCGGTGCGGGTTTCGTTCCTCAGACCTACGATGCCGGTGTGATTGATGAGGTTTTTGACGTGGAGAATGATGATGCCATCCGTACAGGCCGTGAGTTGGCACGCTTGGAGGGCGTATTGGTGGGAATTTCTTCGGGAGCCGCTGCATACGCCGCCACGGAGATTGCCAAACGCCCGGAGAACCGAGGCAAGAAGATTGTGGCTTTGTTGCCCGATACGGGAGAAAGGTATCTGAGTACGGTGCTGTATGCATTTGAGGATTACCCACTTTGAAAAAGTTTAAATAGCCCCAATATAGTCCCCCACAGGGAGGGTCTCCATCCGAATGGCGTCCCTCCCCTATGGGGGGAGGTTAGGAGGAGGATGGTTGAAATAAAAGTAATAATATATGGTACTGAATTACATTTGGATTGGTTTTTTCCTATTGGCGGCGGTGTGTGCATTGGTGCAGGCCGTCGGTTTTGGTCAGACGGGTGTGTTTGCCGACATCATTAGTTCTACGTTTGACAATGCGAAGACGGGCTTTGAGATTTCTCTGGGTCTGACGGGCGTGTTGTCGTTGTGGATGGGAGTGATGAAGATTGGTGAGAAGGGTGGTGTGGTTGCTGTGTTGTCAAGGGTGCTGAGTCCCTTGTTTACAAGGCTGTTCCCTGACATTCCGAAGGGACATCCGGCCACGGGGCACATCTTCATGAACATTGCAGCGAACATGCTGGGGCTGGATAATGCCGCCACGCCGTTGGGACTGAAGGCGATGGAGAGTATGCAGGAGCTGAACAAAACGAAGAATGAAGAATTAAGAATGAAGAATGGATTGTCGGAGGCCGAGGTGGCCGAGCGGAATGCGACGGCTTCGAATCCGATGATTATGTTCCTGGTACTGAACACGTCGGGACTGACGATTATTCCTGTGAGCATCATGGTGTATCGGGCTCAGTTGGGAGCAGCGCAGCCGACGGATGTGTTTGTGCCGATTCTGTTGGCAACGTTTGCAGCCACCTTGGCAGGCATCATCGTCGTGTCGCTCCATCAGCGGATTAACCTTTTGCAACCCGTGTTGCTGGGTACGCTGGGGGGGCTTTGTGCGTTGGTGGCCGGAGTCATTTGGGCCTTCTCGCAGATGGGAAAGGAGACAATGGACGTGGTGAGCTCGTTGATTGCCAACGTCTTGTTGTTTGCCATCATCCTATGTTTCATTCTGGCGGGAATGCGGAAGAAAGTGAACGTTTATGATGCCTTCATTGAAGGGGCGAAAGACGGATTCACGACAGCGGTGCGCGTGATTCCCTATCTGGTGGCCATTTTGGTGGCAATCGGCGTCTTCCGTGCCAGTGGTGGCATGAACCTCCTGATTGGCGGTATCGAGTGGATTGTGCAGGCCGTGGGTTTGGACAGCGATTTTGTGCCAGCCCTGCCGACAGCCTTGATGAAACCGCTTTCAGGCAGTGGCGCACGGGGAATGATGGTCGATGCGATGACGCAGTATGGTGCCGACTCGTTTGCCGGCAGACTTTCGTGCATCTTCCAAGGCTCTACAGACACGACGTTCTACATCCTGGCCGTGTATTTTGGCAGCGTAGGCATCCGTAACACCCGCCACGCCGTCAGTTGCGGTCTGCTGGCCGATTTGGCAGGCATTTTGGCAGCAATTGGCGTAGCGTACCTGTTTTTTTGATAAACTAACTTGAATAAAAAGGAATGGAAGGGAAGTTAAAGGGAAGTTAAAAGGACAATACATTTACTTGACCAGCATTACATACGTCCCTTTAACTTCCAAGCGAAGCGATAACTCCCCTTTAACTTCCCTATTACTTCCCTCAATAATTATACCATGCGCAAAGACTTGGCAGAGAAAATCAAGGAGGCATTGACTCGTTGCGGAAAGACCCTCTCGGTAGCGGAGTCATGTACGGGTGGAAAGATTGCCGCCACGCTGACCAGTGTGAGCGGTGCGTCGGACTACTTCCAAGGTGGATTGGTGGCCTACCAGGATGCGGTGAAAGTGCGTTTCCTCGGTGTGAAGCAGGCCGACATTGAGCAATACGACGTCGTCAGCCGACAAGTCGTGGAGCAGATGGTGCGGGGAGCGTGTGAGTTGTTCCACACGGACTACGCCTTGGCTTCCACGGGCTATGCCGAAGGGAGCCATCACGGCATAGCCAGCGGAACCATTTGGATAGCCTGGGGCAGTCGGGACGAGGTGCATTCCTCCGTGCTGACCACCGACCGTGGGCGGGAATGGAACACGGAAAACGCCGTGGAACAGGTTTTGCAGGAATTTCTGTCAAGCCTTTCTGCGACATAGCACGACGTAGAGGATGACGGGAGCTCCAATCATCGGCGTGACCGCGTTGAGGGGCAGCACAACCCCCTCCGGCAAGATGCAGAGCAGGTTGCAGAGCAGGGCGATGGCCGCTCCGCTCAGGATGGTCGCAGGCAGCAGGAGCTTGTGGTTTTCCGTCCCCACCACCATGCGGGCAACGTGTGGCGTGGCAAGGCCGAGGAAAGCCACGGGGCCACAGAAGGCCGTGGCCACAGCCGTGAGCAACCCTGTGGCGAGCAGCAACAGCGTGCGTGTTTTCCGAATATTGAAACCTAAGTTCCGAGCGTATTGGTCACCCAACAGCAATGCATTCAGCGGTTTGACGAGCAAGACAGACAACGTCAAACCCACCAGCGAGCAGACTGTGAACCAGGGCAGTTGTTCCAGCGACACACTGGAGAAACTGCCCATGCCCCAAACGACGTAGGCAAACACGTTATCCACCGAGGCAAAGACATTGAGGAGCGAGATGACCGAGCCCGTGAGGTAGCCGAACATGATGCCCACAATGAGCAGCATCGTGTTGCTGTGAACCAGGTTGCCGAACAGGAGCAAAACGGCCATGACGAGCAGGGAACCGACAAAGGCGGCAAAGATGACGGCCACGACCCCCGCCATCTCGATGTCAGCCCCAAGTACGTTTGTTCCCACCACGCCGCCCATGGCCAGCATGACGAGGGCCACACCGAGCGAAGCCCCGTTCGTAATGCCCAAGATGGAGGGGCCGGCCAACGGATTGCGGAACGAAGTCTGCAGCATGAGTCCGCTGGCAGCCAGCGAAGCCCCGCAGAGCAAGGCCGTCACTGCCCCTGGCAAACGGGCACCCACGATGATGTACTCCCAGGAAGCCTTTGACACCTCCCCTCCCGTCAGCGCACCCACCACCTCGGCAGCGGGAATGTGGACGGTGCCTATGAACAGGTTCAGGGCAAACAGCACGATGATGGTCAGAACGATGAACAGAATCCTCATGGCTCGATTTTCTTATAATAACGATTTTTATGCCCCTTCAGCAAACCGGGGTGAAAGATTTCGATGTAATCCTCCAGCAGGCGGTCGGGATGGAACGGAGCTTCCCGGTAGAAGGGAGTGCTTTCCGTGTTGCAGGCATACACATTGCGATGCTGGAAGGCCCTCAGGTTGGCATAGTTGGCATACTCCTGCGCTAACTCGTCGTAAGTCTTCTCCGTGGCCTGGTTGTAGCGAATCAGCCAGAACTGGGCATCGATGGCCCGGTCGAACACCGCCTCCGGAGCCAGTGCGAGGTTGCCGCTTTCGGGTGTCTCCTTGAAGACATAGTCCGCCCCGGCATCGACTAACAGATGCCCCGTGGTGCTGTTACCACCCGGCACATACCACACGGCACCGTATTTCAGGTCGGTCACTACCGACGGGCGTTCCTCCACCGTGGCGGCCATCCGTCTGAGGCTGTCGTACCGCAGGGCAACCTGGTTGAACAGGCTGTCGGCAAAGTCACCCCTGCCGTACAGCCGGCCATAGAACTTCATCCATTCCGCCCTGCCCAGGGCCGAAGTCTCCATGTAGTCGGCGCACTCCACGATGGGGATGCCCAGCTTTCCCAGCCGCCCATAGCCGCCGTCGTTCTGGAACGGGGAAAGCAGGATGGCATCGGGCCCCATGTCGATGATGTCCTCGATGTTCGGGTTCAGGCCCTCGCCCAAATCCCTGATGCGCCCGCTTCTCACGCCGTTCCGCACCTTGTCGATGTCGTTGTATCGCAAATCGCACACGCCCCTGATGCCCTCGAAGGCACCCAACTCGTCAATCAGCCCGCAGTGTACCATCGTATAGACCACACTGTTCTCCAAGGGCGTTCTGACCACGTCGCCCTGCGGCAACCGTCTGGGCAGTTCCTCCTCCCTGTCAACCAAGACGTAGGAATGCAGCACCGCCGTCGAGTCCCACGGGTTGCGGATTTGCACATAGACATACCCGTCGCACTGTCTGAGCGTGAGCAGACTGGCATACTGCATCTCCAGTTCCTCCCCCTCCGCATCGACAGCCAGTGCAGGACCACCCCCACACGCCGTGAGGATGGCAAATGCAACAACAACAACGATATAAAAACGAACGAACGTCTTCATCATTCCCGATTCTTCATTCTTAATTCTTCATTCTTCATTTCCCGATTCTTCATTTCAGAATGGTTCGGGTTGAGCCGTCAGCATACCTCACGACATTCACACCCCTTTGCAGGCCGTTCCGCTTCGCACCGTCCAGGCCATAGACAGCCACGGGAGCCACCTCCATGCCGGTCCCTGCGATAGCCGTCGTGATGGGTCCTTCGTGGTCTGGTTTTACGCCGCCCATGTCGTCCATGCAGAAATACAGCGGCGTCGTGTAGCCCCAGCTGTTTGCGCGGCTGCTCTTCAGACTGAACGTCAGCTCCTTCACCCTGCCCAACGAAGTGAGGTCAACCCAACGCCAGTCTCTCACGTAATAGTGCTCTGCGGCATTCTCCGAACGGTAGTCGGCCAGGTAGAACTCCACCTCCTCGTCGTTGTCGCCCGTGATGGTCAACAGGAAGAAGTCACCCTGTCCGAAGGCACCCGCAGTCATGCCGTCGCCATTCAGGAAGGCATTCACCGTCATCGCCGCATTGGTGATGTAGAAGCCACTGACAACCTCTCCCTCCGAGCTGTTCAGCACGGTGACAGTCATCGGAGCGTAGGCATCCTCGTAGAAAACGGCATAGTTGCTGGAGCCATTCACGCCGTGGCCCACACAGGAGTTCCACTGGTCGTCGGTGTAGCTAACGCCCGTGGTGGCCGTGCTGTTCGAATAGGAGAACCCCGACCATGAACCCCAGTCGAGGCTGTAGTTGTTGGCAAAGCGGAAACCTCCGCTGACGAAACCGCCCTGCTTCTGGGTGTCGCCATACAGACCTTCTTCCTCTACGCCGTTCATGTCCGGGCCGTTCCAGTGGCTGTTCTCAGCCAAGGTCAAATCCTCAAACGTGGCAGTCTTTGCCGGCTCGTCTGCCCATGTCATTGCAGGCATCAGCAAGAGCGTTCCCACTGCAATCATCAGTTTGTGTAAATCTTTTCTCATACTGTTTCTAATTTTTAAAGGGTTAATATAATTGTTCATTTAGTTTCATAGTCTCATCCCCAAAAGGAACATCCATCCGGATGGCGTTCCTCCCCTGTGGGGGGGGAGGTTAGGAGGGGGCTAAATAAATCCTTATCAGTTCCATGATGTCGTCTATGGTCAGCCAGCCGTCACCGTCCAGGTCGTAGGGCGAAGGCTCGTCCTCTTCTTCCTCTTCCGTCACAGCCTTGCCGTTGGCATCCAGCAAGTGCAAGTCCCAGGCATCCTGCACCTCCGTACTCACCTCGCCAATCCAGCCGTTAAACTGATTCACACCCGTATAGACCTTGACGAAGTGGATGCCCGGCAGCCAAACCCGCTTGCCCTCGCCATCCACTGCCCAGTCAATCTTGAATTCCGACACGTGGCGCAGGTGCTCCGGCACGCTTTCGTCGTCCGTCCCGAATTTCGGGTCATTCGGGTGGTTGTCCGCATAGCCCCAGTCGTAGCAGTAAAGCACGTAGTTGTTCCCCTGCGCCCGCTCGTCCACTCCGTTGTCGGGCAGTCGCTCTCCGCTGAAAGTCAGCGAGTCTGCCGTCACCCAGTTCGGGTAGTAGTTTTGTCGGTTGAACGACACCTTCTTCACGTGTCCCTCACCGCCGTAATTGTCTTTCCACCTTACGTATGCCGTGTCGGTGATGAATTTATCCTCCGGGTCACGCACGGCCACATGGTCTGCTGCCGGTCGGTAGTACGTACACACATAGTCGTGTTTTGTCAATGGGTTTCTGTACTCACTGCCCGCCAATTCATACCACGGGTCGTCGGGCAGTCCGTTTCCGTTGTCGTCGTGACTCACCAGTACGATGCCCGGTTCCGCACTTCCGCCCATTCGGCTATTGTCGTTCCAATCCGAGGTGGAATAAATGGCGTTGCCCACAATCTTGAAATCATATCGGCCCCGCAGGTTCTTCACCATGTGGTCAAAGCCGAACGTCACGTAGCCGCCCCAACCGCCCAGCGTAATCATCTGGTTGTTATGGTTGGCCAGGTTTTCCTCAGCCTTCCGCCTCATGGCCTCCGCATCGTCGCCCTCCTCCCATTCGGGAGCCACGTTGACGAACTGTCCCGGTGCAGGTACATACTCAAACACCCGGCTGATGTAAGGACTTTGCGCCATGATGCCTTGCACGGCGAAAACCCATGAAATGATAAGTTGTAGTCTATTCATATTTTTCTCCTAAAAAAACGATGTGCGCAGGGATGTCTCCCGTCCTCACGCTCCACTTCTTCCGTCCTTCTTTGTCGAAGCAGTATAGCGTTCCCGGATTCACGTAGTTCTTGGCATCCGTCACGTAGATGTCTTTTGTCAGTGGATTCACGGTCACTCCGTATGGCTTCTGGATGCTTTGCTCCGTGCCGTCCGTAATGAAGTTCGTGGTCACCAGTTGCCGTTTCTTCACATCCACGATGCCATACGTCACCTCGTCTTCCATCGTCAGGTAGCTCCAGCTGGCCCCATAGATGTAGAGCGAGTCGCCGTCCAGGTGAAAGTTGCTCACGGCCACGTCTATTGAGTCCGCCACCTGTTCCGTCCGCAGGTCGATGCAATACAGCTTCGACGGCTCCGTGTAGTAGTCGCCCCGGCTATTCACCCACAGTTGTCCGTGGCGGTCGGCCCGCAGGTGGTGCAGGTTTTTGGCCACGGTGATGCGTTTTTCCTCGGTGAACGTCTGCAAGTCAATCACCGAGACCGTGTTTTCGTAATTGGGTGTCAGGTAACCGCCGGAGTTGGCTACGTAGATTTTTCCGTTCGCAATTTCCAATTCGTCCGGCTGATAGCCCGTCAGGCAGGTTGCCACCACTTGCAGGGTGGCGGTGTCCACCTTTGCCACGTAGCCCAGTTGTTTGTGCTCGGTACCCACGGCTACGGGGCCTGCATAGCTCGTCACGTACATATACCCCTCGTGGAACCGAATGTAGCGGCAGTTCGGAATCTCTACCTGTCCGATGCGTCGGGCAGTCCGACGATCCATCACCTCTATCTTGTTCGAGCAGTTGATGACCGCATACAGCCTTTCGCCGTAGATGGCCAGTGCATTGCCCACGTCGCCCATCTCCTTCGGCACGTTCGGGTTGGCATTTCCGTAGATGTTCCTTGTGTAAGTGCCGGTTGCATAGTCGTAATAGTCCAGCGTCGCCTTGTTGCTGCCCATGTTTCCCTCGTTCAGCAGGTAGAAGCCCTGAATGCTCTTGAATCCGGCTTCGCTGCCTTCCTCCCGCTCGTCGTCTGGCTGCACAATCACCTCCTGCGGCCCCACCTGTACCGTTTCGGGCAGGAACACCTCCACGTCCTTCCGGCACGCCACTAATGTCAGCATGGCTATCATCACAAGGACACATGCCAAAGGATGCCTTGTATCTATCTTCAAAACTCCCATTTCAGTTTCATTTTCCAGTTCCTTCCGGGCATCGGGTAGTTCAACACCACGTCGTACTGCTGGTTCAACACGTTGTTACACTCTATGGCCACCGTGGCTTTCGTCCCACCCACGTTGAAGTCCCGCATCAGCGAGAGGTCGTGCGTGTACCAAGGCTCCTCGTGGTTGGCCCGGATGTTCGATGAGTTATGGTATCGTTCGCCCACGTAGATGAACGAATAGTTCAAACCCCAGCCTCGGTGAGTTATGCCTGCGATGGCCGAACCGCTGTGCCAAGGGATGTAGGCAATCTGTCCGCCCCATGTCCCCGCCTCCGGGTCGTTGTCCGTGGGGTCGCTGTAGTCCTGTGCCCGTTGGTAGGTGTAGTTCACGGTCAGTGCCAGCATCCAGTCCTTGGCGGGCATCCACACCGTCTGTGTGCTTACGTCCAGTCCCTTGATTTTCACCCGTCCGATATTCATCATCATCCAGCGGTACTGACCGCTGCCTTTCGGAATGGCTACGATTTTGTTGTCAATCTCGTTGTAGTAGCCATCGGCCTTGGCTTCCAGGTGTTTCAGCCAACTGCGGCGGAAATCCTTCGTGTAGTGCAGGCCGAGGTTGTATTGCGTGGCAAACTCCGGCTTCAGGGCTGTGTTGCCGATGTCCGTGTAGTAGAGGTCGTTGAACGTTGGCATCCGAAAGGCTTTCTTGTAGAACGCCCGCACACTCAGGGCCCGGTCTCGCAGGGGGTGGAGCGAGAGGTAAACAGCAGGTGTCAGGCGGTTTGTGCAGTCCGCCGTTTCGTTCATTCTGCCGGGGTGGCGACTCTCCTTGTCGGTCACGTAGGTTCCTAACAGGCTGGCCATTGCCCGCAACCGTCCCCACTCATAGGTCGTAGCTATAGCCCATAGCAGGGTGTGGCGTTTGGGATAGACGAAGTTGGCCAGGTCGGCATCCAGCGTATTATATTGATAATCCACCGACAGGGCCACGTCCCAGCCCTCCGTCAGGCTGTAGTGGTTGGCCACCGAGAGGTATGCCTCCTGTTGGGTGAATACATTGTCGATGTAGAGGCGGGTCGTGTCGGGGTCCAGGTAGTGCAGGTAGTCGCAGGTGTATTTCCCGTGTACCATCAGTTCGTAACGTCCCCATGCCTTCTTGAGGCTTCCCTGCGTGAAGAAGTTTCGGTCCCATTGCCGCTGGCCGTGCGTCCATACGTTGTTGACGATGGCACCGGGGATGCCGCGTTCCGAGTTGTAGAAATACACCTTGGCGTTCCACTGTCCGTCCGTCATTCGTCCGAACAGGCCGCCCTCCACGCGCACCGCACCGATGTCGCCGTTCTGACGGGTGGCCGTCGTGTCCCATGCCGTCGTGCCGTCGTGCAACACGCGGCGGTAGCGGAACTTGTACTTGCCCGTGGCATGCATATACTCCGCGCTCAGGGTGCTGCTCACGTGCTCCGAAAGTTGCTGCTCCCACCGCAGCGAGGGGTCTATCAGTCCGAAGGAACCTGCCTTTAGCCCCACCTGCACGTTGGTACGTTTTCCCGGCTTGAAGCGGGGCCTGCGTGTACGGATGTAGATGGTGCCTGAGGCACCGTAGTCCTTGGCCGGCTGGCAGATGTCGCTCTTTTGTCCGTAGTAGAGCGAAATGCTTTCCACATTGTCGAGCGAGAACTTGCCCAGGTCTATTTGTCCGTTCTGGGCATTGCTCAGTTGCACCCCGTCGTAGAACACGCCCGTATGGTTGGTGCCCATACTGCGCAAATCCACGGTCTTCAGACCACCCACGCCGCCGTAGTCCTTCAGTTGTACGCCGGCGAAATAGCGGATGGCATCGGCCACCGACAGGCTGCTCAGTCCTTCCAGTTGCTTGCCCGACAGGCGTTGGCTGGGTACAATCTCCTTGCCGTTCTGACTACCCCACACCACGACGTCGTCCAGACTGACAACGCTGTCAGTCTCAGCCGTCTGCCGTGCCGTGGCCATTGCACACGTCAACAGACACAATGAAGCGGAAAGCATTCGTCTTCCCCTAATCCGTACATCGTACATGGTAAGTGTTACATGTCTGTGTTTGCTTTCGTCCCCCTAACCCGCGAGTGGAGACTTCACCTGAAATGCAGTTTGGCAGGTCTTCGGACTCATTCCTCCTCCCCACAAAGCCTTCCCGGATAATTGTGCCAGATCAATGGCACGTTGTACATGGCATCCAGTGGCAATAATGTGGCTTGGATTCTTGGAAATTACCGCAGCGGGACTGTCTGGGACTTCCACCCATGTTCCCTTTTTATCTCTGTAAGAACCAATTGCGGCGCGAAGGTACGGATAAAAGTTGGAAGTTGGAAGGGAAATGTGGAAATTTGGAGGGGGAAGGGCGAAAAAAGCAGGTTGCAGGGGTGGTGTTGCTACGTTTTCACTCCTTTTTTTACCATGCCCTGCACGTTCTGTTTTCACGCTGAACTCTACTGACGAATAGAGTACTGCGTGAAATCGAATAGAGTACTGCGTCATCTCCGATAGAGTTCTGCGTGATTTTTTAAATGAAGAATTAAGAATGAAGAATGAAGAATCGGGAAATGTAGAATGAAGAATGAAGAATGGCCCCGAAGGGGGAGGGGGCTATTTTTTTTTGCGGAAAACTTTGTCTTTTAACTATTTTGGTCTATCTTTGCGGCGTATATTGGATATTTGTAACCTTTTAAAACCTTTTTGACTATGAAAAAGATTCTGATGACATGGGTTGTTGCCGTGTTTGCCGTGTTGCAGGCACAGGCACAGAGTTCCGTGATTGCCCTGTTGAGCCATGAGGGCAATGTGACGACGTTTAACGGTGCGACTGCCTTGCAGAAGGCGCATGAGGCTGCGGTGAACGGCGACGTGATTACGCTTTCTTCGGGCACGTTCCATTCGGTGGATATTACGAAGGGTGTCACCGTGCGTGGCGCGGGTATGCTGCCCGACACGCTGATGGGCACGGAGCCGACGGTGGTTTCGGGAGACTTTACGTTCAACATGGCCGAGGCTGGAGACGATGCTGCGACTTCGTTTGAAGGTATTCAGTTCAACAACGATAAGATGGTAGCTGCCTATGCCAATAACGTGACGTTCAACAAGTGCATTCTTCACACGCTTACTTATGAAAATTCTTATGGCAACAGTACGATGAACAATCTTTCGTTTATCCATTGCAGGATATGGGGAGAGTTGTCTATCGGCAACAATGGAAATGCGATTTGCAGGAACTGTTTTGTGCGCAATCCTCGCAGTTACAACGAGTCGTCGTCGAATTTTGAGTTTACGAACTGTGTCATCTATACGACGGCGGCGAACAAACTCTATACTTCCATTTTGAATAATTGTGTATTCATAGACGGTGTATATTTAGGTTACACGGGGGATGGGTATCGTCTGCCCGAAACCAATACCGTTTCCTATACGTTGGCCAGTGCGTTTACGGATAAAAATGGTGTCAATCCGCTGGCAAACAGTACGACTTCTACCAGCTGGACGTTCGCTCAGGCAGATGTGTCGAGTATCTTCAAGACGTACACGGGTACGTATGACAACTACGAGACGTTTGAGCTAACCGAGTCGGCTGCGGCAACTTACATCGGCAGCGACGGCACCCAGGTGGGCATGTACGGCGGCTCCACACCCTACACGGCTACACCGAGCGTTTCGGGCTTGCAGGTGACGAAGTTCCAGGTTGCACCGAAGAGCGACAGCGAGGGTAGGCTGAGCATCGACATCGAAGTGAAGACTGCGGAGTAATCACCCCAAACAAGCGCGAGAACTATGAAAAAATATTGGTTCATCCTATTGTTGCTCTGCTTCCACTACGCAGCTCGCGGTCAGACGTTTGGCTACGCCTACTGGTTCGACAACGACCTGGAGGGACGGCAAACGGATACGGCGGAGTTGCCGCCGTCGGTGACGGGAGCGCCGGAGACGGTGGCCCTGAACATCCATGCCGACGTGTCGGGGCTGTCGGACGGCTTCCACACGCTGCATGTGGCTGTGGATGACGGACAGGGGACGGTGGTGCGTGTGGAAAACGCCTACTTCCTGAAAGCCCAGACCGAGCAGATGCTGGTGCGCAGCTATGTGGATGGCTTGCTGCATTCCACGGAGGCTGTGGAGAGTGGCAGCGACGGCCTGAAGCACCTGAACGTGGATGTGAGCAACGTGCCGACGGGCATCCATCAGCTGCACCTGATGGCGACGACCCCCGGCGGAACGCCTGTGGCAACCTATACGACCGACTTTGTGCGCATGGCGACGACGACGGAGCTGGGCGGGCTGACGGCCCGCTGCTATGTCGATGGCCTGTTGCAGAAGGTGGAGGCCGTGGATGTGAACGACGGCGTGAAAACGATTGACTTAGACCTGACGAATACGTCCCTGGGCATTCACCGCGTGGATGTGACGTTGCAGACGGAGGGCTCGGCCCCGGTGGCTGCCTACAGCCGTTTCTTTGTGCGGAATGCCACCAGCGAGGAGTTGGGCGGACTGGTCTGCACCACCTACATCGACGGTGTGCAGTACTCGCGTGAGACCATCAACACGGGTACGGGCGTACACCATATCGACCTCGATGTCAACAGACTGACCAAGGGCTTGCACCATCTCCACGTGAGTGCACAGACCCTGAACGGACGGACAACCTCGGTGTATAATGCCTTCTTCCTGCGCATGGCCACG
This sequence comes from uncultured Bacteroidaceae bacterium, assembly GCA_905236065.1. Lineage (GTDB taxonomy): Bacteria > Bacteroidota > Bacteroidia > Bacteroidales > Bacteroidaceae > Minthosoma. Next base: position 7,143 of record CAJONZ010000121.1, on the reverse strand, counting down.
GCCTCGCAGTTGGCTGACGAGGAAATGAAACTCTACTATCGGTTTGACAGCGGCCAGCGCGGCGTCATCCGTGGACAGCGGACGGAGAAGGGCTACCACTTTGCGCCCGACGTGTCGAAACTGCCTGCCGGCCTGCACCATGCCACGTTCATGTTTGCCGACGGTTCCAATACGCACGGCGAGACCCGCAACGTGTTCTTCGTGAAGGAGAGCATGAGTTCGGCCACTCGTTACCAGTATTGGCTGAACGGCGACACGGCCTCGGCCAAGACGGTGCTGGTGGAGAATCCGGGTAACCCGACGCAGATTACTACGATGCTTTCGCTCGACAGCAAGCCACTGCGTCCCAGCAACTTCCACTTTGAGGTGCAGGACGAAAGACCGTATGCATACGCCGTCACCGACCTGACGATGCGTTTCTACAACGAGTTTGATGCCTCCGTCGATACGACGGCCAGCTACATCGACCTGAGCAGTGGCGGCGAGGTGACCAACCTGACGACGCTGCACCCCGAGGAGGCCGACACGAAGGCCTGTCCGGCGGCTGACTCCATCCTTTGGTATGCCCTGACCCTGGACGAGGGGAGCGGGCTGGAGGTGAAGACTTCGCTGCCCAGCACGATCGAGGTGTTCAGCCCGGCGGGTGAACGCATCCATAAGATTATCGGTGGGGGAACCACCGAATACACGGGCATTGCCAACGGCCTGCCGACAGGTACGTACTGGGTGGCAGTCCATACAGTCGATAACGTCGTGGTACAAAATCCGGGCGACACCCTCCTTGTGCAAGATGTCAGCGTGACGGCACGCTTCACCGAGCCCGTCGGCCCCATTGTCTATGACCGCTTCACGGTGAACGGTATTCCTTACATCGCCACGGCACAAAGCGGCGACGACTGGCAAGTGACGGTGGTCAACACGGGTACGTTCCAGAACGAGTTGGAAGTACCGTCGCAGGTAGAGTACGACGGCCACACGTGGACGGTGACAGGCATTGAGCGCGGTGCCTTTGCCAACCAGCAAGGACTGTTGGCGGTCATCCTGCCGGAGACGGCTGTCCATGTGGGCGATGGCCTGTTCCGTGGCTCGGAGCAACTGGCTGCCATCGAATGGCCGCAGCCTGTTGCAATGTCCGACAGCATCATGGAGGGCGTGACGGGGAATCCGAATCTGTTGGTATTCGTGAAAGACCGTCAGTATGCACCGAACAACGTGGCAAACCTCGTCGTGGATGGAAATGCCGAGAGCATCCGACTGTACGATGCGCCGATGGGCAATAACTTCTACAGTCCGAAGCCGTTCCATGCGGAGGAGATTTCCTACACGCACCATTACGGACAGACTTCGGGCGTGGGTACGGCCCACGGTTGGGAGAGTATCGCCCTGCCGTTTGACGTACAGCTGTTTACCCATGAGACGAAAGGCAACATCCTGCCGATGGCCACCGTGATGGCTGTGGAAGGCGAATTGACGGGTGAACGTCCGTTCTGGCTGGCAGCAATGGGCAGCGATGGCTTCTATGAGGTTGAAAACCTGAGGGCCAATACTCCCTACATTATCTGTATGCCGAACAACGAGATTTACGACCCGGATTACAACCTGGACGGCAGTGTGACGTTCTCGGCCCAGAGTGTAGAGGTGGCTGCCTCGATGCAGCTCTATGCTGGTACGTGGAATGACTTGGTGCTGACACCATCCTTCCAGCAGATGGAGGGCGAGGGCCTCTATGAACTGAACGCCACGAACCAGGTGGCAGAGCGGGACGGCGCGGGCGATGCCTTTGTACGCAGTTACCGCACGGTGCATCCGTTCGAGGCTTACATCCAGGCAACAGGTTCTTCGGGTGCCAAGGAACGCATTCCTATCGACGGTATGGGCTTGGCCAGTGCATTGGGTCTTATCCAAGCCGACGGCGACGGCCTGTGGCGTGTCTATGACTTGATGGGACGCTTGTTGCGTGAGACAGACAGTCGCACCAAGGCACTTGAGGCACTACCTGCCGGCATTTACATGCTGAATGGGGTGAAAGTGCTGGTGAGATAAAGAGCCCCCTCCTAACCTCCCCCCCTGTAGGGGAGGAACAATGAAGAATTAACAATTAACAATTAAGATGGGCTGGCGCAATGTTCAAATGTGCCAGCCCATTTTAACTTTTAACTTTTTTGTACTACTTGATAAATACTTTTCGTGTGATTCCGTTGCTGTATTCCACGAGGTTATAACCGCGTTGCAGGGTTGGAATCTTTACGCCAGCGAGATTGTAGATGGCAACGACGGATGCAGCCTCTTCGTTGGGTGTAGTGGCAATGTCGGTGGCAATGATATCGATGTTGATGTTGCAAGCCAGCAGGAGGAATTCGTCGAAGCCACTGCCTAAGTTGCTGAAACGGATGACGTAGTTGCCTTCCTCCTCCACGGTGAAGGGCAGTTCGCGGAGCACGGCACTGCTGAGGTTGGCGGCACTGTTGCCGTTGGCGTTCGGTGCGGCCTGCTGAGTGCCGGAAGTGGCGATGACGGCATCGTTGGCACCGAGCACCTCGACTTTGTAGTTTGGAGTGGCCTTCCAACCAGCGTTGGCATAGCTCAAGATGTAGCAGCCTGGTGCAAGATGGAGAGGATAGCCAGCCTGATTGCCGTATTCTGCTTTGCCGACGCGCCAGTAGAGAGCTTTGCCCTGATAGCCACTGAAGCCGCTGAATGTGCGTGAGCCGGAGGTGTAGCTACTGGGATATTGGTGAACCTCACCGTTGTCCTGTGTGACTTTCCAGCCTTCGGGCATCGTTCCGGCCAAAACGTCGGTGAAGTCGAGGCTGTAGGCAAGGGTCTGGTCCTGGAAGATGGGTTGCAGGGTGACGTTGTCGTCGGGCATCTGGAAACTGTCGTCGGCATTGAGGACGACGTCGCCATGGAGGATGTTCCAGCCGACGAGTGCATAGCCGGGTTCGGGTTCAGCGGTGAGGTGTACGGTCGTACCCTCGGTGGCTTCGGTATAGTCGGCAGAGACCGTACCGTGAGCCGCAGGACGGAACGTAATGTTGAACGTCTCTTCGGGAAGGTCAGCCGGTGCGTAGGTCACGTTGTCGAGGTAGAAGCCCGTACCGCCGGTGTTGGTGAAGACGAGCGTGTTCTGGCCAGCCTTGAGGGCGACGGTCAGCTTGGCTTTTACCCATTGGTTTTCATTGGTTTTGTTGATGCGAACAGCCTTGCGTGAACTGTTGACCGTGGCAACGGTGGTGCCGGCTTTCTGCGGCGAGGTGTAGCGGAAATAGATGTTGTAGGTGCCACCCTCTTTGAGGTTGAGGTTGTGGCGCAATGCTGCGGCGGTGTTTGTGCCCATATCGACGAAACCGTTGCCAGCATGTCCACGGACGCTGGGATACCAGGTGTAGGGGTCGGTGACGCAACTGCGGATGTTCTTGTAGTCCATGTCCTCGGCCTCGATGATGATTTCTCCGTGGTAAGGCTCTGGCTGAAGGGGCAGGTCGAGGCTGAGTGGCTCTGCACTGAGATAGTCGGTGGCACGGTCGGTGGCCGTTCCGCTACAGCTGATGCGAAGGTCAACGGGGCCCATATGACAGACGTTGAGGGTGTAGGTTCCAGTCTCGGCATCCCATTCGCTGTTGGCTTCGGCCTGTGCCTGCTTACGTGTTTCCAGTGTGTAGGCCGGCTCGGAAGTGGCCCCCGTGATGCAAATCTGGTCGGTGCGCAGTGTGGTGGTGTCGGTGCGGAAGTTGTTCAGATAGAAGTCGATGTGGTCGGCATACTCCCGGATGGCACCGCTACTGAGCAGGTCGTAGGTGAGTTTCAGATTTTCACAAGTGTTGTAGGCCAAAGGAATGGTGGCCGTGGCCGTCCGCTTGCTGTTGAGATACGTATAAGGCGTGTAGGTAATGAGTTGATTGCGGTAGCGGTTGACGTAGAGGTCGCCTGTGCTGACAACGGGGTATTGCTTGTTGAAATCCTGCTGCTTGCGGGCCTGGGTTGACCAACGGGAGGTATAGACCGATTTCTTGACCTGTACGGGAATGGCCTTGGCCGCGTCGTCGTAGAGTCCCGTGGTGATGGGGATGGCACCGTAGCGGCCCGTCTTCTTGAAGTAGCAGAAATTGTCCATCCACTGTCCGTTATTTCGGTTGAAGGGGTCGGTCTGCTTGTACAGACCATCGTAGAGGTCACCCCAGGCGGCGTACTTCTGCTCGTCGTTGCCCTGGGCTACATCGTTGATTACGACAATCTTGGTCTTTTCAACCACTTCCTCACGAGTGGGAATGTAGAGGCTGCCGTCGGTGATTTTCTGGAACATGTCAATCCAGGCGTTGGGGAAACCGGGGAAGGTGCCCCACTGACGGACGGCGTAACCGCCGGACTGGGTGTTGCTGAGGTTTTGGAAATCCTCGGTCCAGATGAGCTCAGGGCCGTCCCATACCGCCCCACCGTTGACACAGCTTTGCTCCATGACGGTGCCGATGCCGGCGGCAATGGGGTATTTCTTGCCGTGGTTTTCACCCAGCAAGGCACCGAGGGCACCGTTCCATCCGCAGTTGTCGTAACGCACACCGTAGTTATTGGCCAGTCCGGAAATGAAGGGGCCGAAGGTGACGCTCTCGTTGTTGTAGAAGCAGGAAGACGTGGTGTATTTGTAGAGCCAAAGGATGGCCTCGGGATATTGCTGGCAAGCGTTCAGGAGGTCATTGTTACGCTTCATCATGCCGATGGGGTTCAGCGGGTGCGACCAGATGTTGCCGCAGAAGCTGACGGTCAGGAAACCACCGTATTTGTGTGCCATGGGTACAAGCTTGGCAAAGAGGGCGATGCGGGAACTCTGTGTGCTGGAGCTCTTGTCGTTGGGCTCGTCGAATCCCCAGAACTGTTCGGCGTAGTTCCAACCGAGGAAGTTGGGGTAGTGTTGGTAGAAGTACTCAAACGTCTCCAGGTCGTCGTCCTGAATGTGGGTGTGTCCACCACTGGCAGGCTGGCAGGTGAACCAGAGGCCGTTGGCCTGGCAGACGGTAGCCCACGACTTATAAGTACGCACGGCATTCTGCGGCATCTTATAGACATTCTTCTCCGTGTCGTACTGGCAGGAAAGCGAAAGGTTCATGCAGACATAGGGACGCACGTCGGCAGGGATGAGGTCGATGATTTTCTGTGGGTCGGCCTTGTTCCACACGTCGATGTGTACGAGCCAGAGGGGATGTTTGGAGTCAATGGGGCGTCGGCTTTGTGCCATTGTGCCCTGGACGGTTGCCAGGAAAAGGAAGAGGCAAACCAGTCGGCTGAAAAGTGAAAAAGATAGTTTTCTCATAAGTAATGGTTGTTTACTATTAAATAATGTGGCAAAGGTAAGGTCTTTTTTGCCGTTCCCGATTCCTATATGTACCCAATCCTTTTTCCTGTGTTTCCAAATTTGAAATAATTGTACGGGATACACGGGGCAAGGCATACGATTCGTTTGTAATGTTTCACTCAGAAAAGGATATGAAACGCGAAAAAAAGCGCTTGGATTTTTTTTTTTGTTATTTTGCACTCGTTTTTCGTGAGTCATGTTTAATTTTATTATATCACTTTTTTTATTATATCACTTTCAAAATGGAATCGAATGCTGCCTCTTCAGGCTTTTACAAATTGAGTTGGTTGCAGCGCGTGGGATTTGGTTCGGGCGACCTGGCCCAGAACCTCATCTTCCAGACCACCTGCATGTACCTGTTGTTCTTCTACACAGACATCTACGGATTGGATGCCGTCGATGTGTCCGTAATGTTCACGGTGGGTAACGTTGCAAACGTTATCTGGGACCCCATTGTCGGTGCCCTCATCGACAAGCACAATCCCAGCTTGGGCAAGTACCGCTCCTACCTGGTCTTTGTCGGCATCCCCCTCACGGGCTTTGCCATCCTCTGCTTCTGGAACGGCTTTGCCCCCTCATTGCTCTATGCCTACGTGACCTACATCGCAATGACGCTGCTTTACACCTTTATCAATGTGCCCTACGGAGCACTCAACTCCTCGCTTACCCGTGACACAGACGAAATCACCATTCTCACCTCCGTGCGTATGTTCATGGCCAACTGCGGTGGACTGGCCGTTGGCTCAGGTCTCCCCCTGCTCATTGCCCACTTCACGGAGCAGGAGGCTGAGGGCTTGCCAAAGGATCCCGCAGCTTGGTTCACCACGATGACCATTTACGCCCTGGTCGGTCTGGCCCTCCTCTTTTTCTGCTTTACCCAGTGTAAGGAGCGCGTCGTGATGGACGCCAGCGAGGCTGCCAACGTCAAGGTCAGCGACCTGTGGATGGAATTCTTCACCAACCGTCCCCTGCGCATCATCGCCTTCTTCTTCATCACCGCCTTCGCCATGATGTCCATCGGCAACGCAGCCGGAGCCTACTTCATCAACTGCAACATGCACGGTTCTGCCGACCAGCTCTCCATCTTCATGGGACTCGGCTCGGCTCCGTCCTTCATCTTCATGCCCCTGGTGCCCATCATCAAGAAGTGGGTGGGTAAGAAGAACATGTTCTACATCTTCCTCGGCATCGCCATCACGGGTATGGCCATCCTCTACAGCGTCGCAAAGATGGAAAACCCCAGCATGAATCTCGTCTATGCAGCCCAGTTCGTGAAATCAACCGGTGTCATCGTTGCCACCGGCTACATGTGGGCATTGGTACCCGAAGTCATCTCCTACGGTGAATACATCAGCGGCAAGCGCATCGCAGGCATCGTTAATGCCCTGACAGGCATCTTCTTCAAGGCCGGCATGACCTTGGGTAGCGTCGTTGCCCCTGCCATCCTTGCCTACGTAGCCTACAATCCCGAATCCATCGAACAGAGTCCCGATGCCGAGGAAGGCATCCTCTGGCTCGTCTGCGTCATTCCCGCCGCCCTTCTCATGCTCGCCATCTGGATTATCAGCAAGTATGAACTCACCGATGACGTAATCGACAAAATCAACAAGGAAATAGAAGCGAGAAACAAGTAAAAATGAAGAATGAAGAGTGAAGAATGAAGAGTGAAGAATGAAGAATGAAGAGTGAAGAATGAAGAATTAACAAATAAAATGATTATCCGCTATTGTACCATCAGCAAGACCGCAACGCGGTCACCGCTCCGTAACCGAGGGTACGAGCACAGCGAGCACCCC
>CAJONZ010000120.1 GCA_905236065.1 uncultured Bacteroidaceae bacterium | reverse complement strand
GATGTTTTCTGCTATGCGAAAAATGTACCCAACACAAATTATAACACATTCAGAGACTCCTATATTGAATATGCAACGCTACATGTATCCGAATCAGCTATCAACGCTTACAAAGAAAAGGCACCGTGGAGTGGTTTTGGACATATTGTTGCGCTGTCAGGTGAGGAACCCGAAGTGAAAAAATGCGCCACGCCGACAATCGCCTATGAGAATGGCGAGTTAGTATTTGAGTGTGAAACAGAAGGAGTCACGTTTGTTCCAGACATTCAAATCAGCAGTGAGAATCGGGGAAAGCTGAACGGAGGCAAATTGTCGTTAGACATCGTAAGCACCTGCACCATCAGCGTGAATGCCACCAAGGATGGTTACGAGAACTCGGAGACAGCCACAAAGACCATTACGCTGAACGATAACGGCACAAGCGAAAAGCTGAGAGTCAGCGATCTCACCCGCATGATAGAAAAGTATTTGCAGCAAAAGGATGAATAGCGAAGCGCTGCAAAGACGCACAAAATGTCGGAGACCTCGACAGAGGTCACACCTTTGTAATAACCCACAGTAAGGCAGCTGTCAGGCTGACTCACTGTGGGTTATCCATGGGGTGGCCTCTCCGAGGCCCTTGGCAGTGTCCAAAGAGAACGAGGAGGGAAAGGAAAGGAAAGGAGACATAGCTTGCTATGCGAGGTTGCTCCAGTGCTATTGATGGGGTACCCCTCCAGGGTCATCCCTCTTTGCATCCCATTGGGGGATTATAATCTCAACAAGTCTTTGACGGAATAGATGCGACTGAGAGCCTCGAACGAGAAATACTGGTCGTCCATAATCATCCATTCCTCGCGCTGCTTCTTCGTCAGGTGCTTGATGTCGGGGAACATTGAGACGGGGACGATCACCTCGCGACCGTCGGTCAGATAGGCTGCCATCGCGCCGCGCTTCACGTTGAAGTCGAGCTTCTTGATTCCTAATGTCGTGTCTTTGAACTTACACATATCCTTGTCCTCCTATTTATTTTATTCGTTTAATCTGTACTTTCTTGCCGGCAAACACGTCGTCAATCATTCGGTTCAGCTGTTCCCAGTGCGTGTCGATGGCCTTGATGATTTTGTCCTCCTCGTCAGCAGTCAGTTCCGACCAGGCCACCTCTATCTTCTTCTCCCCGTTCTCCTCAATCCATATCTTCGCCACGGTGTCGCCTCTGTGCGACTTCTTGCTGCCACGTCTTACGACATGTATATGCCGCATGTTTTCCATCGCGTCGGCAGGAAACACCGAGAGGATGAAATAGAGAAGTATCATCAGTTTGCCCATAATACTATCGTTCGTTTTATCTAATATGCGTGCAAAGGTACAAAACTTTCCACACATTCGTGGCAATTCGTCGGAAAAAGTGACAAAGTTTTAACGCTGTTGCGGTCATTTTTCTCCTAAACGACTACCCGATTTTTTTCTCCAACCTTTTTTACCGACGGTGGCACGAAATAGTAAAGAATCATAAAATAAAAAGTTAAAATTGCAGCAAGAGGAAAAACCATAAAGCACCGGATGGCCCTAAAAGTGTATCTTTTTTCACTTTTTATTTTTAATTTCCGTTAAAACCTCTTATATTTGCGCAGTTTATGCCCCCTTAACCTTGTATCACACTAATAGAACACACAAAAATGAAAGCCAAGACCCTTTTCAAGAGCCTGTTGCTGGTTGCCCTGCCACAGCTGAACATGGCAGCGTTGCCCACCCTCTCGGACAAGGCAGCACACACGTTTACCATTACGAAGAAACAATGCCAGACCATTGACGGATTTGGCGCCAGCGACGCATGGAGCATGTGGCAGATAGGCACGTGGGCCGACTCCGTGCAGCAGCAAGTGGCCGACTGGCTGTTTTCGCAAGAGTGTGACGAGGAAGGAAATCCCAAGGGCATCGGCCTGTCCATCTGGCGATTCAACGCCGGAGCAGGCAGCGCCACACAGGGGGACGAGGCACAAATCAACCGAGACACCCGCACGGAGTATTTCTCCAAGCAAACGGGACAGCGACGTTTTCTGAAACTGGCCAAGCAGCGAGGCGTCCCCACGTTCCTGGCCTTCTTCAACAGTCCGCCCATACAGCTGACACAGAACGGACTGGCTACCAACACGGGACGAGACGGCACATTGAACCTGCGGGATGATGCCTACGAGGACTTTGCGAAATACGCGGCCAACCTCGTGGAACAGGCGGAACTGGAAGACGGCATCCACTTCGACTACCTCTGTCCGGTGAACGAGCCCGACGGACACTGGAACTGGCTGGGCCCTAAGCAAGAAGGCTCACCGGCCACGAATCGGGAAATCGCACGACTGGCACGAGAAATGAGCCGGGAGTTCGCGGAGCGCAAGCTGACCACGCAGATACTGGTGAACGAGTCGAGCGACTTCCGTTGCATGACGGGCGTATATGAAACCGACTGGCAACGAGGCAACGAAATCGAATGTTTTTGGAATCCCGATTCCACGGAGACCTACCTAGGTGGTCTGTCCAACATCAGCAAGGTGATGGCGGGACACTCCTACTGGACGAATACGCCGGTGCTCTGCCCGGGAGAGAAGAATTATGAGACCGTGGGCCTGTACGGCTACCGCAAACAACTGGCCGAAGCCTTCGCCAAGGTGGGCAGGGAGTTCTGGATGACAGAGCTTTGCATCATGGGCAACGACGAGGAGATTGGCGGCGGTACGCCCTATGACTTCACAATGAAGACGGCGCTGTACGTGGCCCGCGTCATGCACTACGACCTGACCGTGGCACAGGCCCGCAGCTGGCAGTGGTGGCGTGCCGCAGGCGGCAACTACCGCGACGGCCTCATCCGCATGTATCGAGAGGGAGAGCGCATCGGTGGCAGACGACGCAACCGGGGAGACGGCAACAGGCTGGAGACAGCCAAAGAGAACAGTGTGCGCGACTCGAAACTGATGTGGGTGCTGGGCAACTACAGCCGCTTCGTGCGACCGGGAGCCGTGCGACTCGACGTGGAAGGTGGAGACGGCAATCCCTTCGGCATCATGGTGTCGGCCTATCGCAATGCTGACGGCAACCTGGCGATTGTGGCCATCAACTACAGCGAGAAGAAAGAGGAAATCACCCTCAACGGCATTGACAAGAAACTGACCCTGCAGGCTTACCGCACGAGCGACGCCGAGGGCGAGAACCTGAAGCCGGTGGGCAAGGTAAGGGCCAAGAGAGTCGTGTTGCCGGCAAGGTCGGTGACGACAATCGTGGCAGCACCGCTCCCCCATTAGGACAAGGAAAACGTGATTATTAATTATGAATGTCAAATAACCGCAGCACCTTTCATGACCATCATTCTGCAGGCTCTCGCCCTATGAGGGGAGAGAGGCCCGAAAGACGGAGAGAGGCTGCAAAAAAACACACTTTACTATGAAAAGATTGAATCTGCTTTTTGTCGTCACACTCGTGACATGCGCAGCAATGGGCCAAGACCTGACGTTGCCGACAATTTTCAAGGGGCCGTCTTACGAAAGCAGCTGTGATTTAAGGGAGATGCTGAACACACCTGCCAACGAGGCGAAAATGCGGCAGGTACGCATGAAAGTGGAGGAACAAACGGAGACGGAGGCCGTGAGATACATCGACCGCATCACCAATATGCCTTCCTACCTTCATGACTTTTACGACGTGCTCAAAACCGACATCCACGATGTGCTGGAAGGAAAGAGCAACCCGCTGTCCAACCCGGAGAAGTGCGAAATCATCAATGGAGAGGTGTATGCCTACAAAGTCCATACGTTTTCGGGCAGCGCGGACTTCACCTTCGAGTCGTCTATGACGATTAACCAGGCTGCCCTCAACACCGTCCAGACCATTATGAAGGACCAGTGGGACGAATACACTTCGTTCATTCCATTCGTCTGCCTCGGTGTGAACATGGATTTGCCCGAAGCTTTCTGGCTGGACAGCCGTTTCTCGTTTATGAACTCCGCGACCTACATCATTGCGGAGTTGAGCCTTGAGAATCTGACAGGAAAAGTCTTTTACGAGAACAACATGCTTTTCTGCGTCAAGGCTCCGAGCCATGAGTTGCGCCGCACGGAATTCCAGACAGAGGAGGACATCACAGCGGGTGTGGAACGCTTCAATGCCGCTGTTGACAGCATCATAAAGTATTTTCCGGAAGACAGTTGCCGCTACGACCAGGTTTGCTACCTGAACGACTGGCTAACCCTGCACAACTGCTATAACATTCTGTCGCAGGACAAACTGCCGACCCTTGCATGGAGCCCACTCAGTGCCTTGGAAGGGACGGTTGGCGACAACAGCCCTGTGTGCGAGGGATATGCCCGCGCCATGAAGGTGCTGTGCGACAAAGTGAATATCCCCTGCACATTGGTGACAGGACAGGCACAGTCCGGACGCTATGAATCGAGCGAGGCTCACATGTGGAACTACGTGAAAATGGACGACGACAAGTGGTATGCCGTAGATGTCACCTGGAATGACCCCCGCACAACGAAGATAGATGCCGTCTCAGGAAAAGAAACGCACCGCTGGCTGCTGCTGGGCAGTGAAACCCTGGTTGACGACAAATTCACCTTCGCCCAGTCGCACCCCGAAAACCCGCAAGGAGGCTTCAATCCAAACGGCCCTGTCGGATGGGAACTCATCCCCGGCCCGGCCATTACGGAAGAAGCCTACGACGAGGAAGCTATCGAAACGAAACCTGAACCAGAACCTGAGCCAGAGCCGGAACCAGAGCCTGAACTCATTAAGCTGAAAGACATTACAGATCTCATCAGCAAGTATCTCCAGCAAAGTGTCCCTGCCAATGATGACCCATCCAATGATGAGGAGCAGGAAGGAAATGAGGAGCAGGAAGAAAATGGTAATGAGTGAAAAATGAAAAATTAAAGGTCAAAAGTAAAAATCAATATGCGTTTTCTTGAACTTGTACAAAACAGATATAGTTGCAGGAACTATGAGAACAAGCCCGTGGAAAAGGACAAGATGGACTACCTGATGGAATGCGTCCGTCTGGCTCCTTCCGCCGTGAACCGTCAGCCATGGTACTTCCGCATCGTAACCCAAGCGGAAGACCGGGAAAAACTGCAAAAGTGTTATAACCGCGACTGGTTTGCCACTGCGCCAGTCTATGTGCTGGCCTCCATCCTGCACGAGCAGGAATGGGTGCGCTCAGACGGCAAGCACCATGGCGACATAGACATTGCCATTGCCGTGGAGCACCTTTGCCTGGCAGCTACGGAACAGAGACTCGGCTCATGCTGGGTTTGCAACTTCGACGCAGCCCTCTGCAAGGAATTGTTCCAGCTGCCCGACTATGAGGAGCCTGCCGTCATCATCCCCATCGGCTATCCGGCCATAGAGGCCACACCGAAGAAAAGAAAAGCGATGGAGGAAATCGTAGGATAAGAAAAAGAAGGAAAACAGCCGCCCGAAATGGAGCGGCTGTTTTCTTATTTTTTACTGATGTGCAAGAAGCGGGTAACAGCACTGGCCAGGCTGCGGTCTTTGTTGTCGATGTAGGTGTCCAGCAGGCGGGTGTGCTTGGCAGGATTGCAGGGAACGACATCGTAGTCGGCGATGCTGGCAGGGATGAGGCAAGTGTGGCCTTGCCGCAACAGCAGGGAGTCGGCAGTCTGACGGATGCGAATCTCGCAGTCGCCCTCGATGCACATTGTTATGATAAAGGAGTCGTACTTGATGAGGTTGCGATGGAAAGAGTCAACGCAGTCAACCAGTCGAACCGTGAAGTAAGGAGACTCGATGCAGGGGTTGGCCCGGTCGGTTTCCTCGTTGTAGATGGTACGGTATTCCTTTTCCTGAAAACGGCCATAGGCGGGTGTGGCATCGACACTGAAGTCTATGGCATCGACAGCCAGTTCAGTATGTAGTTCACGGGGCTTTCCATCGAGTCCGGGACGGTTATAGTCGTAAATACGATAGGTGACGTCGCTGCTTTGCTGCACCTCGGCCAACAGGATGCCGCCACAGATGGCGTGGATGCGGCCTGCCGGCAGATAGAAGACATCGCCGGACTTCACCTTGTGCTTGGCAAGCACCTCACAGATGGTGCCATCGGCCACCCGCCTCTGATATTCGTAGGGGGTGATGCGCTCCTTCATGCCCGCATAGAGGTAGGAGCCGGGCTTTGCGTCGATGATGTACCAGCACTCCGTCTTTCCGTTCTTGCCATGGCGTTTACGCGCCAGTTCGTCGTTGGGGTGTACCTGGATGCTGAGGTCGTCGGCAGCATCAATGAATTTCACCAAAAGGGGCATCTGGTTCCCGTAACGCTCGTGAACAGCTTTGCCCAACAAGGCGGCGCCTTGCTCTTCAATGACGTGCTGTAAGCTGTGACCTGCGTATGCACCGTTGCTGACGATGCTGACGCTGGACGGCACGGTGCTTACCTCCCAACTCTCGCCAATGGGTTCTGTGGAGGGTTCCATTCCCTTATAGGGACGCAGGCGATTACCGCCCCACACCACGGTGTGGAGGTTGGGTTCAAATAATAAAGGGTAGAGGTTATGAAAGGCCATTAGGAATGAGATTTACACATTATTATATATTAAAAAGGATAGCCGACGGCGAAGTGGATGGCTTTTCCGTCTTTCCAGATGTTAGGAATGTTGAAGTAGCCCGATTTGCCTGTGTCGTAGGGGGCATGAATGGCAAAACCCACGTCGAGGCGCAACACCAGAAACTCCATGTCGAAGCGGAAGCCGAAGCCTGTACCCACGGCCAGTTGATTGAGGAAAGTGGAAGGACGCAACTGGAAGTTGGCTAAAGGGGTATCGTCGTCGTTTTTGTTGTACCATTCCCAAACGTTTCCGGCATCGAGGAAGAGGGAGCCATACAGGTTTCCGAAAAGCGGGAAGCGGTACTCTGCATTGAGTTCCAAACGAATGTCGCCGCTATGATACAGGTAGTAATCATTTTCGGGAGTGTAGTAAGCACCCGGGCCGATGGAACGTGCGCTAAAGGCTCGGATACTATTGGCACCTCCCGAATAGAACCAATCGACCGAGGGTACGTACTCGGAATTTCCATAGCTGCGGGCAACTCCCGCCAAGGCACGGGTGACAATGCAGCTACGGGGAGTGAGCCTGAACTTGTTGCGAAGTTCGAGCATGAGCTTAATGTACTGACTGTATTCGTCGAAAATGAAGTTTTTTCTTGGCTCGTTGAAATTTTTGCCGGCAATAGCCTGTATGCCACCAATGATGTTGCCGGCCTCTTTCAAGGTGGCAATAAAATTGGTAGTCACGTTCAGTCCTGCGTTCGACGAGTTGTTATAGTTGAAGACATATTGTATGGACGGAATGTAGGACTCAGAGACCAGGTGTTCAAGAACTGAAGCATACTTGTTTCCAGCCTCGATGTAAGAGTCTGCAACATCCCGTATGTCGAGCAAATCGACATTGAGCGGCGTGAAGACATGGGAAATGTAGCGTGAGGTTTGGAAATGGTAATCTACACCCAAGGACAAACGGTTGTAGCGATAGAGTTTGGCCAGGTTTGCCCGTGTGAAACCTGCCGTGAATTTGGTCGATACAGGGAAGCGGCGACGGCGGTTGACCAGTCCAGGAAAAGCAATCCACGGCACGGTATAGCCTCCTTCCACGCCCCACTCGTAGGTGTCGGTACGGTTCGACTCTCCACTCACGCGACCTGTGGCCTGCCAATAGTAGAGTCCCTTCAACGTCAGAGAAAGCGTCTCACCACGATGAAAGGCGTTGCGCTTGGCAAAGGTCAGCTCCATGTCGGGGCCAAGCTGCGAATTGCTCTTCTGGGTGAAGTTGAAGGCAAACTCCATGTCGATGAGTTTGTCCATCGTGGCATCCAGACGCACGTCAAGCACCGTGCAGGTGTCGGTGGTGTCTCGGGGTGTAAACGAGAATTGCACATTGGAGAAGATGTTCATGCCGGCCAACGTGGTAATCGTGTTGGAGACGTGTTCCTCGTTATAGAGCTGTCCGGGCCTGAACTTGAAACCACGGAACATCACACGCGGGGAAATGGGGATGCGCTTTCCCTGATAGGCCAAGGTCAGACGGCGGAAACTGAGCGTATCGTCATAGCCCATCGAACGCCCCGAAATGGCATTCTTTCTGATGTAGGCACTCAGAAGACCGAACTTCCAAGGACGTTGCGCACGAGTAGGGATGTTTCTGTCTGGCACCACCAACAATTTCACCTTTCCGGGAACGTTCATGGAGTCGGCATAATAATTGATGTAGTCCGTGCGATAATAGTAGAAACCGTTGTTGTGAAACTCCGTGTTCAGACGTTTTTTCTCGTTCTGCAAGTCGGCCACGGAAAACTGTTTGTCTTGATGCAGATAGCTTTTTTCAGCCGTCGCCCGGATGATGCTGTCCACTGTTTCGGGGAACGAGTATTTGATGGAGTCGAACCGATAGGCTTGTCCTAACTTGATATCGTAGGAAATCTTCTGCGTCTTGGGGTTCTTGCCGTCATGTAGCCTGTAATTCACGTCGGCCTGGAAGTAGCCATAGTTTTGCAGCACGTTCTTGGCCACCTTCACACGAGTACTGGGCGACGCAGAAGTAATGGTGGTGGGCGTCGTGGCAAAGGTGTTGAATATCCATTTCTTAAATCCCTTATGCTCTTTGCCGGCCATGGCATTATAGACCCAAAGTCCCATGGGGAAAGGGCTGCGCAATGAGGAGCTTCCGAAAAGGGAACCATTGGGGGGATAGGCCAAGGCTGCGTTTGCTTCCTCCAGCGCCACGTCTTCCTCTTTTGTGCCTTGCTTGCCTTCCACATTGACCGACTTGATGCCCGTATAGAGAATCTCATCCTCGCCCAACGCACTGGTGGTGGAACATGAGGACAGCAAGGAGAGCAGGACGCATAAAAGCAAGGCACCAACTCCCAAGCAGCTATAAATTCCGGGTGATATTCCTTCTCGTTTCATTTTCCTTTTCTTTCTTCTTATTGCGGAAGATAAACAGCTCCGTCACTTTGTCAACCTTCTTTCTTAACAGCAAGCCCGCACCGTTCTTCTCCAGAATGCCTTCCACAATATTATTATAGTCCTTGCCATGGAACAGACGGATGTAGCGCGTGGCACTGTTGTCCAGACGCCACTCCAGCGAGACGTCATCGATGAACGACCCGACGCCTGTATTCTGATTGACAGCCTTATTGTCAGAGACACGGCCTCCAATCACCACGTTCAGGCGGTCGCTGAAGAAACGTTTTGAGAACTTGAACGAATAGTCCGTGCCTGTCTCACCGTTGGAATAGGTGGTCTGATCCATGCCAAAGCTGACATCCACCACAGAGTTGAGTGCCTTTCCCGTAATGCTGTTGATTTCCGATTGCAGGAAGCTATTGAGCGCACTGTTGGCATTAAAGCCCGAACTACCGTTGTTGGAGTCAGCAATATACATGCCCGTTGCCAACATGGCCACGGCGAGCTTGTTTTTCTCCTCATCCGTACAGCTGGCCAGTTCTTCCTTTACAGCGCCATCCTCCGGGGCATCGATGGTGAACTGCAACCCCATGTTGTCCAGCGTGTTTGTTATCTTCAAACCCACATCGAAAACTACGCTTCGGGAAGTGGATCCCGCACTGGCCACAGAGGCTTTCGTGCGCTCCGAGGCCGTAATGTTGAGCATCGGGTTCATCACGTCGCCCGAAAACTCCACATAGCTTCCGCTGGCAATGGTAAAGGTTTTCAGTGGAATAATGGGCAAGGCATACTTCATCTCACCTTCATTCACCGTCACACGTCCCAGGACTCGGAGAACTCCCTCGGGGGTGTAGCCCATCGTAATGCCACCACCACCCCGCACGGTGATGTAACTCTGGCGGTCGGCAGAGAACTCACAGTTGAATTTCGCACCCTCCTCGATTTTCAACGACACATTCATGTCAATGCCGGCAGCGGAGGACTTGACAACCGTCGTGTCCGGCGGGGCGTTGAAATCGACAAACGTCACGATGTCGTCCAGACGGTCGCCCTGCGAAATGGTCGATTCCGTCATGATGTAGGTCATGTCCGTATTGCTCAACACATTGACGACACCACGAATACTCATGTCCTCCATCGATCCATGCACACGGAACATGATATCGCCATAGACATTGCCGAACAGGATGGACTTGCGGGTACGTTTCGCCTCTATCAGTTTGAAGTTATAGCCATACAGCGACAGCGACATGTACATGTTGTCAAAGTCTGCAAAATCGTAATAGCCGTTGAAGTCAAGCGGATTGCTGCCTGCGCCATAAATCTTGTAATGATCGAACGAGATGCGGCTGTTCACGATGTGCGCCGTATCGTTAGCCAGACGCAAGTCAAGCGAATAGGGGTCGGACAAAACGTGTACGTCCTTCGTCAGCACATTTCCGTTGAACACCAACTGTTCGGGGGAGCCAGCCACCGAAAGGGTTCCCGCCATCACGCCACTGAAGCCCATGATTTGGTCGGGCACAAACGGAGAAATCAACGAAAGCGGAATATCGGTCAGTTCCAGATAGGAGCTCAGATAACCCTCTGGCGTCGTGGCATCGTAAAAGCCGTCCAACCTTGCCACCGGCACCTCGTTGAAATCCAACGAGGCGTCAATGTTATGCACCGACTTGCCTTCCGGCGTATAAATCAGGCTGGAATGCAGGTCGCCCACGGCCATTTCCTCATAGACAAACCTATCCAGCGACATGTCTCCCAACAACATGAACTGTTCCTTGTTCACCTCGTAGGTAACGTCTGCACTCAGCAGTCCTTCCATATTCGGCATGAACGGAATGACCGAAAGCACCTCAGCCAAGTTTAGGTAGTCTATCTTCAAGAATATTTGTTGTTCGCCCTGTTCCAGCGAGTCGGCTGCCAAGGTAATCCTACAGCTGTCCGTCATGGAGGCCAACCCTACGTCGGCCAGAATGCAGCCCACTTCTGGAGGAACACCCTCCTCCTTTGAAGGTTTCATGCGCAGTCTCAAATAATTATCCTCATTCAGTCTGAACTTCCTGAAACCGATAATAGGATGCTCCGGGTACAAAGCCATGTTGATGACTGAATCGGCCATCGTGGCGTGTACACCCAAATCTATACCTTGCTCTTTTTGCTTGTTGAAGAACTGCAGATGTGCATCCGCCTGGTCTGGCTTGATATAGCCATCCATATAGATTTTGAAGGCTGGGAACAAAGGCTGGTCGTCGCAGAACACACCGCTGGTGTAGGTCAGCAACGTGGAATCCTGTTCAAGGTCAAAGAAGGCCGTATCAATCTTGATGGTGTCAACCTGCATCGAATAGACATGCCCATGCCCCGTCAGTCCATATTCAGGAGTAGCCTGCGCATTCAGCTCAAAGTCCGCGAACTTCACGCCGTATGCTCGCAAGATGGGTACTAGCGGGTTGTTCTTGCCAGCGTATGCATCCACATAAAGAATCGGAGTATGTTCCTTGATGGTCGCCAGATTCAGTTGCCGTTTCTTCAACTGCCCCTGCATTATCTTGCCAAAATCCACCGCCTGCTCTATGAACGTAAAGACGTTGTTGGGCGAATAGAAATTCACGTTCAGGTCACCCGTCGTAAAGGTGATCGAAGTGCTGTCCTTCGTCGTCAGCGCATACAGCAGGAAGTCTGGCGTACTGATGGTGTCCGAGAACGTCCTCACCTCAATATCATTGATTTCCGAGTCAATCAGGAAAAGCGGATGCTTGCTGCTCCAATTTGCAAAGGAGAAATCCATCATGCCCGTGAGACTGGCAACCATCACGGTATCGACGAACCCCATGGCTTCCATGTCGGCAAACGGCAGGTCCAGCGTCAAATGGCCTTTCACGCTCTCCCTCGCATCCTTCGTTCCTCCTGCAATCACATGGCCGATGTTGGCATCAATGTCGGCGGATGTCTGCAACTGCTCATTGCCGCAATCCAGTCTCGCCTTCAGCTCTCCACCGCTGAGGTTCGCGTCGGCATTGATGGTACTCAGGTTCATCTTGCCAAAGTACGTGTCCGTCAGTGCCAGTTGCGTCTTTAGGAAGGTTTTGCGGGAAAGGAAGTCAAATCCCTGCCCCTCTGCCGAGACATTTCCGTTGATGACGCATTGCTCCTCCATCGGGACGAACTTGTTGACCACCAGATTTCGGATGTCCAGCTTTGCCTTGTATGCCTCTTTTCGTGTGTTGTATTTTGCGTCCATCTTCACATGGCTTCCCAATGCTGCCAACTGGGCGTTGGCCGTCAGTTGGTCGCCTTTCAGCTGGGCTTTTGACTTCAAAATGGCAAAGCGTTCGATGTTCACGTCAAAAGTGCTTACATCCAGGTCTTGCAGGTTTCCTTTTGCCTTCAATACCGTCAGGATGGGTTTCTTCGGCAGGTATTGATTCAACGTTGTGTTCAGTTCCTTGGCATCCCGCTCAGGCATAAAACCATAGATAGCCGACTGCACGTCCCCACGCCCTATCATTGCCTCTGCGTCCAGCGTCAGCTGTCCGGGGTTGATGGAGTCAAAAGCATTCAGGTCCATGTCCAAGGCCAGTTGCAGGCGCGAGTCCTCCGTCTTCAGCGAGAAATAGGGAATACTCAGCGTCGTGGAATCCATCCTCACTCGCGTCTTCGTCTCGGTAATGGCGATGGAATACTTCTCATTAATCCCCTCCATCGTAGGGTGTATGTTAGCGGCAAACTGGTTGACTATCAGATTCAGGTCACCCGTTCCCTCAAAAAGCAGGGAGTCTATCTCCGTCGTCAGGTCGTTCACTTCCACCATATTTCCATAGCCGACCGCTGAATTTGACAGGCTCAGGTTATCCACTCGGTACGACTGCAGCCCCAAATCCAGGAAACCCTTCAACTTTCCCTTGCCCACATAGGCCGAAACGGGCACATGCTGGACACTGTCAATCGTGTCAGCCTCCACGCCCGTTGCCACGTAAGGCAAGGCAAGGCGTAGGGCCAGTCGCACATTATTTATTTGGATGTCCTGCAAATCCAACCGCCAGTTCACAGGTTCCGACTCAGTCGTGTCCTCTGGCACGGAGTCGGCCATAATGACCGTCAGGTCTGCATCCTTGAAACGCACATGGTTCAGCACGGCCAGTTCGTCCGTCAGGCTCGTACTGTGCGACATCAGCGAAAGCAGTCCCACTTGTCCCTTCACCTGACAGGCTTCAATCAGCTCACGGGTATTGAGCTGCGTATTTTTCAGGTGGATGTCGTCCACCATGATTTGCCCCGAAAACAAGGGCAAGAAACGCACACCGAGGGCAAACTCCTCCGCATTCAGCACGGTGTCTCCCTCCTGCACGGCAAGCATACCGTTCATGCTCAGGTCAAGCGGACACTTCAGCAACACCCGCTCCACGCTGACCTGCATCTGCATCTCCTCGCTCAACCTTTCCGAAGCCTTGTCCACGGCCCATTTTTGGATTGCTGGCACATAGAGCAAGACCGACAGCACGGCAAGAAGCGTAACCGGGCAGAACACCACCAACAGTAGCAGGCGCCCCACCCAACCGAACAACGTATATTTACCGTAACGTTTCATTCACGTTTTCTCCTTATCCTACCTTTTGGAGATAAAGGTTTATCAATTCCAAAATATCCGACAGCGTAACCTTTCCGTCGTCGTCCAGGTCTCCCTCAACGTCTGTTGGCTCTGGTTCGGGCGCTGGCTCGGCAGCCTCCTTCTCGGTGAGGAAATTCTGCAAAGAGAACAGTCCCGCATGAACCTGATGCGTCGAGTTGTTCCAGAATCCTCGGTTTTGCCATGTGCGCAACACCAAGTTACTCTCGTTGTAGCTGGAACCGCCACTGCCGTTCTCCTCCGGAAACCAGTAGTACAGTCCCTTCACGTTCTTGTGCTTGGCCAACTCCGTGCAAAGTGCCTCCACGAAAGCCTGTTGCCCTGCAACGGTGCCGGGCCACACGTCGGTCGTATTGAACCTGATGCCCTCAAACTGCGAGAAGTCTATGTAATAATACGCCGTCTCCACGATATGCACGGGTTTGTCGGGAAATGTCTCCTCCAACGTGTTCAGCGTCGTGGCAAGTGCCGGCAGATAGCCGTGCCAGAACGGGTAATAGCTCAATCCAATGATGTCGTAATCCACCCCGTTGTTGTTCATCCGTTGGTAGAAAGCCTTTGCGGTGGCCGTGTCGCCACTGCGCTCCACATGGAGCACAATCTTTGTTTCCGGGCAGGTTTCCCGTACCGCCTTGGCTGCCGAACTCAACAGGTTCGTGAAACGCAGCCATGTGGAGTTTGTCGAACTGGAATAGCAGCGGTCGGCATCCGTGCGCCACAACATGCCATAGCTGATTTCGTTGCCAATCTGCACGAAATCAGGCGTTACGCCGTTTACCTTCAGGTATTCCAGACAGCGTTTCGTATAGGAATACATCGAATCGACCAACGATGCATTGGTCGGATTGCTCCGACTCAACGTACCCGTGTACCAGGTTTTGGGCACAGCCTGATTCGAGGGGTCTGTCCATGAGTCACTGTAATGCATGTCCAACAAAAGCGACATGCCGGCATCCTTGATGCGCTTGCCGAAGGTCTTCACATACTCTAGGTCCTGCACCACGCCGTCCTTCGCCAAATCCGGATCCGGGGTGACGAACAGGCGCACACGCACCGCATTCAGTCCCACGTCGTCACGCATGAAGGTCAGCACATCCTTGATGTTCCTGCCCTTCTTGTTCTTAAACGGCGTGTTCACGCTTTCATACTGGGGCAGCATCGAAAGGTCGGCACCCAGCGTAAAGCGACTCTGGGAAAACGCAAAAGTGCTTGCCAGCAGGGCAAGCACCATTGCGCATATTATTTTCTGAAATCTCATGTATTAAAGATTTGGGTTAATCTTACTCCATTCGCTGATAGCCGGCACGATGTTCAGCGTAACCAGCTCATCACGCATCTTGCAGAGGTGCTCGTAGCTGGCATCCAGCTTTGCATTCTCTTCTGCGGTACCCTGCGGAACCTTGTAAGAGCAACCGTTCTTGTCGAGTGTAGTGTCCATGGCCATCATGATGTGGTTGTACTTCTCGTTCGATACGTAAGTACCAGCCGGATAGCGGAATGGCTCACCACCCATAACAGAGGCAATCATCTGAACGGAAAGCAGTGACGGGCTCTGGAATGAAGAGCGGCCACGCAGCTTGATGATGGCTGCACCACCCTGGGTTACGTCCTTCTTCATCTGCTCCCACTCCTCTACGGGGAATGCAGGTGTGCCAATCAGTTCTGTCAGCGGCTTGCCGTCAATCTTCACGGCACTGCCATACACTGCCATCTGCTCACCGTGGCCACCGAAGGTGTGTGCGCCGGTAACCTTGCAGTTCAGCACACCGAACTTCTTGGCGAGTGCCGACTGCAGACGGGTAGAGTCGAGAGCGGCCAGTGTAGTCACCTGACCTGGCTTCAAGCCTGAGTACAACAGGGTTACAAGACCTGTCAGGTCTGCCGGGTTGAAGATGATGACTACATGCTTGCAGTCCGGGCAATACTTCTTGATGTTCTCGCCCAGTTCCTTGGCGATGGCACAGTTGCCGGCAAGCAAATCCTCACGGGTCATACCCTCCTTGCGGGGAGCACCACCCGAAGAAATGATGTATTTGGCATCCTTGAAAGCCACGGCGGGGTCAGCGGTGGCAGTGATGTTAGCCTCGTTGAAGCCCGACTGACGCATTTCCTCAGCCACGCCTACAGGACCCACTTCTGGTGGGAATACATCATAGAGACAAATGTTAGAAGTCAGGTTCATCATCAACGCTGACTGAACCATGTTTGAGCCGATCATACCGCCGGCACCAACAATCACGAGTTTCTCGTCTGTTAAAAAAGCCATAGTTTTAATATTTATAAAATGATGAATGATTTTTCTGTTCGATTCCTCAAAGCGCAAATTTATCCCTTTATTTTTTTATAAGCAATAATCTCGCCGTTTTTTTACGGCCCAACTGCCATAAAAACACGTTTTAGGCTTTTTTCCGCCAACTTATGCCACTTTTGTTTAGCAAAAAACATACCTTTGCACCATCAAACACACAAAACCATGAGAAAAAGCGCTTTCATCATCTTGCTCTTCTTCACGCTCACCCTGCAAGCCCAGACCACCCTCTTCGGCGGAGGGCACCAGGACGCTCCCCTCGGATTCTCCATCGGATACGTCAGCAAAGACTGGCGAACCAACCTCGGCGACCGCGTCTATCACGAAAACCTCTGGGGACAGGAGGATAAACGCCTCCACGGCATCCAGTTCGGCGTTCAATACCAGCCCTGCCTACCCATCGGCGCAGGCATCCACACGGGCCTCTTCTACGAATGCTACATCTCCGTCAGCCAGGCCGTCAGGGATGCCGGCTACGACGACTTCACCGAGCACAACCTCTACTTGCCCCTCCACCTCATGTGGCGCCTGCCCCTCACAGCGCAGGCATCCATTAGCCTCTTCGGCGGCATCGGCTTCAACTGGGCCATCAGCGGCACCTACAACGAACACTACCGCGAGTATGTCATCGACGGCTACGACATTTTCTCAGCCGTTAGCTTTGGCCACTACATAGAGGGCACCCGAGTGCGCGAGCACCAGCAATACGGTACGGGCGACTGGCCCCGCCGCTTCAACCTCCAGTGGGAAATGGGTTGCAACTTCCGCTACAAGCACTTCCAACTGGGCTTCACCTATTCCATCGGCTACACCGACCATGAGTTCTACAAAGGCCACAAGACCCGACAGGACAAAATCGCCGTCAACCTCGCCTTTGTCACCCACCTGTAAAATAAGAACGATAACAAAACGATAACAACATGACCGCACACGTACAACAACTCCGCACCCTCATGCGGCAAGAAGGCATCCAAGCCTTCATCACCCCCAGCACAGACCCACACGCCGGCGAGTACATTCCCGAGCGTTGGAAGTCGCGCCGCTGGATTTCCGGTTTCACCGGCTCTGCCGGCACCGCCGTCGTCACCCTCGACCAAGCCGCTCTCTGGACCGATTCGCGATACTTCATCCAGGCCACTGAGCAGCTGCAAGGCACCGACTTCCAACTGATGCGGGAGAAAATCGAGGGCACACCCACCATTGCCGCATGGCTCGGCAGCGTCCTGCCCCAGGGCAGCACCGTCGCCGTCGATGGGTGGGTGAACACCGTCAGCGAGGTGGAACAACTGCGCAATGACCTCACCCTCTATGGCATCCGTCTGCGCACCGACCTCGACCCTTACGCACAAATCTGGACCGACCGTCCCGCCGCGCCCCTCCACAAAGCCTTCGTCCAGCCCCTGGAATACAGCGGCGAACGTGCGGCTTCCAAACTGACCCGCATTCGTGAACAAATCGGCAATGCCGCCCTCGTCGTCAGTTCCCTGGAGGAAATTGCCTGGACGCTGAACCTGCGGGCAGACGACGTGGCCTACACGCCCTTCGTCCTGAGCTATCTCATCATTACCCCCACCGAGGCCACATTATTTATATACGACGAGAAACTCACGCCCGAAGTCCAGGAATACCTGCGGAGTGAAGGAGTTTCCACCCGCGGCTACACCGACATCCTCGACGCAGCCCGTTCGCTCACCCTCCCCGCATTGGTAGAGCCAGAAAAGACCAACTACGCCGTCTATGAGGCCGTTCAGACACCCGTCCGCAAGGCTTCGCCCATCGGCCAGATGCTCATCTACAAGAACGCCACAGAGATACGTTGCTTCCGCAATGCAATGGAAAAAGACGGCGTGGCCATGGTCAAATGGATGAAATGGACGTTGGAGTACGTGCCCAAGGGCGGGCAGACCGAACTCTCCTTGGCTGCCAAGCTCGAAGCGTTCCGCCGCGAGCAGCCCCTCTGCATGGGCATCAGCTTCGAGAGCATCATGGGCTATGCCCACCACGGCGCCATCGTCCACTACGACCCCACGCCCGAAACCGACATTCCCGTCTTGCCTGAGGGCTTGCTGCTCATCGATTCCGGCGGCCAGTATCTCGACGGCACTACCGACATCACCCGCACCATTCCCCTTGGCCCGCTGACCTGGGAAATGCGCCGCGACTACACCCTCGACCTCCGGGGCTTCATCAACCTGGGACGGGCCGTCTTTCCCAAAGGCACCTGCGGCACCCAGCTCGACACCCTCGCCCGCATGGAAATGTGGCGCTACGGCCTCAACTACCTCCACGGCACAGGCCACGGCGTCGGACAGTTCATGTCCGTCCACGAGGCCATCGACCTCCACCAGTTCCGTATGCAGTGGCGTCCCCAGCCCCTCCTGCCCGGCATGGTCATCACCGACGAACCCGGTATCTACATTGAGGGTAGCCACGGTGTGCGCCACGAGGACACCATGCTCGTCGTCAATGCCGACTTCTCCGGCGAAGGGGGCCGTGCCCTCGAACCCGCCGGCCAGCCCTGCGACGCATCCGAGGCCCCTGGACTCACCTTCGGCCCTTACTACACCTTCGAGCACCTCACCCTCTGCCCCATCCTCACCTCCCCCATCCTCGTCGATTGGCTGACCGCAGACGAACGCCGCTGGTTCAACCACTACCAGCAGACCGTCTATGACCGCCTCTGCCCCCGCCTTGACGAAGAACACCGCCAGTGGCTCTACGAGGTCACCCGGCCCATCTAAAGAACCATTTCTTTCCGTTTCGGATAGAATGATTATTCCAACTACCCCCAACTGTTAAAAATTAACACTTCATGGCTTTAATAAAATCCGTTTGCGGACTTACCCCGAAGTGGGGAAAGAACTGCTATTTCAGCGAAAACGCCACCCTCGTCGGTGACGTGACGCTGGGCGACGGCTGCACCGTCTGGTTCAACGCCGTCGTCCGTGGCGATGTCCACTACATCAAAATCGGTAACCGCGTCAACATCCAGGACGGCTCCTGCCTACACACTCTCTACAAGAAAGCCGCCATCGAGATTGGCGACGACGTGACCATCGGCCACAACGTCACCCTCCACGGCTGCCGCATCAAGTCGGGAGCCCTCATCGGCATGGGTGCCACGGTGCTTGACGATGCCGTCATCGGAGAAGGTGCCATCGTCGCCGCCGGTGCGCTCGTCCTGAAAAACACCCAAATCGGCGACGGCGAATTGTGGGGCGGCGTTCCCGCCAAATTCAT
>CAJONZ010000119.1 GCA_905236065.1 uncultured Bacteroidaceae bacterium | reverse complement strand
TGTTGGGATACCCGGGCTCGAACCAGGAATAACAGGACCAGAATCTGTTGTGTTGCCAATTACACCATATCCCAAGATGTCTGCATTTTAAGACGTGAGCGCCGCTCTTTCTCAAAAATGCGGTGCAAAGGTATGACTTTTTTCATTTTTGGCAAAGGTTTTGGGTGTTTTTTTTCGGATTCCGTGTTTTTTTGATGGGTCTGATAAAGTTTATTGAAGATTTATGTGTAATTTTGTCATACAAATTGTGAAAGACTATGGAAAAACCTCTCATTCTGATTAGCAACGACGACGGCTATCAGGCAAAGGGAATTCATGCACTGGTGGAGATGGTGCGGCAGTTCGGCGATGTGTTCGTAGTGGCACCCGACAGTGGCCGCAGCGGTGCGTCGATGGGTATCAGCGCCCACGACCCCGTCAGGAACAAGTTGGTGCATGAAGAGCCCGGATTGACCGTCTGGTCGTGTTCAGGCACACCGGACGACTGCGTGAAAATGGCTTTTGAAATCCTGCTGCCCCGCCGGCCAGACTTGGTGTTGGGCGGCATCAACCACGGCAACAATTGTGCCGTGAACGCACATTACTCCGGCACCGTAAGCATTGCCTTCGAGGGCTGTATCAAAGAAGTGCCGGCCATTGCCTTCTCAAGCGGCTACATCGAGGCTGATGCCAATTTCGAAAGTATGCGCCCCGTGGTAGAGAAAGTGGTGAAACACGTGCTGAAACACGGACTGCCGAAGGGAGTCTGCCTGAATGTGAACGCACCAGCGGCAGAGACGTTCAAGGGCATCAAGGTGCAACGGATGGGCATGGGCGATTGGCACGAGGAATGGCAGGAGTCGGTGCATCCGCACGGTTGGAACTATTACTGGATTGCAGGCTACTACGCACCGTCGGACCCTTACGACGAAAACTCGGACACGTGGGCGTATGAGCATGGCTATGTGGCCATCACCCCGCTCCACCTGGATTTGACAGCCTACGATGCCATGAAGGATTTGAAGTACTATTTGGAATAGAAAAAGGAGAATGAGGTATTATCTGATAGCGGGTGAGGCTTCGGGCGATTTACATGCCGGTAACCTCATGGCCGAACTGAAGGCACAGGACGAGGAGGCGACGTTCCGATTCATCGGCGGCGAACGGATGCAGGCCAGTGGTGGAACCTTGGTGAAGCATTACAAGGAATTGGCCTACATGGGGTTCGGCCCCGTACTCATGCACCTGCGAACCATCCTACGGAACATGGCACTGTGCAAGAAGGACATTGAACGGTGGAAGCCCAACGTGGTGATTCTGGTGGATTACCCAGGCTTCAACCTGGAGATTGCACAATTTGTCCACGAGGAGGGCATCTGTCCCGTATTCTATTATATCAGTCCGAAGATTTGGGCATGGAAGGAATATCGCATCAAGAACATCCGCCGGGATGTGGATGAGTTGTTCTCCATCCTACCGTTTGAAGTGGAATGGTTTGCCCAGCGGAATTACCCCATTCACTATGTAGGCAATCCGTGTGTGGATGCCATCGCCGCCTGGCAAAAAGACTACACACCGAAAACAGAGGAGCCAAGCATTGCCATCCTGGCAGGTAGCCGCAAACAGGAAATCAAGGACAACTTAGGGACAATGCTGCGAGCAGCCGCTCATTTCAAGGGCTACAAACTGCGGATTGCCGGGGCACCCAACATTGAGCAAGACTATTATAATAGGTATATACCCAAGGGCATCGACGTGGAGGTGGTGTTCGGCAAGACGTATGAGGTGCTGAAATGTGCGACCGCCGCATTGGTCACATCGGGCACGGCCACGCTGGAGACTGCCATCCTGGGCATTCCACAAGTGGTTTGCTACTACACACCGCTGGGGAAGTTCATCAGCTTCATGCGAAAGAGAATCATCAAGGTACCCTACATTTCATTGGTCAATCTGGTAGCAGGCAAGGAGGTGGTTCAGGAATTGGTGGCCAACCGAATGACCGAGAAGAACGTGGTGAAATACCTGGGTGAAATCCTGCCCGGCGGAAAGGAACGGGAACGAATGCTGCAAGACTATGTCCTGATGAACAAGCGTTTGGGTGGAGCCGGAGCCTCAAAACGGGCAGCAACCATGATGATTGACTGCCTCAAGAAAAGATTTAAAGTCGAAAAATAGGAATTCAAGGCCGCATGGAATACAAGAGAACTTACAAAAAAGACGAGGTGCAGGAATTGTACCAATGGTTCGATACCCACCAATTTGAGAACGAAATAGAGTTGGGATTCGGTGTTTCCGTAAAAAACGCAAAGGAAACCATCAAGAATTCACGGTTCATTGTCCTCGAAAAGTATGACAATCCCACCTATTCAGGACAAATTCAGTTGCTTTTCCATCTGCGCGACGAACTGATCAAGCAGGGGAAAGTGAAGGAATAGAGCAGAAGGAAAAACAAAAACAGCCTGGCATTACACCAGACTGTTCAATTCTTTACTCAGTGCCTGAAGCTCGTTGCGTACATGAGTCAGGCGGTTGATGACGTCGATTTGCGTCTTGACCTTCGCGCCCTGTGACTTAATGGCATCGCGGGCACCCTGCAAGGTCAATCCACGGACTTTGACCAGGTTATAGACCAGTTCCACTTGTTCGACATCTTCCTTGGAGTATTGACGAATGCCTCGCCCACCCTTTTCCGGCTTGATGTTCGGGAACTCCTTTTCCCAATATCGCAGAAGGGTCTCGCTGACGCCAAAACGCTGTGCTACCTCGCCAATGGAGTAGTACATTTTCATTTCCTTATTGGTGTTCAGTGCCATAGCTATCATGGTTGTATGGTTGTACGGTTGCATGGTGAGCATAACCACACAACCGTACAACCGAATACGTTAATTATTTCTTCGGTATATTTTTCAGAATTTCAAGGATGAAGTTGTAGAAACGCTCCACCGTCGGAATGAGACATGCCTCGCTGGGGGTGTGGGGCGAAACGAGCGTCGGGCCAAAGCTGGCCATGTCCATTTCAGGATAGTTTACGCCGATGATGCCACACTCCAAACCGGCATGACAAGCGTTGACAATGGGCTTCTGGCCAAACATCTTTTCGTAGATGTCCGACATCATGGCCACAAGACGGCTGCTCGGATTGGGTTGCCAACCGCTGTAGCCACCTTCCAGCTCTACCTTCATGCCGGCCATGGAGAAGCAAGCCACCAATCCATTACAGAGGTAGAGTTTCATGCTGTCCTGCGAAGAGCGGGCGAGGAGGCGCACCTCGGCCTTGCCATCAGCGATGCTGACGATGGAAAGGTTACAAGAAGTCTCGACCAAATCGGGGATGGTCGGAATGTAGCGCAGTACGCCGTCGTGGCAGGCCATCAGCGCATTGATGAGGTTCTCCTGGATGTCCTGTGGCACGGCCTTGGCTGGCATCTCGCATGGCTCGGCCACAAAGGTAATATCCTTACCCTCTACATCCTTGAACTCCTCCGTGAAGATGTTCTTGCACTTCTCGACCAAGGCCAAGAATTCCTGCTCGGCCTTCTTCGGAACCAAAACTACCGCTTCGGCATCGCGGGGAATGGCGTTGCGCATGTTTCCACCATGCAGACTGCTCAACCAGGCAAGGTTCGTGTTGACAGCCGCAAAAAGGAAGCGAGCCATCAGTTTGTTGGCGTTGGGATAGCCCTTGTGGATTTCAATGCCGGAGTGTCCGCCGTGCAAAGCCTTGACTGCCACCTGATAGCTCAACATATTCTCAGGGTTGACCTCCAATTCCTGATACTGCATCGCACAATTCACATTCATGCCACCTGCACAGCCAATGGTGATTTCACCCTCGGTCTCAGAGTCGAGATTGAGCAGGTATTTACCTTCCAACTCATCGGGCTTCAGTTCGAAGGCACCATACATGCCTGTCTCCTCATCGCGGGTGATGAGTACTTCGATGGGGCCGTGTGCCACACTTTCGTCCTCAATGACAGCCATTGCAGCTGCCACTCCCATACCATCATCCGCACCTAATGTCGTGTTGCGAGCCCTCACCCATTCTCCGTCAATATAGACATCCAGCGGATCTGTCTCAAAGTTATGAGTAGAATCCTTGGTCTTCTGCGGCACCATATCCATGTGTGCTTGCAGTACAGCTGTTGCCCTGTCCTCCATGCCTGGAGTGGCAGCTTTTTTCATGACGACATTGCCGCCTTCATCGATATAGGCCGTTGCACCATGTTCTTTGGCAAAATCAACCAAAAACTGAGCAACGTTCTCTGTATGTCCTGATGGACGGGGAATTTGGGTCAGGCTATAGAAATTGCGCCAAACCACTTGTGGTGACAAATCTTTTACTTGCATAGTCTATAAAGTTTAAAGTTAAAAATCAGAAGTTAAAATCAGTTTTCACGAACGAAGCGACTCCCCAAGAGAAGAATAAAACTAATCTGGAACAGGCGCCCCTTTCGAGGAACGGGAGGCCAGCGCAACCATTGAGTAAATGCCCAACAGAGGAATCAAGGCGGTCTGCACCGTGTGGACAATCAGCACGAATGTCACGGCATCGGTATCTGCCAGTCCATAGAGGATGAGAATCGTTTTCACGGCAAAATGCCAGGGGCCTGCACCGTTCGGCGTGGGTACAATCACCGAAATACTACCCACGATGAAGCTGACCAGCGCCACCATCAAGCCCAGATGAGCCGTAAATGGGAAACAGAGGAAAGCAATACCGTAGTGCAGGAAATAGCACACCCAAATCATCAAGGAATAGAAAACGAGCAACGGTTTGTTTCGCACACCACGAAGCGAGAGGATGCCTTCCTTTAGATTGCCTACCATCTGATTGGCCCTTCGGAAAAAGGAGAAACGCCTCAGTACGATTGTCAAAAGCACCAATGTCGCCACCAAGCACAAAGCCGTCACCCAATAGCCCGTAGCCGTAAATCCACGCAGCGTGCCCAACACGTCCGTTCCCGTCACATCGAAGAAACGGCTGAACACACCTAATTGACTCAACACCACACACACGCAAATGCCCAGCAACAAGAGCGAGTCGATAATGCGCTCCGTCACCACCGTGCCCAGTGCCTTCGGGAACGATACGCCGTCGTACCTTGCCAGCACACCACAACGGGTAAACTCTCCACTGCGGGGAATCACCAGACTGGAGGCATACGAGATAAAAACGGCATGAACACAATCCATCAAGCGAGGGTTTTCTCCCAGCGGCTCCAACGACTGTTTCCAACGGAATGCCCGGAACAGCTGGGCTGCCACACCAAAAATCAACGAGAAGAGCATCCAACCCCAGTTCATGCCATGAAGGAAAGTCTCACGCATCGCGCCAAAATCGAAATCGCGGTACATCCAATACAGAATCCCGCCACCCAAGACGAAGGGAGCGAGCACATTCAGCAGTTTTTTTATGGATTTTTTCGTGTTCATTTGGCGCTATTTCGTACCTTTGCAGCAGACTTCTGCCTCAGCCATAGCACAAGGGATTGATTATTTTTGCAAAAGTACAAATTTTTATTGAAATGAATAACGTAAAACCCAAGAAGTTTTTAGGTCAGCATTTTTTAACAGACTTAAACATAGCTCGCCAGATTGCCGACACGGTCGATACCTACCCAGACATTCCCGTTCTGGAGGTAGGGCCAGGCATGGGTGTGCTTACGCAGTTCATCCTGAAAAAGGGACGTCCCTTCAAAGTCGTGGAAATTGACCGCGAGTCCATTCCCTACTTGAGGGAGCACTTCCCCGAACTCGGCGACGGCATCATCGAAGCGGACTTCTTGCAAATGAATCTTGAAGAGGTTTTTCAGGGACAGCCCTTCGTCCTGACGGGTAACTATCCCTACAACATCTCCAGTCAGATTTTCTTCAAAATGTTGGAATATAAGCAATTCATTCCCTGTTGCACGGGCATGATACAAAAGGAAGTGGCCGAGCGCATGGCCGCTTTGCCCGGCTCCAAGACCTACGGTGTGTTGAGCGTCTTGATGCAGGCATGGTACGACGTGGAATACCTTTTCACCGTCCATGAGCACGTATTCAATCCACCCCCCAAGGTGAAAAGCGCCGTCATCCGCATGACACGTATCGAGAAAGAAAGTCTGGGCTGTGACGAATCACTCTTCCGCCACATTGTGAAGACCGTCTTCACCCAACGGCGGAAAAAAATGCGCAATCCAATGAAACAGATTGTACCGAAGGAGTGTCCCCTGCTTGCCGATTCCCTGTTCGATCGTCGGCCCGAACAACTTTCCGTGGATGACTTTGTCGCACTGACCAACCGCGTCAGTGAAATACTGAAAAAATAAAAAAGTCAGCAGATTAAACCCTGCTGACTTCCTTTACGTCCTTTACCTTACGCAGACTGCCGACAATCTCGCGCACATCCTTTGTGCTATGGACAAACACTTGGAAGGTGGCTTCAAAGATGCCGTCCAGGCACTCAACGGTGAGCCGGCTGATGTTGATATCGTGAAGCACAGAGATGACTTCCGTAATCTGATGGAGCAAGCCCTTGGTGTCGATACCTTTGATGTGGATATCGACAGGGAAAAGTGCCAGGTCGGTGGTATCCCAACGAGCGGAAAGGATGCGATTGCCGTGGGCAGACTTGAGTTTCTGGCACTGCGGGCACTTTACCTGATGGATGGCAATGTGGTTGTCATCGTCAATATAGCCCATGACGGCGTCGCCTGGGATTGGTTTACAACATTCAGAGAGAATGTAACGGGTACGTAGGCTCTCGTCCGTGAGGGAGAGTATCTTCTTGCGGTCAATGGTTGCGGCAGGCGCAACTTCAACGGGTTGTCCCTTCTTATCGGAACGAAGCCCGAAAGAGAAGAGGCGTTTCCAGCGCTTTTCGCTCCGTTCGGCAAGTTCACCCAAGTCGGCAGGGCCAAGTTGGAAGTTGCCGAGTCCAATGGCTACAAAAAGGTTCTCAGGCTTGTTGTACTCATGGAACTTGCAGAGCTTATCAATAACAAGAGAATCAGGGGCAATATCGTTATTGGCTAAAAATTCGTTCAGCATGGCCTCGCCTTTACGAGCAGCCTCACGTTCCTCACGGCGCAGGATGGCGAGAATCTTTGTGGTGGCCTTGGCGGTCGTAGCAAAGGAAAGCCACTGGCGCGTGGGATGTGCGGTCTTGGAGGTGATGATTTCCACCTGGTCGCCGCTGTTCAGCTTGTGGTTGATGGGCACAAGGCGGTGGTTCACCTTGGCACCGATACAGTGGCTGCCGACGAACGTATGGATGGTAAAGGCAAAATCGAGGGTGGTACTGCCAGCAGGCATGGTGCGCAGTTCGCCCTTGGGGGTGAAGACGAAGATTTCGCTGGCGAAGAGGTTGAGCTTGATGGTGTCGAGGAAGTCCATGGCATCGGGCTGAGGGTCGTCAAGGATTTCCTTGATGGTCGTGAGCCATTTGTCCAACTCCACCTCTGCAGTCGATTCGTTCTTCTCACCTTCCTTATATTTCCAATGAGCAGCCAAGCCCTTTTCCGCAATTTCGTCCATGCGGCGGGAACGGATTTGCACCTCTATCCACTCACCCTCGTTTGACATCAGCGTGACATGGAGTGCCTGGTAGCCGTTGGCCTTGGGGTGGCTGACCCAGTCGCGCAGGCGGTCGGGATGGGCTGTGTAAATTTGGCACATGCTGACGTAGATGTCAAAACATTCGTTGAGCTCGGCCTTGGGGTTCTTGGGGTCGAAGATGATGCGGACGGCGAGAATATCGTAGATTTCCTCAAAGGAGATATTCTTCGTCTGCATCTTGCGCCAGATGGAATAAGGCGACTTGACGCGCTGCTTGATTTCGTAGTTCAGCCCCATGGCATCGAGCTTGGAACGGATAGGAGCCGTGAAGTTGTCGAACAGAGCGTTACGCTTCACTTCCGTAGCGGTAAGTTTCTGCTGGATGGCTTCGTAGTCTTCGGAATGCTCGTACTTGAAGCTGAGGTCTTCAAGCTCGGTCTTGATTTTGTTCAGGCCGAGGCGGTTGGCCAAAGGGGCATAGATGTAGAGTGTCTCGCCGGCAATCTTGTAGCGTTTGTTGGGAGCCTGTGCGCCCAAAGTACGCATGTTGTGAAGGCGGTCGGCTATCTTTATGAGAATGACACGAATGTCATCGCTCATGGTGAGCAGCAGTTTCTTGAAGTTCTCGGCCTGGGCAGAGGCATGGTCGCCAAAGATTCCGCCGGAAATCTTGGTGAGGCCATCAACGATTTGGGCTATTTTGGAGCCAAACATATTTTCGATGTCCTCAACCGTGTAGTCGGTGTCTTCGACGACATCGTGGAGCAAGGCCGAACAGATGGAGGTGCTGCCCAGACCAATCTCTGAGCAGGCTATCTGTGCGACGGCAATAGGGTGCATGATATAGGGTTCACCCGACAAACGACGCACTCCCTTATGGGCATGTTTGGCAAAATTGAATGCCTTGGTGATAAGATCAACTTTCTTGCGGTGTTTCGTGGCAAGATATGAATCGACAAGATGCTGAAAGGCGTCTTCCACCATCTGGTCTTCTTGTTTTTCCTGCAAATCTTCCATAAAATCCCTGGTTTTTAGTTGAACACCCGCACTGTAAGCTCTTTCATGAGAAGGAAAAAACAGGGGGACTGATTGGTGTGTATTTCATAAAAAAACTATTTGACACGGAGGGACTGTCCGGGACGAATCATGTCACCCTTTATGCCGTTCAGTTTCTTGATTTTGGAAACAGTGGTGCCTTGACGCTTGGCAATAGTCGAAAGCGAGTCGCCGCTCCGTACCGAAATGTACTTTGTGCTTGAACGACTGCTTCGTTTTCCTTTCTTGTTCCTGGAGGTTGTCACCACCTGCGAATCGACCATGTCCTCGGTGACGGCACGGCGCAAAGTCTTCAGGTTGCCTCCATTGTAGATGCTGTCCTCCAACGCCAAAAAGGGCTCGACGGAGGAAAGCGGCAGACGCAGGCTGTGGTTTGCCGGCACGATGTCACGGCGATATTGGGGATTGAGGACCCGCAACTCGTCAGGTGTGACATTGCACAGGGTGGCCAAATCCTCTATCTTCACATCGGCCTGCACAACTACCGTGTCGGTCTCAAGCGGCATGGAGGCCTCACGCGGCACAATGCCATGCTCACAATAGTAATTCATAATGTAATTGGCTGCAATGAAGGCGGGCACGTAGCCTCTCGTCTCATGAGGCAGACGGTTGTAAATGTCCCAATAGTCTGCACCCTCCTGTTTTCCATTGCGCAGAATGGCCTTCTGAATGTTCCCTTCGCCACAGTTGTAGGCGGCAATGGCAAGCCCCCAGTCACCAAACTGATTGTAGAGGTCGGACAAATAATGAGCAGCAGCCTCGCTGGACTTGATAGGGTCACGCCGTTCATCAACCAAAGTATTGACTTCCAGACCATAGCGTTTTGCCGTAGCAATCATGAATTGCCACAAGCCTGCGGCTCCCATTCGGCTGGTAGCCGTCGGACGCAGGGCAGACTCCACCACGGGCAGGTATTTCAGCTCCAACGGAAGTCCATAGCGTTCAAGGGCTTCTTCGAAAATCGGCACATAGAAATTCACCGCTCCCAACATGATGGCAACAGAACCTTTCAAACGACCGCTATAGGTGTCAATGAACTTCCGGGTGACATTGTTCAGCGGCATTTCAATGGTTGTGGGAATACGTGAAAGGCGACTGACAATAACGGAGTCATCGTATGAAAGCATACGAACGACCGCGTTTCCTTCCTTCAAGCCAGTCTTATTCGTATAGTCGCCCATCAAATCCTCCTCAGATGCCATCATGCCTTCCGGCATATCAATAGAATCTGTTGCGACGCTGTCGGCCTCTGCCACAACAACATCCTGAGCGGTTGCAAAACTCAGAAAACACGTGAAAAACAGAATGGTATGAAACAGTCTCTTACTCATCTTTCGGTTAAAAGTTTTTCCAAAATTAAAAATTCAGGCTGCATTGCAAACCGTATGAACTTCCGTTGGTTGTCCACATTCCCCGCCGATTCTCGTTGATGACGGCAGGACGGACTTTCATGGTCAAATCTCTCGAAATGTCGAAACTGGATAACTCCGCATCAACATACGCATCGACAATGGACAAAAGATAGACACCAATCATGCAAAAAAGACTCAAATCGCGGTAACGACGAAAATAATTCTTCTTACGGCGGAAGAGATCACGAAGATAGTCTTTCCTTCCCTCCACGTCGTAGGTTGAAGGCAGGAAGTTCTCATAGCTCTTCGTATTGGGGTCGTTATCCATAATGTCCATATAAGCCTGAGAATAATCACGATACATGGAGCCATTCCACGAAAGGGCATAGATACAACCGATGAATCCGCCATAGATCAGCGGCAACTTCCAGTATTTTCGATTGTAAATCTGACCGCCACCAGGAAACACAATGGCAAGCCACATCGACTTCTTCGGGTCTGGTATCCAACGCTCATATTTCAGGGTCGTGGCCTTGGGATTCACGGTCTCGGCACTCAGAATACGCACCTCGCCATCCGTCAACGTGTCAATGAACTCGCCCTCATCATGTGTACTGATACTGTCCGAATGACTCTGCACGATAGAATCTGCCTCTGCCATCAAAACTGAGTCAACAACCACAGCCATAGAGTCTTTCACTGCCACGGGAAGTTCCTCGGACACAGTTTCCGTATGCTCCTGTGCGAAAAGCCCCACACAAGAGAAACACAGCAGCATGTATGTCAGAATGTATCTCAAGACCTGTCTATCCAATCAGATTTTTCAATCTTATTTAATCTTATCCAACAACTGGCGAAGCTCATCGGCACTCTTAAACGCCAACGTCAGTTTACCGTCGCCATCCTTTCCGCATGTCAGCTTTACAGCAACGCCCAGACGTTCAGCAAACTGAACGCGCAAACCGTCCATTTCCTCCGACAAAGAAGGAGCTTTCTTCTGAGGGGCGACTTCCTTCTCACCCGCTTTCATCTTCTTGATGGCATCCTCCACCTGACGGACAGAATATCCCTTCTGTTGCACCTCACGGAACAGGCGAACCTGCTCCTTGGGGTCCTCCAAGGCCAGCAAGGCACGAGCATGTCCCGTGTCAATCTGGCGGTTCTGCAAAGCCATTTGGACGGGTGCCGGCAATTTCAGCAGACGCAGATAATTGGCCACCGTGGCTCGCTTCTTTCCCACACGCTCACTCAGCCTCTCCTGAGTCAACCCGTACTGGTCAATCAAGTGTTGGTATGCCAATGCAATCTCCACAGAGTTAAGGTCTTGCCGCTGAATATTTTCAATCAGCGCCATCTCCATTACATTCTCGTCGTCCGCCGTGCGAATATAGGCGGGAATGGTTGACAACCCCACCCGCATGGAGGCACGCCAACGGCGTTCACCGGCAATAATCTGGTAATGTCCATTGTCCATGGCCCGCAAGGTGACAGGCTGTACAATGCCTATTTCCTCAATGGAGTCAGCCAACTCCTGCAAGGATTCCTCGTCGAACTCACGGCGAGGCTGATTCGGATTTGCCTCGATGAGGTTGATGTCTATTTCGTTAATGGTAGAAGACCCGCCCGTGCTCACCTCCTCGGTGGAGATGAGTGCGTCGAGCCCCCTGCCCAAAGCAAATTTCTTCTTAACAGCCATTGAAAACCATCAATTTAAGTTTTTACAGTTCAAACGGTTAATAGTAAAATGATTAAAATAGTGAATTTGAGCTTACGCACCTTTCGCTATCAATTCCTTAGCCAAGGCTATGTAATTTTTCGCACCCATCGAAGTGGCATCGTACAGGATGCAGGGAATGCCGTGGCTGGGAGCCTCGCTCAGTTTCACGTTGCGCTGAATGACCGTCTTGAAGACCAGCGTCTGGAAATGGCGCTTGACTTCCTCGTAAATCTGGTTGGCCAAACGCAGACGAGAGTCGAACATCGTCAACAGGAAGCCCTCGATTTCAAGTTTCGGGTTCAGTTTCGATTTGATAATTTTGATGGTATTCAGCAGCTTGCTGATACCTTCAAGCGCGAAATACTCACACTGTACGGGGATGATGACCGAGTCAGCCGCAGTCAGCGAGTTCACCGTAATCAAGCCCAACGAAGGTGAGCAGTCAATGAAAATATAGTCGTATTCACCACGCAGCGGGTCAAGCACCTTTTTCAGCACCTTCTCCCTGCGCTCCATGTTCAGCATTTCAATTTCCGCTCCCACCAGGTCGATGTGGCTCGGAATAATATCAAGTCCGTCAATATCAGAAGTAAAGATTGCCTCATGTGGATCGATGTTGCTCACGATGCAGTCATAAATCGACGCATCGGCCTGCTGAATATCGACACCCAGACCCGACGAAGCGTTTGCCTGCGGGTCTGCATCCACAACCAGCACTTTTTTCTCAAGTGTGGCCAACGAGGCAGCCAAGTTTATCGTGGTAGTTGTTTTACCCACACCGCCCTTCTGGTTTGCTAAAGCGATGATTTTTCCCATCTTATACCTTTCTTTTTATTCGTTACTAATACTTACTTGGCGCAAAGGTACAACTTTTTCACGAAACCGATAACATTCTGCAAGCATTTTAATTTTTATTTTCTCCTTCCATCGAAAAGGTAAATGGAAAATAGTTATAGGTGGGTTCTAAAAATTAGCTTTGCTTTTGTTCTTAGGCTATTTTCGAGTAGATTTGCATTCAAGGTCGATGGAGCGTAGCGAGCTACGGTTCAAGAACATGAAGGCAAAGATGCCGAAAAGAGACAAGAACAGACAAAGATAATTCTTAACGAATTTATTAATTATTAGAACACACCTATATATAATAAATGTGTTTTTTTCATTTTTCACTGCTCCTTTTTCCCTTTAAATCCTTACCTTTGCAATCAAATTGTGACAATAAAACCACACTTCAGATGAAAACAATGGCCTTTACGCTGCTGACTCTTCTCGCAGCCCTCACACTCCAAGCACAACCCACCACCATACCCGATGCCGACAGCTATGCCGCCGCCATCAGTCAACTCAGCCACCGCCAACGCACCTTCGGCCTAGCCAGCAACACGCCCTCCCCCATCCGTCCCGCCGTCTTCTGCTTCTACACAGACATCCACGGCGATGCCATCAACACCCACCGCATTTTCAATTTCTGTCAGCAATACGCCACCCACATCGACGGCATCCTGCATGGTGGAGACAACACCCGTGGCGGCTCCAACGACTACACTTGGTTTGCCGCCATTCCCGAAGGACGCCACGTCCTCAACTGCATCGGCAACCACGACACCGACATCTTCGATGCACAAGGCCAGAAGACAGGGAAAGAACCCACAAAGAAAGTCTATGACAAATTCTTTGCTCCCTACGTCAGCCACTGGAACGTGCAACAGCCTAAAGATGCCGACCGCCTGGGTCTCAGCTACTATACAAAAGCCTACCCTGAGTGCAACGTTCGCCTCATCGTACTTGACTGCATGTACTACGATGACCGTCAGGACGATTGGTTTTCCGCCACGCTCAACGCTGCCCTGAACAAAGGTGAACACGTCGTCGTGCTCCAACATTTTCCCATTGGCAGCACACCCATCGACTGCACATTCACCAGCTACACCTACCTGCGTGAGAACGCCATTTCCAATGACTTAGACCCACGTGCCGTTGCCACCGTTGACCGCTTCATCCAGTCTGGCGGCCACTTCATCTGTTGGCTGGGAGGTCACACCCATAAAAATGCGG
Source organism: uncultured Bacteroidaceae bacterium (assembly GCA_905236065.1). Lineage (GTDB taxonomy): Bacteria > Bacteroidota > Bacteroidia > Bacteroidales > Bacteroidaceae > Minthosoma. The sequence goes on along the minus strand of CAJONZ010000119.1, from coordinate 4,740 downwards.
TCGGCATCATGCCCCACCACCACAACCAGCTCCTCATCCTGCAAGAGCCCGCCACCTGCGACAGCATTCAAAACGCATGGAGCGACACAGCCCGCATCCCCGGCACCCGCAGCCAAGACTCCTTCAGCCTTATCTCCTTCGACACTTACGCCCACACCATCCGCCTCCTCCACATCGGCAATGAATGGGACCAGGAACTCCGCCACCATCAGGCCCTCACTTTGGACTACACAACTGGCATCGTGCTTTCCAACTATTAATAATCATAGCATAAAAAAAACACTTCAACCAAAGAATGGCCGAAGTGCTGTCGAACTAATGAAACAAATGTTGTGCTATGAATAACGAAATGGTGTGGGCGTTGACGGATTCGAACCGCCGACCCTCTGCTTGTAAGGCAGACGCTCTGAACCAGCTGAGCTAAACGCCCAAATCGCTTGTTACGTCGGGATGACACGACTCGAACGTGCGACCACTTGGTCCCAAACCAAGTATACTACCAACTGTACTACATCCCGTATCTTTTTCAAAAGAACGCTGTTTTCCGAGGGTTGCCTCCCGAAAAGCGATGCAAAGGTACGACTTTTTTTCATACCCGCAAACTTTCGAGGCGTTTTTTTTACGGTCGAGCCGTTTTTCTAATTAAAAAGCTTGTCAATCGTCCGATAGTCAATGGTTGCATAGACGATTTTCCCGTCGGGAGTACGTGCCGGGGCTGGAGTCTGGAACAGGTCTTTCAGCAGTTGGTCCATCTCCATTTCGGAGAGCACTTGTCCATAGACAACCGCCGAAGCCTGGGCCATGGTCAGGGCGAGAGACTGCTGCAACTCCGTCCGCATGTCGGAAGGAATCTCCTGCAGCGTTGCCACCAACTCATGCAACAACGCATCCACATCCATTCCCTCCACTTCAAGTGGCTTGCCACTGACAGAATACGAGCCGCCGCCCAAGTTTGTCAACTCAAAACCCAGACTCGACAAATCATCCATTGCCGATTCGAGCACGGCAGCTTCCGTTTTGCTGAATTGTATAATGTCGGGGAAAAGTACCTTCTGCGCTGGTCGGGGATGGTTAGAGAGACAAGCCATGTTGCGTTCGTAAAGTATGCGGACGTGGGCGCGGTGCTGGTCAACGGCAATCAGGCCTTCCGGCTCCGGGTAGATGATATACCGACCCTTGTACTGGATTTTCTGCACCGAGGTATCAAATAGCTTGGAAGGTACAGCCTCATCCTCCGACTCGCCCCACAGGTTCATCGTGCTGGGATTCAAGTCGCCAATAGAAAATGCCGCAGAAGGTTCGTCGCCAAGGCCAAGGAAATCCTGTCCCTTTTCCACGGAAGAGGGAGAGGTTGCCGCCCCCTCGTACAAATCGCTCCAATCCTTAGGGACGGATGACCGCTGATAGGTCGAAGGTGTCTCTGCAAATGGATTGTAGCTCGTTGTCATGGGCTTCGGCTGCGGCGGCAGCGTTTGAAGTCCCATGGCTGGGATGTCGGGCTTGCCCTCCACGTCGAAGTCTATCAGTGGAACATTGCTGAACTTTCCCACGGCCTCCCGCACCGTGGCAGAGAGCACTTGCCAGATAGGCTGTTCGTTGTCAAACTTGATCTCCGTCTTGGTCGGATGCACGTTGACATCGATGGTCGAAGGCTCCACGCTGATGTAAATGAAATAGGAAATATGTTCGCCCGCAGGAATCAAGTTGTCGTAGGCCCGCATCACTGCACTATGGAAATACGGGTGCCGCATATAGCGACCATTCACAAAGAAAAACTGGCGGGCACCCTTTTTCTTGGCCGATTCAGGCTTTGCCACATAGCCCGTGATTCGGACGATGGACGTCTCCACCTCCACAGGCAACAGTTCTGTATTGATTTTCTTGCCAAACACATTGACGATGCGCTGACGGAGCGACGACTGGGGCAGGTTGTACATTTCAACCCCATTATTATATAATGTGAAAGCGATGTCAGGATAGACCAGCACAATGCGTTCAAAGTCGGCCACCACATTGGTCAGTTCCGTCTGATTCGATTTCAAGAACTTGCGCCTGGCCGGAACGTTGAAAAAAAGATTTTTTACGGAAAAGTTGCAGCCCACAGGACAGACCACTGGCTCCTGATTCTCGACCTTGGAACCCGCAATCTGTATCAACGTACCCAACTCATCCTCAGCCCGCCGGGTCTTCAGATCGACCTGGGCCACAGCCGCAATCGAAGCCAAAGCCTCGCCACGGAATCCCATTGTGGTCAACGTGAACAGGTCTGTTGCCTGACGGATTTTCGAGGTGGCATGACGTTCAAACGAAAGCCGGGCATCCGTCTCCGACATACCCTTTCCGTCGTCAATAACCTGTACATTGGTTTTTCCGCCATCCACCACAAGAACCTGAATATGTTGAGCCCCTGCATCGATGGAGTTTTCGACCATCTCCTTGACGATGGAGGATGGCCGCTGAACGACTTCACCTGCCGCAATCTGATTAGCAACCGAATCTGGCAAAAGATGTATAATGTCTTCCACTTGGAATGTTAAAAGTTTAATGTTAAAAGTACCGTCTCAAAGCGAGAAACGGCCCGTAACGATATAGTGCATTACAATCAACAGAAAGATGATGAGAAAAATCAGCACACCATACGACACCGGCTTCCTCCCGCTCTCTTTCCGGCGTTTCAGATGGGTGGTAGCGCCGACGAACTTTCCACGGATATCCTCCGGAGAAAACTCCTTCGGAGGCAACATGCCCAAATCCCGTTTGGCATTCTCCTCTATCTTCGCAAGTTTCTCTTTCCGAGGGTCATAATAAATATAATTATGACGGAATCCTCGTGGCTTATTCACAGAAAACATTCCCATAGTCAATCGTTGTTTTTAATCTTTATTCAGCCCCCTATAGGGCAAGGGGCCATTCGGACGACCTCTCTCCCCTATCGGGGGAGCTTAGGCAAGGGCTATTTCTTCTTTATTTTGTCGAGTCTTTGTAGCGGCACTTTCTTCTGCTCCGTCTTCTTCAGCACGCTTTTCGCCTCCTTCGCACGCCATTCGAAAATGTCATCCTTATCCACGGGCCGGATATAGTCGAACCACGCAAAATTCTGCAAATAGCGTTTGTCCGCCGGAATCATCAACTCTGGATAGACCGTACCCGTTGCTGCAGGCATCCATATCTTCTGCACCTTCTTGTTCTTCATGTAAAGAATCAGCTCCGTGCTCTCCGAGTAGTTCATACCGATTCGTGCCCCGTCGTCCTCGTCCATGAAGTAATCCACATACACATTGCCCCGCGCCACGTTGTGGTCCACCTGACCGTTGACGAAATAGCTGAACATCTCCTTCGAGGAAACCTGATTGAACGAGACGCTGTCCAGCTTTTCTATCGTCATGGCCTGGTTGATGACGTGCATCCAGTCAATCGTGCTGTCGTTGTTATAGATTCTGATTTCCTCACCGAAAATCTGCTGCTGCTCGTTCCACAGAATCGGTTGCCCATACATATAGGTACAGGAATCCAGCTCATGCGTCACCATCGAGTCGCACACGCCCTGCACATCCCGCCGGAAGAACCTCACCTTGTGATAGGCATGCAAATCGTGGTAGGCCGAGTCCGTATTCAAGTTGAACGTGAACATCTTCAGCGTGTCACCATGCAAATACAACGTGTCTGGCGGTTGCGAGTATTCGTATGCCACGGCGCTGTCAGTCGCCACCGCCGTACCCGTATTCTCGTCATAGCTGCAATAGTGTCCCGTCAACATGCAGTCGTTCTCCTCGTCCGTAACCACCGCATTCCTAAAGGCTTCACTGAATCCCGTCTGCTCATTTGTGTGCAGACTGTCACCTATCACCTTCCGCATATCCTTGATGACATACGAGCGATCCAGCAGGAAAGCCTGTCCCGACTTGGTGTCATAGTCGCCACGGATGCCGTAGATAAACGTGCCGTCGTCCGAGACGATGTTCGACGGCGTGACGATACGTGCCACTTCCGTGTCCGTATAATAATATAATGTGTCTGTCACCAATTTGAACTTCGGATTGGTCAGCACCACGTTGTCCGTAAAGAAAGCCTCATGCGTCGTAGTCGTCAACTGCCCCCAGTCGCTCACCAACACATTGTCGCCGTCGTACAGCGTTCCGCCGTAGAGATACATACCCACACTATACACACGGTCATAGTCCAGATTCTCCGTCACCAACTTCGTCTTCTTGTCAAGCAGCACACAATTTCCCCTTGCCCTTGCTTTCATGTCAAAGCCGTCATAAAACAGCGTGTCGCTCGTCAGTGTCACCGTATCGCCCTGCACCATCTTCACGTGGCCGAAAGCGTCGAAGGAATTCTCTGCCTTGTAGAAGCGGGCACTGTCACAATCCAGAAACACGCCGTCGTGATACAGTCGCACATGCCCGACCAACACATCAGCCCTGGGATCCTGCCAGTTCTTGTAAAGCACGTCGGAGTGGATGAGGTGGATTTGCTCGTCCGATTTTTTCCCCTCCTTCTTCTCGTCGGGCACAATGGCTGCACAAATCATGCCAAACGCAAACAGGCACAACGCCCCTGTCAGTAACCTCGGTGCTCTAATCTTCATTCTTATTAATTATTTAAGTTTCGCAAGCTCAACTTTTTTGGAAGTTAAAGGGAAGTTAAAACGAAGTTATCGCTCCGCTTGGAAGTTAAAAGGACGTATGGGATGCTGATGGGAATACTATTGGCGCAGTATCGTCCCTTTAACTTCCC
>CAJONZ010000118.1 GCA_905236065.1 uncultured Bacteroidaceae bacterium | reverse complement strand
TTTTCAGTGTGGACCAGCCAGGGCTTGAACCTGGGACCTCCAGATTATGAGTCTGTTGCTCTAACCAACTGAGCTACAAGTCCAACACATGATGTGGGGGTAGTGCTACCAGGATTCGAACCTGGACTAAGAGAACCAAAACCTCTTGTGCTGCCATTACACCATAGCACTATCCTGAAAAGCATTTAAAATCCCTGTTTTGGGCAAATGCGGGTGCAAAGGTATGACTTTTATTTTATTCTGCAAAAGATTTGGTGGAAAATGTTGGCTTCTTCTGCCTTTATGACTCCTTGCCGTTTAATTTTTAGGCTTTTACTTTGTGTTTAAAAATATAAGTACTAACTTTGCATGTGATTTTATGAAAGAATGCTTTTAAATGTCCAAAAAGAAACCGTTGATCCATAATAAGCGCCGAAACAATATTCGCATCCATCATGAGGGCGTGAATACGTTGGCACTTTGTGGTATTATTTATGTGATTGTCTTGTGGTGCGCATGGCATTTTCACGGCTTGGCACATTGGAGTCTTTGGGTACTTATTGGGATTCTTACTGTAATCTACGGCATTTTGCTTAATTTCTTCCGCTGTCCGACACGTATGTTCATGGGGCCCATCACCAATTCGGTTGTGGCGCCGGCAGATGGCCGTGTCGTTGTGATTGAGGAGGTGGAAGAAAGAGAGTATTTCCATGACAAACGTCTCATGATTTCCATTTTCATGTCGCTTACGAACGTACATGCCAATTGGGTTCCTTGCGAGGGCCGCATCTTGAAGGTCTCTCACCAGAAAGGTAATTTCATGAAGGCATATCTGCCAAAGGCCAGTACGGAGAACGAACGCTCGATGATTGTCATTCGTACGCCACAAAGGGAGGACGTGTTGGTCCGGCAAATTGCAGGAGCCATGGCGCGTCGCATCGTCACCTATTCCAAGCCGCATGAGGAGTGCTTCATTGACGACCATCTGGGTTTTATCAAGTTTGGAAGCCGTGTCGATGTCTATCTGCCTTTGGACGCTGAGGTTTTGGTGAAGATGGGGCAGGCGACCGTTGGTGACGAGACCTTGATTGCCCGGTTGCCCGACAGAAGTAAACAGCAAAACGCACATGAAGAAAAATATTCCTAACATCATTACCAGCTGCAATCTGATTTGCGGTTGTGTCGCCACTTATTGCGCTTTCTATCACATGCATACGCTTGCCTTCCTCTTCATCCTGGGGGGCGCGTTCTTCGATTTCTTCGACGGGCTGACAGCCCGTGCGTTGGGTGTTTCTGGCAAGTTTGGTGTGGAACTCGACTCCCTGGCCGACAACGTGACGTTTGGTGTGGCTCCTTCCGCTATGATTTTCACCCTTTTCAACCATGTCAGCTACCCCTCCTTCATGGCTACCCCGTTCTGGTTCTGCATGATGCCGTTCACGGCCTTCATCATGGCGGCTTTCTCTGCGTTGCGTCTGGCAAAGTTCAACCTTGACGAGCGGCAGCACATGGGTTTCATTGGAATGCCCACACCGGCCAACGCCATTTTCTGGGGTGCATTGATTTCCAGTTGTGAGGATTGGCTCCGTGGCCCTCATTTCAATGCCTTCTTTTTGTTTGCTTTTATGATTTTGGCATCGTGGCTCCTTGTTTGTGAGATTCCGATGTTCGCCTTGAAATTTAAAAATTTCACATGGGAAGACAACAAAATCAAATACATCTTCCTCATCCTTGTTTTTCTTATTTTAGTAATTTCTGCCATCATTGGCAGTCAGCAGGGCCTTGTGTGGCAGAGTTTGTCACGTGGCGTGGCCTCTATCATTGGTGTTTATGTCTTGATGAGCATACTGGCATTCTATTTGCCCGAACACGAATAGAATCCGGCATCCTCTCTGTCTTTCTCTTTGGCCTGCGTGAAAGGAGCGGGAAGACAATGTTATTATGTCATTAACATCTGTATTTGAATTATGGGAATCATCTTATCCATTATAGGAGCAATCGTGATTGTCGTGCTGTTCCTCCTTTTCGTGGGCTTGTCGCTTCTTTCTTTTCTGCTTGGCGGACTGGCCAACGTGTGGCGTATGTTCCGCTTGGGCGGCTCTACTTACAAGCAATATCGAAAACAGGCTACAGCAAATGCAAAAACCCAAAGTGCCTCTTCGTATGCACAGAATCCGGCGCCCGACGGAAAAATCTTCGCTGCGGACGAGGGAATCTATGTGGATTTTGAGGAAGTGAAGGACTGAAAAGGCAGTCCTTCTGTGTTTCCGTTTCTTATTATAAATAATGTGGAGATGACGCAGAACTCTATTCGTCAGTAGAGTTCTGCGTGAAGTCGAGAAGAGTTCTGCGTCATCTCCGATAGAGTACTGCGTGATTTTTGGAAGAGAAAATGGCTGGGAATGAGGGGTTTGAAGATGGGGCATCAAACACCTGTGGGGGAGGGGGAGAATGAATTTTATCCCCCACCATGAAGGGTTGCTGGAAATATGTTGAAAATCAATGCGGTAAGAGTTATCAACATTTTTGTTGATAACTTTTATAAAAAAAAGTGTGGGAAAATGTGGTGGAAAGTGGGGAATTTATTACTTTTGCAAAAAATTTTTCCACTTCATGCGATTCATCGGGGATTATACGGCAAAGGCGGATGCAAAAGGCCGGGTGTTTTTACCAGCTCCCTTCAGGAAAGTCCTGGAGGCAGCGGGTGAGTTGCACCTTGTGTTGCGGAAGGATGTGTTCCAGCCCTGTCTGGTGCTGTATCCCGAGTCGGTGTGGAATGTTCGCCTTGACGATTTGAAGTCGAAGCTGAATCCTTATGTCAGCGGGCATCAGATGATTATGCGTAAGTTTGTTGCGGATGCGGAGCCGATTGAGCTTGACAGCAACGGGCGCTTGTTGATAAGCAAGCGGAAGATGGAATTCGCAGGAATCAAGTCGGATGTCCGTTTCCTTGCCGTTGATGAAAAGATAGAAATATGGGACAAGGATTCGCTTGAAAAATTGTTGGATGAAAATGATAGTTTAGGGGCAGATTTGGAGTCTATATTAGGAGGAGGAGCGTAGGAAGAAAAATCGGAAAGTTTTTTTTGAGATTGAGGATTTTTTGACACTTTGACTCCATTGACACAGAATCGGACAGGGGAAAAAGACAAAAAATGCTCATTCACACATTTATTTAATCATTCTGTAAAGCGTTTGAAGGCACAGATGGCAGAGGAGAAAACATATCATGTTCCGGTATTGCTCAAGGAGAGTGTGGACGGATTGAACATCGGTGGAAACGGTGTGTATGTCGATGTGACCTTTGGCGGAGGGGGACATAGCCGTGAGATGCTCTCCCGTCTGTCGGCGGGTGGCCATGTGTATGCCTTTGACCAGGATGCCGATGCCGAGCGGAACGTCGTGCCTTCGGACTCGTTCACGTTCGTGCGCTCCAACTTTCGTTTCCTGAAAAACTTCATGCGCTATTACGGCGTGGAGCAGATAGACGGCCTGTTGGCCGACCTGGGCGTCAGTTCCCACCACTTTGACGATGCCGGACGCGGCTTCTCGTTCCGCTTTGAGGGGGCGCTCGACATGCGCATGAACCAGCGGGCGGGAAAGACGGCAGCCGATGTGCTGAACACGTACTCCGAGCAGCAGTTGGCTGATATATTCTATATGTATGGTGAATTGCGGTCGGCCCGTAAGATTGCGGCGGCCATTGTTGCCGCAAGAAAGCAGCGACCGATTGAAAGCATCGGGGACTTCCTGGAGGTCGTGAAACCTTTTTCGGGAAAAGACCGCGAGAAGAAAGACCTGGCCCGGATGTTTCAGGCATTGCGCATTGAGGTGAACCACGAGATGGATGCCCTGCGTGACATGCTCCTGGCGGCGACGGAGCTCTTGAAGCCGGGCGGTCGGCTGGTGGTCATCACCTACCACTCGCTGGAGGACCGCATGGTGAAGAACCTGATGCGAACCGGCAATGTGGAGGGGAGGGAAGACAAGGACTTCTTTGGTCGCGTGAATGCACCGTTCCGCTTGGTCAACACGAAGGTCATCGTCCCCGACGCGACAGAGCAGGAGGAAAACCCGCGTAGCCGAAGTGCCAAACTTCGCATTGCTGAAAAGATTTGAGTACGTTAAAAATCCTATTGAACCATGGAAGAGAACTATCAGGACGAGGAACTGTTTGAGGAGAACCAGACAGACGACATAGAGGAAATCGTGGAGCCGGATGAAGGCGTGGAAGCCATCAAGAAGTTTACCAACGAGGATGACGACATGGGCGAAATCTCGCTTAAGTCGATTCTGGGTGGTGACATTCTGGGTAGTAAGTTTTTCCTGAAGCAGGTCATGTTTGTCATTTTCTGCGTCGTGCTGATGCTGGTCTATACGGGCAATCGCTACGGAAGTCAGCAGGATGCCATCTACATCGACAGCCTGCGAACCATGTTGCAGGAAGTGAAGTACAACGTGATGTCGCAGTCGAGCGAACTGATGAACCTTACACGTCAGTCGAATGTGGAGAAGATGTTGAAGGAAACGAAAGACAGTGTGTTGCAGAATCCCATCACCCCGCCTTATCTGATTACGAAAGACGGCCGTATTGAGGAACCCGAAGTGAAAGAACAAGTAGAAGACCCTAATTTACCTACAGGCGATGAAGTTTGATAAGAAATACATAACAGGACGTTTTGCCGGCATCGTTATTGTTGCGTTGCTGATTTGCGTAGCGATTATTTGGCGTGCGATGTACACGGCCACCGTGGAGCGTGATGGCTGGCTGCAGCTCGGTGCCGTGAAAGTGTCGGATCCGAAACCAATGGCTGCGAACCGTGGAAACATTTTCTCCGCAGACGGTCAGTTGATAGCCAGCAGTGTGCCAAACTACAGGGCGTATGTGGATTTCCTGTCGGGCATTGAGTGGAAAGATTCCGCCATGTCTGTGGGCGACACGGTGAGGGTGTTCAATCCGAAGCAGATGCATGAGAAAGACTCGATGTGGCTTGCAAACATGGACACGATTTGCAGTGGGCTGGCTCAGATTTGCACCCGTTATACGAAAGAGGAGTACCGGGAGCACCTGATGAAGGGCTTGGAGCTGCATAAGCGTTACTGGGAGGTCTGTCCGCGTGTGGTGTTGAGCTTTGTCCAATTCTATGAGCTTACAAAGTTGCCCATTTTCTGTATGAAGAACAGGAACAGAAGCGGATTGGTTCCACTGCCACTCAATAATCGCAATAAGCCGTTCGGCTCGTTGGCAAAGCGTACGTTGGGGGAGGTGTATGACACGTTAGGCACGGGCCGCTCAGGCCTGGAACTTGCCTACGACTCGTTGCTGCGTGGCGTTCCAGGTGTCAAGCATCATGAGAAGGTGTTGGCAAAATTCTTGGATATTGTTGACCAGGAGCCGGTGGATGGTTATGATTTGGTGAGCACGATTGACGTGGGCTTGCAGGATATTTGTGAGGGTGCCTTGCGGGAGAAGATGAATGAACTGGATGCCAATATGGGTGTGGTGATATTGATGGAGGTGAAAACCGGCGACGTGAAAGCTATTGTGAATTTGCAACGCTATGACGACGGAAAACTGTATGAGGGTAGTAACTTTGCCTTGGCAGCATTGATGGAGCCAGGTTCCACTTTCAAAACTGCCTCCATCATGGTGGCGCTCGATGATGGTTACATTACCCCTACCATGACGGTAGATACGGGCTGTGGTGTGTATAATATGTATGGAGCCATGATGAAAGACCACAACTGGCATCGAGGAGGCTATGGGGTGATTGACGTGCCGCATGTGCTGATGTACTCCTCCAACGTGGGTGTGAGCCGGCTGGTGGACAAATATTACCATAATCAGCCAGAAAAATTTGTGGAGGGACTTCGCCGGATTGGCATTGGCGCTCCGTTAGGATTACCGTTTGCAGGTGCTCCAGACCCGCGCATTCGTATGCCCCACAAGGACAGGCTCGGAGGTTATCGCCAGTCGGACAACTGGTCGGCAACGGCTTTGCCGTGGATGTCGATTGGTTACGAGACCCAGATTCCACCTATCTCTACCGTGACTTTCTACAATGCGATTGCCAATGGCGGAAAAATGGTGCGCCCGCGCTTTGTGACGGGTATTGAGCGGAACGGAGAGTTGGTGGAGAGTTTCCCCGTGGAGGTGATTAAGAAGAGCATCTGCAAAGAATCAACCCTGAAGGACATACAGACAATATTGAAGCGTGTGGTTTGCGACCCGGAAGGACTCGGGAAGAAAGCCGGAAACCCTTATTTCCATGTGTCGGGTAAGACGGGCACTGCGCAGGTGTCGAACGGCAGCGGTGGTTATAAGAGTGGGAAGAATGAACACCTGGTCAGCTTCTGCGGGTATTATCCCTCAGAGAATCCCCGATATACCTGCATCGTTGCAATTCGCCACTCCTATTATGTGGCCAGTGGTGGCGGACAGGCGGGTGTAGTTTTCTCGAAGATTGCCCAACGGGTTTATAGCAAGAATGTGACCACCAACCTGAAGTTGGCTCAGGATACGACGGCGGTGTTTGTGCCGGATGTCAAAAGCAGTTATAATCAGGATGCGGGTTATGTGCTTAGTGAACTGGGCATTAATGAGCGAAAGCAGATCACTCTCCCCCAGTACGGCGAAGATGCCGTGCCCGATGTGAAAGGCTTGGGCGCCCGTGATGCGGTGTATGAGTTGGCGGCCCGTGGATTGAAAGTGCGGACAAAAGGTTGTGGCGTGGTGACTCGGCAGAGTATTGCAGCGGGTGCTAAATTGGTGAAGGGCGAGACCATTGTCGTGGAACTGAACTGACGTCAGCGGCTTGAAGGATTTACACATTATATTATTATATACAGTAACATTGCGGAAACATGAAATTGCAGGATTTGCTAAAGGGGGTGCCAACCCTGGAAATAAAAGGCGATGGGAACGTCGAGGTAACGGGTGTGAATATTGATTCACGCAAGGTGACCGACGGGAACATGTTCGTTGCCGTAAGGGGAACTGTGGCCGACGGACACAGCTATATTGGCAAGGCGATAGACTTGGGCGCAAAGGTGATTGTCTGCGAGGAATTTCCTGACGGCGCTGACGGCATTACTTGTGTACGAGTGGAAAATTCGGAGCAGGTCGTAGGGCAGATTGCGACGAATTTCTACGGAGATCCTACCTCAAAGCTGAAGCTTGTTGGTGTGACGGGTACCAACGGAAAAACGACCATCGCAACGGTCTTGTATAACATGTTCCGTACGATGGGACATAAAGTCGGCCTGCTTTCCACGGTGGTTAATTACATTGATGGCGAAGCGATTCCGACCGAGCATACGACCCCGGACCCCGTGACGTTGAATGCCCTGTTGGCCCAGATGGCGGCAGTCGGCTGTGAGTACGTCTTCATGGAGGTGAGCAGTCATTCCATCGTGCAAAATCGCATTGGCGGCCTGCGCTTTGTGGGTGGCATCTTTACCAATATCACCCGCGACCACTTGGATTATCATAAAACCTTCGCAAACTATATCAAAGCGAAGAAGCTGTTCTTTGACCGATTGTCTGGAGATGCTTTTGCCATTACGAATGTGGATGACAAGAACGGATTGGTGATGACCCAGAACACGAAAGCCACGGTGCGAACTTATAGTGTGCAAAGCCCTGCGGATTTCAAAGCGAAAATCATTGAATGCCACTTTGAGGGCATGTATTTGGAGATAAACGGCCAAGAGGTTGGCGTACAGTTCATCGGCAAATTCAATGTTAGCAACCTGCTTGCGGTGTATGGTACGGCTGTGATGCTGGGCAAAGACCCTCAAGAGGTTTTGCTTGCACTGAGTGCCATGAAGCCTGTCAACGGACGCTTTGAGGCTTTGCGCTCTCCAAAAGGCTTTACGGCCATTGTCGATTATGCCCACACACCTGATGCGCTTGAGAATGTGCTTTCGGCCATTCATGAGGTCTTAGAGGGCAAAGGGCAGGTTATCACGGTTTGTGGTGCAGGCGGCAACCGCGATAAGGGTAAACGTCCGCTGATGGCTCAGGAAGCCGTCAAGCAGAGTGATAAAGTGATTCTGACGAGCGATAATCCTCGCTTTGAAAAGCCGGAAGACATTCTGAATGACATGTTGGCCGGACTGGACGAGGAGCAAATGCGAAAAGTGATTACGATTGTGGACCGTCGGCAAGCCATCAAAACAGCTTGTATGTTGGCTCAGAAGGGCGATGTCATTCTGATTGCGGGCAAGGGTCATGAGGATTACCAAATTATAAACGGTGTGAAGCACCATTTTGATGACAAAGAAGAGGTTAGGTTATGCTTTACTATTTAAGTCAATTATTGAAGGAGTATGACATTCCTGGCATGGGAATGTTGCCCTATGTGTCGTTCCGTTCGTTGATGGCACTGATTTTCTCGCTGGTTATCTCCATGTGGGCTGGTGAGTATTTCATCAAGTATATGCGTCGTAAGAATCACATTGAGGAGGCGCGTAACCCGGAGATTGACCCTTATGGCGTACAGAAACGAGGTGTGCCCAGCATGGGCGGCGTGGTGATTGTGTTTGCCGTGCTTGTTCCTTCGCTGCTGTTTGGAAAGCTGACCAATGTCTATATGTTGCTACTATTGGGCACTATCGTGTTTTTCGGTGCTCTTGGATTCTTGGACGACAAAATCAAGCTGGGCGGAAACAAGGACGGTTTGTCACCACGTTATAAAATGCTGGGGCAGCTGGTTTTCGGACTGATTGTCGGCCTGACGCTGTGGTTGAGCCCGCAGGCTGTGGTGCGTGAGAACGTGACACAGGAAATAGGTGACAAAGAGGTCGTTTACCACAAAAGTGAGGCTCGTAAGAGTACGGTGACCACGGTGCCCTTCTTCAAGAACAACAACATAGACTATTATGAGTTGTTTAGCTTCATTGACAACGGCAAGGTGAAGCGTGCGTGTGGTTGGATTTTCTTCGTCTTGTTCACCACGTTTGTCATTACGGCTGTGTCAAATGGCGCCAACCTCAATGACGGCATGGATGGCATGTGTGCGGGAAACTCTGCGATTATCGGAACGACGTTAGGCATTCTTGCTTATGTGTCTGGTCATATCCAGTTTGCCAGCTATCTGAACGTGATGTATATTCCAGGAACGGAGGAGGTCGTTGTCTTCCTGTGTGCTTTTGTCGGTGCCCTCGTCGGTTTCCTTTGGTATAACGCTTATCCCGCGAAAGTCTTCATGGGTGACACGGGTAGCCTTGCCATTGGCGGTGTGATAGCAGTGACGGCGGTTATCATTCATAAAGAGTTGCTCATCCCCATCATGTGTGGTATCTTCCTGATGGAGAGCATTTCCGTGATATTGCAAGTTTCCTACGCGAAGAAGGGCAATGCCCGAGGCGAAAAATGGAGAATCTTCAAGCGTGCTCCTTTTCACGACCATTATCGGCACAAGATGGAGCCTGGTGTGAAGTACATCTTGAAAAAGCCCAGTGGACTCTTGCTTGAGTCGATGATTACAACCCGTTTTTGGATTGTCACCATCCTGTTGGCAGCCATCACTATTATAACGTTAAAAATCAGATAAAGAATACAAACGTACCAGAATCCTTCTTGGTGCGTGGAGAAAAGCAAAACGGTGATTATGAAAAGAATTGTTGTACTGGGTGCTGCTGAAAGCGGAGCGGGAGCAGCGGTTTTGGCAAAGAAAAAAGGCTTCGATGTCTTTGTGAGTGACATGTCGAAGATTAAGGATAAGTATAAGAAACAGCTTGATGACTACGGCATTGCATGGGAGGAGGGTCAGCATACGGAATCGTTGATTCTAAATGCCGACGAGATTATCAAGAGTCCCGGCATTCCTGAGAACGCCCCCATGATTCTGAAGCTGAAAGAAAAAGGCACCCCCATTATCTCTGAAATCGAGTTTGCCGGACGCTATACGGATGCCAAGATGATTTGCATCACGGGGTCTAACGGTAAGACAACGACCACCTCGCTGATTTACCACATCCTGAAGCAGGCTGGCTACAACGTGGGTCTCGCAGGTAACATCGGTAGCAGCCTTGCCTTGCAAGTGGCTGAGAAAAATTACGACTATTACGTCATAGAACTTAGCAGTTTCCAACTGGACAACATGTATCAGTTCAAGGCCGATATTGCCATTTTGATGAATATCACCCCCGACCACCTCGACCGTTACGACTTCAAGATGCAGAATTACGTTGACAGCAAGATGCGCATTACCCAAAACCAGACGGAGCAGGATGCTTTCGTTTTCTGGAACGATGACCCAGTCGTACGGGAGGAGCTGAAAAAATACAACCTCAAGGCACGCCTCTATCCTTTCAGCGAGTTCAAGGAGTTGGGTGCCATTGCTTATGTGGAAGACCGCCGTTTTGTAGTGGAAAGTCCCGAACCCTTCAACATGGAACAGGAGGAATTGTCGCTTCGTGGCAAGCACAACCTCTATAACAGCCTGGCCGCAGCCATCACAGCTGACATTGCGGGCGTTTCAAAAGAGGCCATCCGCAAGGGGTTGAGCGATTTCGCAGGTGTGGAGCATCGCTTGGAGAAGGCGGGTCGTGTGCGTGGAATTGATTTTGTCAACGATTCCAAAGCCACCAACGTGAACGCCTGCTGGTATGCCTTGGAGAGCATGACGCAGCCAACGGTGCTCATCTTGGGTGGAAAGGACAAGGGCAACGATTATTCTGAGATTTTCGACCTCGTCCGTGAAAAGTGTATCGGGTTGGTATTCCTCGGCGTTGACAATACCAAGCTGCATCAGGCTTTCGACAATTTTGGCATTCCCATTGCCGATGTCAGGTCGATGAAAGATTGTGTGGATGAGTGCTACAAGATGGCAAAACCTGGCAGTTGTGTCCTGCTCAGTCCGTGTTGCGCCAGCTTCGACCTCTTCAAGAACATGGAGGACCGTGGTGAGCAATTCAAAGCGTGTGTCCGCAATCTTTAAGGTTCATCCCCACTGTCGCATTCCCCTACAAACAAGGAGCGCATACGTACACGTTGTTAGTAATGAATTAGATAAAACAAACCTACATGCCAAAACTTATTTCCGACTTTTTCCATGGCAACTTGTTCAAGGGTGACAAGGGCGTTTGGATGATTTATTTTTTCCTGTGTATGATTTCGCTGGTCGAGGTCTATAGTGCCTCCAGCCGTATGACCTTCGGTAGCGAAACCCACTGGGGACCGCTGATTAGTCAGGCAGGCTTCCTGCTTATGGGGCTGCTTGTCATTCTGTTCATTCACCATGTGCCTTGTAAGTGGTTCATGCTGGTTCCCTTTATCCTGTTTCCCTTGTCCATTTTGTTACTGTTGATAGCCGTGTTGGGTATTGGCGGAGGCTCTGTCAATGACACAAACCGTTGGATTCAGGTTTTTGGTATCAGTTTCCAGCCCTCCGAGGTGGCAAAGGCTGCGCTCATCATGTCTGCGGCTGTGGTGCTGGCAAAGACACAGACAGAGAAGCTGGTGCGAAAAGGCGGAAAGGAGCGTGTCATCGTCGGGGCGATGAAGGGAAAACGTCACACGGCCTTTGCCGTCGTTGGTTCCATGACCTTGTTGGTTTGCGGACTTATCTTCATCGACAACATCTCCACGTCGGCCATGCTCTTTCTGGTCATCACCCTGATGATGTTTATCGCCCACGTTCCCATGGATCTCATGCTGAAGGGCTTGGGCAGTCTGGCTCTCCTTGCCGGATTCATGGTGTTTCTTGCCTTTACAATTCCAGAGCCTGTTTGGGAAGAGATTCCCGGATGCAAGCGCGTGGTAACCCTCAAGCACCGTCTGGAGCGTAAGTTTGCGCAGAGTGAGCAAAATCAGGGCGAGGGCAAGGTGTTTGATCCGCAGAGACTTCTCAACGACGAGAATTCGCAAACGAGCTATGCCTTCATTGCAGTGGCAAATTCTAATATCATCGGTAAGGGACCAGGCAACTCCATCCAGCGCGACTTCCTGCAACATGCCGAGTCCGACTTCATCTATGCCATCATTTTTGAGGAACTGGGCATCTTCGGAGCCGTCTTCGTGATATTCCTCTACGTTTCCCTGCTGATTCGCTGTGGGCGTATCGCGCAGAAATGCCGACGGTTCTTCCCGGCCTATCTCGTGCTTGGGTTTGGCATCATGATGGTGTTGCAGGCGCTCGTCAATATGGGCGTTGCGGTGGGGCTCTTCCCCGTTACGGGACAGACGCTTCCACTCATCTCAAAGGGTGGCACATCTATTCTGATTACCAGCTTCTACATCGGTGTCATCCTGAGCGTGAGCCGTTATGCGGAAGAGGCACAGTACGCACGGCTCGACGTCCAGCCCTCAACGGAGTCGGGTGAGACAAAAGAGTATCTTACAGATGGCACAATGGACTGATTTTTCAGTTCCCAGGCTCAAAATTGGGTGTGTTAATCTTTTTTGTGACGGAAGATTTTAGTACTCAAAGATTTGTTCGTATTTTTGTTACTTCAAACCATATCGCAAAGAAGGCTTTTTGAATAAAAACAATTTTCAGACAGAGAAAGGCAAATGAAAACCAGTGAAAAATTGAGAGTGATTGTGAGTGGAGGCGGAACGGGTGGACACATTTTCCCGGCCATTTCAATAGCGAACGCCATTAAGAGTCAGCACCCAGAGGCTGAGATTCTCTTTGTGGGTGCGTTGGGACGCATGGAGATGCAACGGGTGCCCGCCGCAGGTTATCAGATTGTCGGTCTGCCTGTCCGGGGGTTGGCCCGTCCGCTTTGGAGCCTAAAAAACGTGGGTGTGATGCTGGATTTCCTGAAAAGCCGCCAGCAGGTGAAGAAAATCATCCGTGACTTTCAGCCCCAGGTGGCCGTGGGCGTTGGTGGATATGCCTCGGCTCCCACGCTGAACGCAGCCTACGCCATGCACATTCCCTGCCTAATTCAAGAGCAGAACAGCTATGCGGGCGTGACAAACAAATCGCTGGCTAAGAAGGCAAGCAAAATCTGTGTCGCCTACAGCGGCATGGAACGTTTCTTCCCTGCCGAGAAGATTGTGATGACAGGCAACCCCGTCCGTCAGAATCTGCTCGACAACAAAATCACAAAGGATGAGGCTGTGCGTCAGTTTGGCCTTCAGCCCGGCAAACGCACCGTCCTGATTGTGGGTGGCAGCCTTGGTGCTCGCACCGTCAACGAGAGCGTGTTGCAGCATCTGGAGGACATTCGCAACAGCGATGTGCAGTTCATTTGGCAGACGGGCAAATACTACAGCGAGGAAATCAGGCAGGCGCTGGCGAAGGTTGACCAAGTGACTAACCTCCATGTCACGGACTTCATCTCCGACATGGATGCCGCCTATGCCGCAGCCGACATCGTCGTCTCACGTGCCGGTGCAAGCAGCATCTCCGAGCTATGTCTCTTGGGCAAGCCTTGCATCCTGGTGCCTTCGCCCAACGTGGCTGAGGACCACCAGACGAAAAACGCCCAGGCGCTTTCCACCAAGGATGCAGCCATTTTCGTTCCCGACCATGAGGCTCGCAACACGTTGGTCGGCATCGCTTTGGCCACGGTACGCGACGATGGGAAATTGAAGTCACTCTCCGAGAACGTGCTCAAGTTGGCCTTCCATCGCTCGGCTGACATCATTGCCGAGGAAGTTTATAAATTGGCAATGGGAAAGTAAAATCAGAAAACACATTAAGAAATCGTGATACAATCAGTCTATTTCATCGGAGCCGGCGGCATCGGCATGAGTGCCTTGGTCAGGTATTTCCTGACGAAGGGTTACAATGTGGGTGGTTATGACAAGACCCCCAGCGACCTTACCACGCAGCTTATAGCCGAAGGTGCGGCTATTCACTATGAGGAAGATGTAGAGGCCATTCCGGCCTGCTTCAAGGACAAGGCCACGACTCTTGTGGTCTATACTCCTGCCATTCCCGAAACCCACAAAGAGTATGTCTATTTCCGTGAGAATGGTTTCGACATTCAGAAGCGTGCCCAGGTTTTGGGCTTTCTGTCAAAGGCTTACAAGGCACTCTGTGTGGCCGGTACGCACGGCAAGACCACCACTTCGACCATGACGGCCCACTTGCTCCACCAGAGTCATGTGGATTGCAACGCTTTCCTGGGTGGCATTTCAAAGAACTACGGAACCAACTACATTCTCTCCGATCGCAGCGACTACGTGGTGATTGAAGCGGACGAGTTCGACCGCTCCTTCCATTGGCTCCGTCCTTACATGACGGTCATCACGGCCACCGATCCCGACCACTTGGACATCTACGGCACGAAGGAAGCCTATTTGGAGTCTTTCCGCCACTACACCACGCTCATCCAGCCCGGAGGTGTATTGATTATCCACAAGGGACTGGAGATGAAGGCCGACGTGCAGCCGGGTGTCACTGTTTATGAATATGCCCGTGAAGAAGGTGATTTCCACGCTGAGAACATCCGCATCGGCGGCGGTGAGATTGTCTTTGACTTCGTCTCCCCGCTTGGGAACATCACCGATGTGCGCTTGGGCGTTCCTGTGAGCATTAACATCGAGAACGGCATCGCTGCCATGGCCTTGGCCCAGCTCAACGGCCTCACTCCCGATGAAATCCGTCGCGGCATGGAGAGTTTCCGGGGGGTGGATCGCCGGTTCGACTTCAAAATCAAGACCGACAAGATGGTCTTCCTGAGCGACTATGCCCACCATCCGAACGAGATACAGCAGTGTGTCAAGTCTGTCCGCGAGTTGTACCGTGACAAAAAGATTGCGGCGGTCTTCCAGCCCCATCTCTACACACGCACCCGCGACTTCTATCAGGAGTTTGCCGATGCCCTCTCATTGCTGGACGAGGTCTATCTCTGCGACATCTATCCGGCCCGCGAGCAGCCCATCCCCGGTGTCACCTCCCAGCTCATCTACGATGCGCTTCGCCCGGGCATTGAGAAGCACCTCATCCACAAGGAGGATGTGCTGGAGGCCGTCCGCAGTGGTAGCTTCGATGTGCTGATTTCACTCGGAGCCGGCGATATTGAGAACTACGTTCCGCAGATAGCGGCCATCCTGAACGAACGGGCTTAAAAGAATCCCGAAAGTCACGCAGTACTCTTTCTGATTTCACGCAGAACTCTTCTCAATTTCACGCAGTACTGTTTTCATGAATAGAGTTAAGCGTCATTGTGTATTGAGAACGAAACCGATAGATTTGTAACAAATAGCCCCTCTTTATTAGTTGTATGGCAAAAGCAATAAAATATATCAAATTTTCAGCAATCGTCCTTCTGTTCGTCGGACTCATTGGCTATATTGTGTTTGCCATGATGCAGATGAGCGACCCCGACCCAACGGAGGTGTGCTGCGACGTGGAGTTGCTGGTCAACAAGAATGCAGTCGTGGATTTTGTGGACGAGACGACGTTGGAGGCACTGTTGAAGTCGCAAAAGCTCTATCCGAAGGGCAAGCTGATGAAGGAGGTTGATATCCGTGCGATTGAAGACCTGCTTCGCAATAGCGACTGTGTGGAGAGTGTGGAATGCTACAAGACGGCGGGCGGTGTGCTCCACATCGACGTGGTGCAGCGTAATCCAGTGATATACGTGATTCCCGAGAATGCGGACGGCTATTATGTGGATAGGGCCGGGAAGCTGATAAAGAGCAATGTGTTCACCTCGAACATCGTGGTGGCGACGGGCCATATCACGCCGGCCTATGCTGCGGAGAACCTGGCGGGAATCGGTTATTATCTTCAGCACGATAAGTTCTGGAACGGGCAGATTGAACAGATTTATGTGAAGCTCGGACCGAAGAACCAGCCTGTGATCGAGATTGTGCCCCGTGTGGGTGACCACCTGGTCTATCTGGGGCCAATTGATGACTTCGACAAGAAACTGCGCCGTCTTCGGGTGTTCTACGAGAAGGCAATGGGTACCGTCGGTTGGAACAAATATGATAGAATCAATCTGGAATACAAGAACCAGATAATATGTACAAAACGCAAATTTAAAAAATAAATATAAAAAATGGCAGCTCCAGACAAAGATTTTTATGTAGCCATCGAGCTTGGCTCATCCAAGATTTCCGCTATTGCGGGACGTAAGAAAGATGGAACCATGCAAGTGCTTGCTTATGCTGAGGAAAAAACCAAGGCTTGCATCCTGCGTGGCGTTGTGTATAACATTGACAAGACCTACCAGTGCATCAACACAGTGCTGTCTAAACTTGAAAGCACGTTGAAGACTAAAATCTCACGTGTGTATGTGGGACTCGCTGGCCAGTCAGTGCGTTCCTACCGCTGTGTCATCCGTCGCAACATGCTGACCCAGAGTATGATTACCAGCGACGTAATCGAAGAAATCTGCAATGAGAGCAAGGAGATTCCTTTCACGGACTGCGAGGTGTTGGACAACTTCGTCCAGGAGTTCGTCATTGACCAGAATGTCGTGGCGGATCCGGTGGGTGTGATGGGTACCAATATCGACGGTGAGTACTTGGACATTATTGGCAAGGTGTCGCTGCGTGAAAAGGTACGCACGGTTTTTGCTAACACGGGTGTGAAGATTGTCGAGGAACTGATTTCGCCGCTTGAACTTGCCAACAATGTACTGACCGACGCTGAGAAACGCAGTGGCTGTGCATTGGTTGACCTGGGTGCCGATACGACCACCCTCCTGATTTACAAGAACAACATCGTCCGTTACTTGGTTACGTTGCCGCTGGGTATGAACAACGTGAACAAGGATTTGGCTACCATCCAGATTGACGATGCAGAGGCAGAGGAGGTGAAGCTGAAATATGCCGACTGGGAAGCCCTCAAAAAGATGGATGGCACGGAGGAGCCGCAGACCTATACCTCTTCGGACGGCAGGAAGCTGGATGTGACGCAGATTCAGACCATCATCTATGCACGTGTGAGGGAGATTGTCGATAATGTGAACCACCATATCGAGAAGTCGAATTACAACGATAAACTGCTGGCTGGTGTCATTCTGACGGGTGGAGGCTCAAACATGAAGAGCATTGACAAGGCGTTTTTGGAAAATTCAAAGATTGAGAAATGTCGCATTGCACGCACCATTACGCAGCCCGTGGTGAAGACCTCGAATGCGACGGGATTTGTGACCGACAATGCGATGTCTGCAACGCTTGTGTCGCTGTTGATGGCTGGTACACAGCCTTGTGGCGGCGAGGACTTTGACCGTGGGGATATCTTTGCCACAGCCAAGCAGGAGGAGGAGCGTCAGGCGCAACTCGCTGCCCAGGCTGCCAAGCAGGAAGCCGAGATGGCAGATGCGGTTGCTTTCGATGAGGTGAAAGCCTCAATCCGTGAGGAGTACCAGAAGGTGCAGAAGATGATGGAGCAGCTCAAGAATTATGGTAGTGACAAGCAGGTGAGGAAGGCGGCTCAGGATTTGACCAACACAGCCCTTGACGTACTGGGTGAGAACTACAAAAAGACATCGGAGGCGCTGGAAGGCAAGGACAAGTTCAAGCAGAGCCTGAAGGAGGGTTCGGATCTGGCTGCGATGTTGCGTAAGTCTGTTGAGCAGTTGGTGGGAGCTGTCAACCAGGCCAATAAGGAAAACAGCTTGTGGGGACGTGTTAAGCGTACACTCGAAGAGGTTGTGAATGATTGATAAAAGATTGTTTTTAAAGTAAAAAGAAAGGAGCAAGATATGGATTATAATTTTCCTGAAGACATGACGGTTTTCAACTTCCAGCAGGGCGTCCCCAGCATCATCAAGGTGATTGGTGTGGGTGGTGGCGGCAGTAACGCTGTGAATCACATGTACAATGAGGGCATCCACGACGTGAGTTTTGTGGTTTGTAACACAGACAGCAAGGCGTTGCAGGATTCGCCCGTTCCCGATAAGATACAGCTTGGCACCGAGGGACTGGGTGCGGGTAACAACCCCGGCAAGGGACGCGAGTGTGCGAAGGAATCCATTGAGGAGGTGAAGCGTATGCTCAGTGATGGCACGAAGATGGTGTTCATCACGGCGGGCATGGGTGGTGGCACCGGAACGGGTGCGGCTCCACTGATTGCGCAGACAGCCAAGGAGATGGGCATTCTGACGGTTGGCATTGTGACCATTCCATTCCGCTGGGAAGGCGAAAAGAAGATTGACCAGGCCTTGGACGGCGTGGAGGAAATCGGCAAGAACGTGGATGCGCTGCTCGTCATCAACAATGAGCGCCTGCTCCAGATTTACACTGATATTTCCTTGGACAATGCTTTCGACAAGGCGGACGACACGCTTTGCAATGCAGCCCGCAGTATCTCGGAGATTATCACGATGCATGGCCGAATCAACCTTGACTTCCAGGATGTGAAGACGGTGCTCAAAGATGGTGGTGTAGCCATTATGAGCACGGGCTACGGTTCGGGTGAGGGTCGTGTGACGAAAGCCATTCAGGATGCACTGCATTCTCCGCTGCTCAACGACAACGATATTTGCCACTCCAAGAAGATTTTGCTCCATGTTGTTCATTCGGGCGAATCGGGTGAGGGTGCCTGCCCGTTGATGATTGAGGAAATGGGCGAAATCAACGACTTCATGAAGCGCATCGCCAACGACGAAGTGGAGACCAAGTGGGGATATTCAAAGGACGAGACACTGAAGGAGCGCGTGAAAATCACGATTCTGGCTTCTGGCTTCGGTTTGCGGGACATCAATACGCAGGAGATGACCGATCGTATTGAAAAGAACGAAGCCGAGGAACGCCGCCGTCAGGTTGAGTTGGCAGAGAAGAAAGCTGCCGATGCCGACCGCCGTACCCAATTCTACGGTCCAAGCACAGGTGGAACGACGATTCGTCGTCCGATTTACAGCTATATCTTCCGCGATGAGGAATTGGATGATGAGAACGTCATCAGCATGGTGGAAACGTCACCTACCTATAAACGTACCAAAGAGACGCTGCGCCAACTGGGTGACGTGGCCAGCAAAGCGGCTACCAGCGTTGAGGCTGGCACCGTGATTACTTTTGCATAGTTCTCCAGACGTCTTCTAAAACAACAAAGGCATTGCGAGGGTCATTGTACCCATGCGATGCCTTTGCTGTCATTGTAAATCGCCCATGCGGGGATTATGCGTTAATCATGAAGCATAAACCCAAATCGGTCATTAGAAAATAGTCTTGTCTATTTTTCTAATGACCGCCATTAGAAATCACTGATTGTATCAGGTTTGCTG
>CAJONZ010000117.1 GCA_905236065.1 uncultured Bacteroidaceae bacterium | reverse complement strand
GGTACTGCGCCGCAATGCGGGAGAGTAGGCCGCCGCCTTCTTGGTAGTCCTCCCTGGAACGTGAAAGTTCCGGGGAGGGCTTTTTTTTGTGCCGTTTTCCGTCGGTTTGATGGGGGTAATGGGTTTGATGGGCCTAATGGTCCTAGTGGGGGTAATGGGTAGAGTGATAGGATTTTATCCTATTTGTTGTTGAAGGTTCCGTTGAGCTTTTCAAGAAGTTCGGGCTTTAGTTCAAGGGCACGTTTCATGTCTTCAGTGGCCCCTTTTTTATCGCCGAAAGCCATGCTTATTTGTCCACGAAGCAGGTAGGCTTCGTAGCAAGTGTTGTCTTGCTCTATGGCTTTGGTGGCTTGAACTGTGGCTGTGATTAAGTCTTTTTCTTTGAATGCTTCTATGGCTTTTTCAAGGTATTCGTTCATCTTTCTCTCTGATTTTATGGTTTGATTTGTAGGGTGTCGTCATGGAAGAAGACAATGCTTTCATCAGCTAACTCATGCAGGGCGGCATAAATGGTTTCTGCGCTGAACGGTAGTGCGTTGAGTTGGGAAATGGGGTAGGGCTCTCCGTCGGTAAGCAGATGGAGGATTGCATCCTTTGCTCTTTGCAGGGGAGGGGTAGGGCTTTTCCCTTCTTTGTGACGTTGTAAACAGACGTCACATTGTCCGCAATCTTGTACGTCTTCCTCGCCGAAATATTCCCTAAGCATTCGGCTACGGCATTGATTGGTTGATTGTATATATTGAAGAATGTGCTGGCTGCGGCGTATGTAATCTTCGCGTCGGTCGAGATAGACAGATGCAGGAAGTTCGATACGCTCAGTTTCCACACGAGGCTGTGTGAAGGTGATGGTCGGTGTGGAGCGATGTGGAATGAAGCGAATGACTTGTTGGTGAGCGAGTTGCTTGAGTGTGAGATATACTTCGGTTGGTGTGTGACCCGTCTGTTGGGCAAGATAAGCTTCTTCGATAGGGACTGCTTCTGCAAACAGTCCTGTGTAATTGCGGAGCAATGCCGTAAGAACGATGTCTGCGAGCGGGTCGGAGGAACGTAAAGAATAGAGTTCTTCCTTATGGAGAAGCACTTGTACTCTTGATGTGAACTCATTCTCAGGTGTATATTCTATGTACCCAGCATTATTGAGCAGTATAAGGGCATTGTTTGCCGTAGCTCCGAAAACCCGGAACCGTTGGCAAAATTCTTCCAAGGAGAAGAGATAGGTGCGTCCTTCCGATTCGCCAATTCCTACCTCAAGATAGTAGCACAGCGATTCATACACATTCCGGATGAAATCAATGGGGGGATAGTTAAGCGAGACACGGCGTGGAAAAACGGCAAGGTCTGATTTGTCGTAAAGCAAAATCGCATACGAAGTCTGCCCATCACGTCCAGCCCTGCCTGCTTCCTGAAAGTAGGCTTCCAATGTGTCAGGGGCTGCGTAATGGATGACAAGGCGGACGTTTGGCTTGTCAATGCCCATGCCAAAAGCATTCGTGGCCACCATCACACGGATTTTATTGTTTGTCCAGTCTGCCTGCCGTGCATTACGTTCTGCATGGCTGAGTCCTGCATGGTAGTTTGTGGCAGAGATTCCATTCTCAATCAGTTCCTTGGCGATGTCACGGGTGAGCTGTCGGCTACGGATATAGATGATGGCAGAGCCTTGGGGAACATTGTCCAGGATGTGGATGATTTCCTGTATTTTGCTTTCTGTGTGGCGGACTACATAAATGAGGTTTTTGCGCTCAAAGCTCATGGAGTGGACATTCTGTTGAGCGAATCTCAGCTGTTTTTGAATGTCTGCGACAACCTCCGGCGTAGCGGTAGCCGTGAGTGCGAGGATGGGGGCAGGGGTGCGAAGCAATTGACGAATGTCGGCGATGTGGAGATAGGAAGGCCGGAAGTCGTAGCCCCATTGCGAAATGCAGTGTGCCTCATCGACCGTTATCATGGAGATACGGGGAATGCGGATGAGTTTTGCACGGAAAAGCGATGTGCCAAGTCGTTCTGGGGAAACGTAAAGAAATTTGTAGTCTCCCAGAATACAGTTGTCAAGCACCCGGACAATGTCTTCATGCGCCATGCCAGAGTGGATGGCCTCGGCCTTGATACCACGCTGTCGGAGTTGCTGCACTTGGTC
Organism: uncultured Bacteroidaceae bacterium; assembly: GCA_905236065.1. Classification (GTDB taxonomy): domain Bacteria; phylum Bacteroidota; class Bacteroidia; order Bacteroidales; family Bacteroidaceae; genus Minthosoma. The sequence goes on along the minus strand of CAJONZ010000117.1, from coordinate 21,448 downwards.
TTTCATGAGGGCGATGAGCGGTGTGATGACCAAGCAAAGGCCGGGCATGGCAAGGGCTGGAACCTGGAAACAGATGGACTTTCCTCCTCCCGTGGGCATCAGTCCAAGGGTGTCATGTCCACTGGCAATGTCGTGGATAATCTCCTCTTGTATTCCTCTGAAAGACGGGTAGCCCCAGTATTGTTTGAGGATGCTAAGATATTTGTTCTGTTCCATTTGCGATTGGATAGATACAAAAATCACAATTCATCGTGTGGGTATGAATTGTGATTTTTGATGAAGCTCCCACGCTCATTCCTCCTTTGCAAAGGGGACTTTTTCCCTTTTATGATAGGTTGAGCCTCAGTTGCTCTGTTTAATGTCCTCTATTTTTAGTTGTATTTCGCCCCTCCTGTGGGTGTTTTCCTCGATGGTGTAAGCGATGTCGAAAGCCTGCTTCGTCTTAATCAGGCGCACTTGGCTGCTTTGTCCAAAAGCGATGCCGTTCATCACGATGCTGGAGCGGTTATCCACCAGTTCCAATTTGATGTGCTCCTGGTCTTTGCCGACAACCTTGCTGGTTCCAAAGTCATACACCTGGCGCGAACAAAATACCGGCTTCAGGTTCTCAGGGCCGAAAGGCCGCATACGCTTCAGGTCTGAGAAAAAGCGCGGATTGATGTCGCTGAAGGTAATCTGTGCGTCGATGTCAAGATTGGCGAGCGTCTGTTCCGGCTCGATGTGTGCATCCACGTAAGCCTCAAAGCGTTCCTTGAATGCAGCTACGTTCTCGACCTTCAGGGAGAGTCCGGCAGCATAGGTGTGACCGCCAAAGTTATCCAGCAAATCGCTACAGCTTTGGATGGCACTATACACGTCGAATCCACTGACAGAACGGGCAGACCCCGTAACGACATCATCGGTGCGGGTCAGCACAACGGCGGGGCGGAAATAGATTTCCGTCAAGCGGGAGGCAACAATGCCAATAACGCCCTTGTGCCAATCTTCATTGTAGATGACGATGGACGTATGGCTTTTCATGTCGGGATGCTCCTCCACATAGTTGCTGGCCTCTTCCGTCATGCGCTTGTCCAGTTCCTTGCGCTCCTCATTATACTCATTGATTTGCTCCGCCTTCTCGCAGGCCCGGTCATAGTTGTGCTCAACGAGCAAATCAACCGACTCACTGCCGTTCTGAATGCGCCCGGAGGCATTGATGCGGGGACCAATCTTAAAGATGATGTCCGACATGGTCAGGTCGCGCCCCGTCAGTCCGCACACATCAATGATGGCCTTCATGCCGATGCTCGGACTGTTGTTCAGTTGCCGCAGTCCGTGGTAGGCGAGGATGCGGTTCTCTCCCATGATGGGGACAATGTCGCTGGCAATGCTGATGGCCACAAGGTCGAGCAGCGGGATGAGTTGACTGAACGGAATGCCGTTGCTGATGGCAAAAGCCTGCATGAACTTGAACCCTACGCCACAGCCCGAAAGGTCGAGGTATGGGTAGGTATTGTCCGGCATCTTGGCATTCAGGATCGCCACAGCCGGTGGCAACACCGGGTCGGGCACGTGGTGGTCACAGATGATAAAGTCAATGCCTTTCTCCTTGGCATACTGAATTTCCTCAACCGCCTTGATACCGCAGTCGAGCACGATGATAAGTTTAACTCCATGTTCCACAGCAAGGTCCACTCCCTGTATCGACACACCATATCCCTCGTCGTAACGGTCTGGTATATAGTATTCAATGTTGGAATAGAACTGCTGCAAGAACCGATACACAAGCGCTACAGCCGTACAGCCATCCACGTCATAGTCACCATAAATCATGATGCGTTCACGGTTTCCCATGGCATGATTCAGTCGCTCAACGGCGACATCCATCCCGCGCATGAGGAAAGGGTCGTGCAGGTCGTGTAGCTGGGGACGAAAGAACTTGCGGGCAGCCTCTGCGTTGGTAATGCCACGGTTAATGAGCATCCCACAGAGGACTGGGCTCACCCTGATTTGGTCAGCCAGTGCTTCTGCCGCCTCTTTCTGTTCTTGTGTTGGAGCTTGATAGTTCCATTTGTAATTCATTATATGTTGTCATTTATTTTTCCGTTTTTAGTGGCTGCCAAGGGCAAGTGAGTGAAAAACAGCTTGTCGTAAGCGCTTGTCACACGGTTGGCAGCGGGGTTTGACTGGGGAAATTCCTTCTGAAAAGTACCTATTCCACCAATTTAGCATGTAAAGTTATGGAAAAATAATGAGTCAACCACATACGGGAACGTTAAATACGTTTAATTCCCCGATTTTTCTACACTGAACCCGATGCTTTCTACCATTTTCTGAATTTCCTCGTCAACAAGATTCTCTCCTGCGACAACCATTTTCCCCGTCGGCAAGTCCACGCTTACCTCCTTGACGAAGGGCAGGCTCTTCACCACCTTTTCCACGTTCGTACGGCAGTGGTTACAGCTCATGCCTTTCACCGTGTACTCCCGCGTGTCAAAGCCATGTGGCAGGGATTCCGTATGCCCACAGGCGTCCCCTTCCTCATGGTGATGATGGCAACTACAGCCCTCGTTCTCCCCATGATGGTGACAGCTGCAAGCATGTTGATGCGTCAGACGCATCCGCAGCACGTTCAGCAACAGAAGCCCCAGCAAGATTGTGCTTGCCCAGTTATACCAGCTGGCCGGCTCATGGCAGCAGGCATCGGAATGCGTCAACGTGGACGTAAACCACTCGCGGGGCAACAGGTAGTCAACGCCCGCACCGAAGGCAATGGCACCCGCCGTGATGGCGCATAGGTATAGCACCAGTGTCCTGCGGCCCAACACCTTCCCTACCACCAGCATGGAAGCTGCATTGCAGGCTGGTCCCGCCATCAACAAAACCAATGCGGAACCCGGCGTGAGCCCTTTCATCATCAAAACCACGGCAATCGGGATGGAGCCCGTGGCACACACATACATCGGTATGCTGATGGCCAATACCAACAGCATCGAGAGCAGCGTGTTATCCTTGAAAACGGCAAACCACTCGTTGGGTACAAACACGGCGATGAGTCCCGCAATCACTAACCCCACGACCAGCCACTTGCCGATGTCCTCCATCATCTCGATAAATCCAAAACGCAAGGCTGAAACCACCTTCTGCCAGAACGTCTGATGCTTTTCCCTTGTCTGTATTTGTGATGCTGTGACCAACTGTTCCGCAGTTTCATCTTCCTCCTTGAACGTGTTCACAAACACGCCGCCCAACAACGCCGTGACGAACGCCGCAATGGGGCGCACCAAGGTGAACGGCAATCCCATCAGGGAATACGTGGCGAAAATGCTGTCCACGCCCGTCTGTGGGGTGGCAATCAGGAACGAGACCGTGGCCCCCTTGCTCGCTCCCTCACGACGTAGTGACATGGCCGTCGGAATCACACCGCAGGAACACAGCGGCAACGGCACCCCGAACAAGGCTGCATTCACGACGGAGCGCAGCGTGTTGCCCGATAAATACTTTGAATAAAGGCGGTTGGGTATGAAGGCATGCATGATTCCCGCTATCAGAAATCCCAACAGCAGAAAAGGCGACATTTCGTTAATCAAGTCGATAATCTCTTCCATGACTGTTTTTTCGTTTATCCTTATTTTTTGCAAAGGTACGCTTTTCCCTCTTCATTTTCACTTTCCACTTCCCACTTTTCACCTTTCATCTTTAATTTTTCACCTTTCACGTTCCCCTTTTCCCTTAAAATCCTTACCTTTGCAACAAATTAGCTCAAACACATACAAACGAAAAACGTAAAATATGAAAGAAATCGTTCTAAGTGGCATACGACCCACGGGCAACCTCCACCTTGGCAACTACTACGGGGCAGTCCAGAATTTCGTGAAAATGCAGGCCGACTACAACTGCTACTACTTCATTGCCGACTGGCACTCCCTGACCACCCATCCCAAACCGGCGGACATCCAGAAATCCGCCTACACCATCCTGGCTGAGTACCTGGCCTGTGGCATCGACCCTGAGAAGTCCACCATCTACATACAAAGCGACGTGCCCGAAACCATCGAGCTCTACCTCTACCTGAACATGAACTGCTACCTCGGCGAGTTGGAGCGCGTGACCACCTTCAAGGAGAAGGCCCGCCAGCAGCCCGACAACGTCAACGCCGGCCTGCTCACCTATCCCACGCTGATGGCTGCCGACATCCTGCAGCACCGTGCTGCAAAGGTGCCCGTGGGCAAAGACCAGGAGCAGAACATGGAGATGGCCCGCAAGTGCGCTCGCCGCTTTAATAATATATATGGTGTGGAGTTCTTCCCCGAACCACAGAACTTCTACTTTGGCGACCACGCCATCAAGATTCCCGGACTCGACGGTTCCGGCAAGATGGGCAAGTCAGAAGGCAACTGCATCTACCTCTATGAGGATGCTAAATCCATCGAGAAGAAAGTGAAACGTGCTGTCACCGACTCCGGCCCCACGGCTCCCAACCAACCCAAGCCTGAAGTCATCCAGAACCTCTTCACGCTCATGGAGATCGCCTCCTCCAAGGAGACCTACGATTACTTCGACGAGAAGTGGAACGACATGACCATCCGCTACGGCGACATGAAAAAGCAACTCGCCCAGGACATCGTCAACACCATCGCCCCCATCCGCGAGCGCATCCTGGAATACTCCTCCAACCAGGAACTCCTCGACAAAATCGCCCGCATCGGAGCGGAGAAAGCCCGTGAAAGTTCCGCCGCCACCCTCCGCGAAGTCCGCAAAATCATCGGCTTCAAGGTGTATTAGTTTAACCATTTATATTGGTGTCGGAAACTCCATAAGTTCTCACGCTTAGCTGAAGATTTCGGAACGCTTCGGTGCGGATTAATATTATCGTCGAGAATAAAAATATTCTCGACGATAATATTTTATATAACGACGATATATTTTTTATTCTCGACGAGAATAAACTTTTGCACTGGTTCGTCCTGAGATTTTTAGTTCTTCGTGAGGAAATATTCCCTGAAGGTTTCTGAAAAAAAGAGTAGTGAGAATGCATTTTGTGGGCGAAAAACTTGTGCGGTTACGTTTTTTTGCCTACTTTTGCACCCGATTTCCAAACTGATGGGGGATTAGCTCAGCTGGCTAGAGCGCTTGCATGGCATGCAAGAGGTCATCGGTTCGAGCCCGATATTCTCCACAACGAAAAAGACTGCGACAAGTGCGCAGTCTTTTTCGTTGTATGGGGGTGTGGGTTATTTTGTCAGATGGAGCAGGGCACCGGTGGTGGGGTCGAAAGTGACGGCGGTGGTGGCGTCTTTGCCGAAGAGGGTGGCGTTGAGCACGTCGATGGTACCGAACTGGGCGAAGGGAACGTCCTTGTCGTAGGCCGTGGTGGCCGAGTTGAAGATGCGGACGGAGGCAATGCTGGGCATGTTGAAGGCGATGCCGTTGATTTTGCGCTTCTTGGCTTCGGCCTCGGTGGGCAGGGGTACAGTGTGCTGGTCGTGGATGCTGATGTAGTAGGGCTCGCCGGCCAGGTCGTCTTCATCGACAAAACCGAGTTTCTGCGAGAAGCGGAAGAGTACGTCTTGCTCCACGTCGCCGCTGGGGACGATGCTGTAGGTCTCTTGGCAGGTGGTCGTGTCACGGTAGCCCACGAAAAGCTGTGTCAGTGCGTTTTCCTGCTCGTCCAGTTCATCGAGTACGATTTTCAGCGAGGCACCGTCTTTGGGCATGGACTCGGCCTGTCCGCGACGGATGGAGTTTTTGCTCTCGCGGATGTCAAAGATTTCCTGTGCGGCCAGTTCAGCCATTTTAGAGGTGGATGCAGCCGCCAGAATCTCGGCAGTGAAGTATTTCTTCCCATCCAGTTTGTGGTGGGTTGTGGTGGTCTGTGGCTGTGAAGGTTCCTTGAGGTCTGCCGTCGTGTTGATGGCTACGAGGATGCCCGTCTTGGTGAGTTGCGCCATGGGTGCCACGGACTTGTCCTTCAGTTTCACCGTGAAGTATTTCAGGGTGTCGGGTTCGCCGTATGGATAGACATTCATGCGGGCGATTTTCCAGGTGGTGGAAGGCTCGGTGCTCACGTTCTGCACGTGGAGGTAGCGCTCGGCGTATTTTGCAAATTCGCCGGGAACATAGACGATTTTCTGTGCGGTGACATCCGCTTTGATGCCGGTGCGTGGCAGGGCATAGTTGACTCCCTCGGCAATGACACCCGGACGGAACTCAGAGAATTGTGCGTGGGCGGTCAGAGCCGTGGCGAGGAAAAGACTGTGGAAAAGTATTTTTTTCATAATCAAGTTGGAATCATTATTTGTTTTTTGCTGATGCGCTTGAAGGCAGCGCCCAGGGAGTTGATGATGTCGCTGGCGATGAGGCTTTCGTATCCCAGCTGCTCGGCGGCAATGTCGCCGGCCAGGCCGTGCAGATAGACTCCTAGTCGCGCAGCATCGCCTTGTGGGTAGGCTTGGGCCAGGAGTGCGAGGATGATGCCAGTCAGTACGTCGCCGCTGCCTGCGGTCGCCATGCCCGGATTGCCCGTGGAATTGAAATAGACCATGCCTTCGGGGGTGCATACGGCGGTGAAGGCCCCTTTGATAATCATGTAGAGGTGGTGGCGGATGGCCAGTTCGCGGGTGCGCTCCAGTTCCTCATACGAGTTGCGGGTGCTACTGATGAGTCCGAAAAGCTCTTTCTTGTGGGGCGTAAGGATGCTGCCTCGGGGTATCTGCATCAGCCATCCACGATGGGAGGCGAGGATGTTGAGTGCATCGGCATCGATGACGGCTGGGCATTTCGCTTGGTTCACCTGTTCGATGAAGGCTTGTATGGTGTCCGGCTCGGTGCCGATGCCGGGGCCAATGCCCAATGCGTCGAAGTCGTTGGTGACGAAGCTGCGACTGAAAGCCACGGGGCTGGGGTCGGTGTCAACGATGACTTCGGGTATGGCTACCTGCACCATGGGCAGGTTGGCTTCGGGTGTGCGTAAGGTCAGCTTTCCGACGCCAGCCCTCATGCAGGCCCGTGCGGCCAGGATGGCGGCTCCGGCCATTCCCTTCTTTCCGGCTATCAGGGCGGCGTGGCCCATCGTTCCTTTGTGTGCGAAACGTGAACGGGGACGCAGAAGGGCGCTGATTTCCGCTTTCTCGGAGAGCTGATAGACGGAGGTGGTGGTGTCGTCATTGGGGTCAATCAGACCGATGTCGAGCACTTTCCAGTTGCCGCAGTAGATTTCGTTTTCGGGGAAGAGGAAGGCCAGTTTAGGGCTGTGGAACGTGAAGGTGTAGGTGGCACGTATGATGTGGTTCATCACGTTGTACGTGTTGTCCTCGCACATCAGCCCGGAGGGCACGTCGATGCTGACCACCGTTGCCGGTGAGGCGTTGATGTATTTCACGACCGAGGCGAAACCGCCGTTCAGTGGGCGTGAAATGCCAGTGCCGAAAAGTCCGTCGATGACCACGTCGTCGTCGGCCAGCGCAGGGGGTGCGAAATGGGTGGTGATTTCCTCCAGCCTGACCTCTGCGTATTTTTGCAGACGTTGCAGGTTGGCCTTGCAGTCGTCCGACATCTTCTGGCCGATGTTAAAAAGAAAAACGCTGATGTCGGAATAGCCTGCCTCGGCCAGGATGCGAGCCACGGCCAAAGCGTCACCTCCGTTGTTCCCGGAGCCGGCAAACACTCTGAAGGGGGTCTGGGCTGGCCAGTGTGCCATGACTTCTGCCGCAAAAGACTTAGCGGCACGCTCCATCAGCTCCAGTGAGGTGATGGGTTCGTGCTCAATGGTGTATGCGTCTAATAGGTGCAGTTGCGCAGCTGTCAGTATTTTCATTTGCGTTTTTGCGGTTGTACGGTCGTCGTGAATGACGGAGAATGGAAAAACTGGCCGCAAAATTAGCAAATAAAACTCACAAATTTAGCAGAAAAAGGCAAAATCTCTTTTAAAAAGTAAGTTTTTATCCAAAATATTACATTTCGTGTCTGATAATTTTGATTTTTTTCTGTAGTTTTGCATGAAAATTAGGGATAGTCGAAAAAACAAGGAACGAAAAATGATTACAGTAAAGGATTTGCGCTTTGAGAAATTCATGGACGAGGGCCAGATAAAGAAAGGTGTGGCTGAGGTGGCTGCAAAAATCAATGCAGACTATGCGGGAAAGACCCCGGTGCTGATTGCCATCCTGAACGGTGCCTTTGTTTTTGCGGCAGACCTGGTGCGGGAGTTGACTGTGGCACACGAGATACACTTTGCAAAGTTCTCAAGCTATGAGGGGACGGAAACCACTGGGAAGGTGAAGCAGCTGATTGGCGTGAACTGCGACTTGCGGGGAAGGGACGTGATTATCGTAGAGGACATCATCGACACGGGAACCACCATGTACGACCTGCTCCCGAAAATCCGTGAGATGGGTGTAAGCTCGTTGGAAATCTGTACCTTGCTGCTGAAACCCGAAAAGCTGAAGGTGCCTCTCAACATCAAGTACTGTGCCATGGAGATACCCAATGCGTTCATCCTGGGCTATGGGCTTGACTACGACAATTTGGGAAGAAACTACCGGGACATCTATCAAGTGATTGAAGACTGAAAATGGAAGATTAGCTTCGCCGCTACAGGTTGAGCATAGAAACACTAAAACCACTTTTAAAAAATACACACAGATGAAAAACATTATTATTTTCGGAGCTCCAGGCTCAGGTAAGGGAACTTACAGCGACGAAATCGTTGCACGTTACAACATGGGACACATTTCCACGGGCGATGTGCTCCGCGCAGAAATCAAGGGTGGCACGGAACTGGGAAAGATTGCCCAGGGATATATCGACAACGGTCAGCTCATCCCCGACGAACTGATGATTAACATCTTGGCAAAGACCTACGATGCACTGCCTGCCGGACAGGGAGTCATCTTCGACGGATTTCCACGCACCATCCCGCAGGCTGAGGCCCTGAAAAAGATGTTGGCCGAGCGCAAGCACGAAATGGGCGTGATGATTGAACTGGTGGTGGATGAGGAGACCCTGATGGCTCGTCTGCTGAACCGTGCCAAGGAGCAGGGCCGTGCCGACGACAACGAGGTGACCATCAAGAAGCGTTTCGAGGTTTATCACAACCAGACCGCTCCGTTGGCAGAGTGGTTCGAGAAGGAAGGCATCCGCAACACCTTCACCTGGAAGGGTTCAAAGGATCTGATGCTCTCGGAGATTTTCGCTTATCTTGACACGCTGAAATAAGAAAAATTATCATTGCTGAGACGGACGACAGGCGCTGACGGCTGAGGCAAGAGGTGCCTGTTACGTTTTCTTGGCATCCATTCAATTACTCTACGAATAAAGCACATTGGCAGAATCAAATTTCATTGACTACGTAAAGATTTATTGCCGTTCGGGACGGGGTGGGCGAGGCTCAACCCACATGCACCGCGCCAAGTACATCCCCAAGGGTGGTCCCGACGGAGGTAACGGCGGACGTGGCGGACACATCATCTTGCGGGGAAACCGCAACTATTGGACCCTGCTGCATCTGCGTTACGACCGCCACATCCAGGCGGAGCACGGTGGCAACGGCTCGAAGAACAAATCGACAGGCCATCAGGGTGCCGACCGATACATTGACGTGCCGTGCGGCACGGTGGTGTATAACGCCGAGACGGGTGAGTACATTTGCGACGTGACGGAGCACGGACAGGAAATCATCCTGTTGCACGGTGGCCGTGGCGGTCTGGGAAACTTCAACTTCTCCACTCCCACCAATCAGGCCCCCCGCTACGCACAGCCCGGCGAGCCGATGCAGGAGCTCACGGTCATCCTGGAGCTGAAGCTGCTGGCCGACGTGGGACTGGTCGGTTTCCCGAATGCGGGCAAATCCACGTTGGTCAACGCCCTGTCGTCGGCCAAACCGAAAATCGGCAACTATCCGTTCACGACGCTGGAGCCTTCGCTGGGCCTCGTTTCGTACCGCGACAACCGCTCGTTCGTCATTGCCGACATACCCGGCATCATTGAGGGAGCCAGTGAGGGGCGCGGCCTGGGGCTGCGTTTCCTGCGCCATATTGAGCGAAACTCCATCCTCCTGTTCATGGTGTCTGCCGACACGGATAACATACGCAAGGAATACGACACCTTGCTGAACGAACTGGCTCAGTACAACCCGGAGCTACTGGACAAGCGACGCATTCTGGCCATTACGAAGTGCGACCTGCTCGGCCACGACCCGGAACTCATCGACCTGCTCCGTGAGGGACTGCCGACGGACATCCCCGTGCTTTTCATCTCCGCCGTGTCGGGGTTCAACCTTCAGGAACTGAAAGACCGGCTGTGGAACGAGATGAACAACGAGTCGAACAAGATTGCAGCCATTACGACCAGCGAAAACATACTCAAGCAGACCAAGGACCTCAGCCGTTTCACGTATGTCTATGAGGACGAGGACGACGATGAGGGTTGGGGCGATGAGCCAGAAGAGGACGACGACATTGAGTATTTGGATGAGGACGATATTGAAGACTTAGACGACGAAGATTTTGAATATGTTGATACATCCGACGCCAAGTAGTCTTTTCGCCTTTTCCACCACTATGGACGGGAAGTTGGAACACCCCGTTCATGCGCGGCTCCTTTTGCCCAGCCATCAGGTACACGGCACAAGGACATTCGTCATTGACCACGATTTCCTTTCGCTGACTCCGTTGGAGCAGGTGTTGAAGTTACATGCGGTGGATGCCCTCTGCACGAATATCCCCGGCCTCTGCATCGGTGTGAAGACTGCCGACTGCATTCCTATATTATTATATAATGAGGAGGCAACCGTCATATCTGCTGTCCATGCGGGCTGGAAGGGAACGGTGCAGCGGATTGTGGAGCACAACATTGACACACTCGTCGCACGGTACGGCCTGCATCCGCAAACGCTTCATGCCATCATCGGCCCGGGCATTTCCCTCGACAGCTTTGAGGTGGGCAACGAGGTGTATGCGCAATTCCAGGAAGCCCGTTTCCCCATGGAGCAGATAGCCCGAAAATATCCCGCCACCGCCGCACAGCCCTTGTCGAAATGGCATATCGACCTTTGGGAAGCCAACCGACTGCAACTCGTCGGCAAGGGGGTGAAGCCAGCGCACATTCATGTCTGTGGCATAGACACCCTGACCAACACCAACTTTTTTTCCGCCCGCCGCATGAAAGATTGCACCGGGCGCATTATCAACGGAATAATGATTGACTGAATGATAGAGAAACATATCATCCTTGAAGACATCGACCTTGTCACCTTCTACGGCATCAACAACGTGCATTTGCAGATGATTAAGGCGCTTTATCCCAAACTCCGCATCGTGGCCCGTGGCAACATCATCAAGGTGATGGGCGACGAGGAAGAGATGTGTGCCTTTGAAGAGAATATCGAGAAAATGCAACGGCACTGCGCCAAATACAACTCGCTCAACGAGGAAACCATCGTGAGCATCATCAAGGGCGACCTACTCAACGGACACCCAGCCGAGGGGGCTGCCATCTGCTACTCCGTCACGGGCAAGGCCATCACGCCACGCTCCGACAACCAGCGGCTGTTGGTACAGGCATACGACCAGAGTGACATGATTTTCGCCATTGGCCCAGCTGGTTCGGGAAAGACCTACGTGAGCATCGCCTTGGCAGTTCGTGCTTTGAAGAACAAGGAAGTGCGCCGCATCATCCTTTCGCGTCCTGCGGTCGAAGCTGGTGAGAAATTAGGATTCCTGCCCGGTGACATGAAAGACAAGATTGACCCTTATCTCCAGCCCCTCTACGATGCCTTGCAGGACATGATTCCCGCCCAGAAACTGAATGAGTACATGGAGCAGAACATCATTCAGATTGCTCCCCTCGCCTTCATGCGTGGACGCACCCTCAACGAGGCGGTCGTCATTCTCGATGAGGCTCAAAACACGACGCCTCAGCAAATCAAGATGTTCCTGACCCGCATGGGACAAAACACGAAGATGATGATTACGGGCGACATGACGCAGATAGACCTTCCCCACGCAGTCAAGAGCGGACTGCGGGAAGCCCGTGAGGTGCTTCAGGGCGTGAAGGGTATCAGCTTCATTGAGATGGACGAAAGGGACATCGTCCGCCACAAGCTCGTTACCCGCATTGTCAACGCCTACAACGAGTATGAGAAATTGAAAAGCGAGACGCCTGAGCCGTATAGACGTTACAACGCTCCATTGTAACGTGTGAACGCAAAACGTACAAAAGCAAATCCCTGACCTAATGAAGAGTATTACGATGCTGTGGCTCTTTGTCATCGCCAGTCTTTCGGTGAGCGCACAAAAGATGCCCGTCCTGCGAATTGCATTTCCCGATGTCATAACGGAAGATATGGACTATTCCAACGGAACCATGCAGCTGACCGACACCGACGGTGCCGTCGTGCAGTTGCCGGCCAGGTTCAGAACCCGTGGTGCGACGGCCCGGAGCTACTTGATGAAGCCTTCGCTCAACATGAAGCTGCGTACAGCCGATTATGCCGACGAGGCAGACTCCGCCCTTCTGGGTATGCGTTCCTGCTCCTCGTGGATTCTCGATGCCATGGCCATCGACCGAATTTGTATGCGCAATCGGGTGGCTTTTGACATTTGGAACGATTTCTCCCGATTGCCTTACGCCACGGACTTCAATGGGAGAAACGGCACGGAAGGGCGTTTCGTCGAGTTGTATATCAACGAAACGTATTACGGCATTTATTGCCTGTCTGACCGCATCAACCGTAAACTGCTTAACCTGAAGAAAGTGAAGGAACAGGCCGATGGCTCCTTCCTGTTGCGGGGCGTGTTGTACAAAAGCGGCACACAGGACATTGTAAACCAGAATGAACCCTGCTATAGCGAAGACTATACGGCTTGCGTGGTCGCCTGGCACGACGCTTGGGAGTTGGGCTACCCCGAAGAATATGCTAACGAGGCTGTATGGGCACCTTTGCAGGAGGCCATCCTTCAGGGAACATCCGTGGAATACGTCAAGAAATATTTCTTCCTTGAAAATCTTGCCGACTATCAGCTGCATGTCATGGCGCTCGGTATCGCCGACAATTGGGGAAACAAGAACCATTACTTCTCAGTTCGTAACATTCAAAAAAATATTGACGATCCCGACCCCACAGAGTCCGACCGCCGTCGCTTTGTCATCACGCCCTGGGACCTTGACACCAGTCTTGGCGGCAGCTATAATGGCAGCTTCTACGATGGTAACTATACCGATTGGCCTGTTGCCACCATTTCAAACAACGCCCTTTATCCCATCTCCATATTGCTCGGCGACAGCGAATATCTACACATCCTCAAACAACGTTGGATAGAAGTACGACAGGGTGCGCTCTCCGTCTCTTCGGTCAAGGCGAGGCTCGAAGCCTACCGCGACCTTTTCCTGCAAAGCGGAGCATGGCAGCGGATGACGGCACACTTCGACGCACAAAGCTATCGTCCCTGCTATGTCAACGACCTGGCAAGGGAGATTTCGCTGGTAGAGGAATGGTATGAGGCGCGTTTTCAGGAAATGGACGACTATTTCGGCATCACCGACGACACCCCGTCGCCAGCCGGTGACCTTGACGGAGACGGCAAGATTACGATTGCTGACATCATCCTGCTCACCAAAGCCTATCTTAACATGGGCAGGAAATAACGTTACCCCGTTGTCCTGAACTTGATGCGGACAAACAAACGACCGAGACAAAACATGTGTTTGCCTCGGTCGTTCCTTTTTTCAGTTAGCCTTTATAAGTTTTCCTTTACAGCGTTGATGAGTTGCGCATATTCCTTGTCGCTGAGATACACCTTTCCGGGATTCATCTGGAAGGTGCCGCCGTAGTCGGGACCATCCACATATTTAGGAGCAAGGTGGAAATGCAAGTGGCTCAGTTTGTCGCTGTAGGCACCATAGTTGATTTTCTCCGGATTGAATGCCTTTTGCATGGCCCGCGTCACTTGTACCACGTCGGCCATGAAAGCATTGCGCTCCTCGTCGCTGAGTTCGTTCAGGTCGTTCACGTGTCCGTTGTAGGCCACCAGGCAGCGGCCACGGTAGGTCTGTTCCTTGAACAAGAACACACGTGAGACCCGCAGGTCGGCAATGAACAGCATCAGGCTGTGCAATGTCTCGTTATTTGTGCAATAAAGGCACGTTTTGGGGTCGCTATACATTACGTTCTAAATGGTAAGCGGTAAATAAATGATATTATGACATTACAGGCCGAGGTCCTTCTTGATGGCATCCACCTTCTCGACAGCGGTCTTGACAGCACCGTCGTAGCACTTTGGACACTCCATTTCGCCCTTCACTTCCACGTAGAACTTAATCTTTGGCTCGGTACCGGAAGGACGTACTGAAATCTTGGTGCCGTCGGCGGTGAACCATTGGAGCACATTGCTGGTGGCTGGCATGTCGAGCGCAGACTCTACGCCGTTGTTCACCATCTTCAGCGTCTTGTAATCCTTTACGCAAACCACAGGGCTGCCGCCAAGTTGTGTGGGAGGTGTGGCACGGAAGTCTTCCATCATCTGCTTGATTTCGTCCGCACCGCTCTTGCCGGGCTTCACGACGGAAATAGCATTCTGGTAGGCAAAGCCGTAGTCCAGATAAATCTTCATCAGCAGGTCGTAGAGCGTCATGCCGTTGTCCTTTGCCCAGGCTGCGATTTCGCAAAGCAGACAGATAGATGCTGGACTGTCCTTGTCGCGCACCTTGTCGAATGGCAGGTAGCCGAACGACTCCTCGCCGCCGCCAATGTACTTCTTCTTGCCTTCGTCCAGTTTGATTTCGCGGGCAATCCACTTGAAGCCGGTATAGACATCTCGAATCTCCACACCGTTGCGCTTGGCGATTTCGGCAATGGTCTCGGTCGTCACGATGGTCTTCACCATGAACTCGTTGCCTTTCAGCTGACCCAGCTTCTTCTTGTTCTCAATAATATAGTAGGAGAGCATCAGCGCAGTCTGATTACCATTCAGGATGCACCACTCGCCCTTCGGGTCGCGGCAAACCACGGCCAGACGGTCGGCATCGGGGTCACTGGCCAACACAAGGTCTGCGTTGAGCTTCGTACCCAGTTTCATGCCCAAGGTCATGGCCTCAGAGTTCTCTGGGTTGGGAGAGACAACTGTCGGGAAATTGCCATCGATGACCATCTGCTCCTTTACCACGTTGATGTTCTGGAAGCCCCAGGTACGCAGTGCGGCAGGAATAATCACGCGGCCTGTTCCGTGCAGTGGGGAATAGACGATGCAGAGGTCTTTCTGGCGGTTAATCACTTCCTGGTCAACCAGTGCCTCGTGCACGGCGTTCAGGTAGTCAATGTCCATCTCGCCGCCGATGATCTGAATCAGGTCGTTGTTCGGCGTGAACTTCACCTGGTCGATGGAAACCTTGTTTACCTCGTCGATGATACCCGTGTCGTGTGGAGACAGCACCTGTGCGCCGTCGTCCCAGTATGCCTTGTAACCGTTGTACTCGCGTGGGTTGTGGCTGGCCGTGATGTTCACACCGGCCTGTGCGCCCAGTTGACGGATGGCAAAAGAGATTTCCGGCGTCGGACGCAGGCTCTCAAAGAGGTAAGCCTTGATGCCGTTCGCACTGAAAATGTCGGCCACCGTCTCGGCAAAAAGGCGTGAGTTGTTGCGGCAGTCGTGGCCCACCACTACGCTGATGTCCTTCTTTCCGGCGAAAGCCTTGTTGATGTAGTTGGCAAATCCCTGGGTTGCCATACCGACGATGTATTTGTTCATGCGGTTCGTACCGGCACCCATGATGCCGCGCAGACCACCTGTTCCAAATTCCAGATTCTGATAGAAAGCGTCGATGAGGGCACTTTTGTCCTCGTTGTCGAGCATAGCCTTGACTTCTGCCTGTGTGTCGGCATCGAATGCTGGTGTAAGCCACTTCTGGGCCTCAGCAGTACACTGTTTGATGAGTTCTTGATCCATAGTATTGGTTATTATGATGTGAATAAAGATAGTTGCGCAAATTTAGGATAAAAAAATCAAGAACGGAAGATTTTTCCCGATTTTCTTTCTTTTCGCAGTATTTTTTCACTTTACCCCGTATTTCTCATCCAGATAGCGGATGCGGTCGTCTATCCATTGCATGATGTAGGCTTCCTCTTCCTGAAAATTGATTGTCAGCTTGTTAATGCCGCTCCATCGTGCCGTTTCCCTTTCAGCGGCACCGCTTTCACGGAAGAGCAGGAAATACTTGGCAAAGTGAGCCTTTAGTTTTTCTGGTTGCAAATAGCTTTGCCGCAACTCGCCGTAACGTTTGCCCACGTCACCCACTTTCTTCGCATAGTCCAAAAGCAGGTTGAACTTGTCGCTGCCAATCTCGGTGTTTGCCCCCTTGGTCTTTGCCCTGAAATCCCGTCCCCACGTCGAGTCCATGTCCCACAGCGTCAGGCCCATCACCTGCGATTGGTTCACGTCGTAGAAATAGTAATACAGGTTCTTCTCGAAATTGTCGTCGCCGTGCATCACTTCGTTCATCACCAAGATGTCCAGCGCCACGGGCAAGTCAATCCGCTCGGCCAGGTGTTCCTTCACCGTCGCCTCGTCCAGCATGTTCAGAAAATACAGAATGCTGGTGAACGGGGTCCAGTCCAATGGTTCGCCCTGCTCCTTCTTCGGGTATTTTGCCTCCCAGAAAAGCCACTGGGGTAGGGTGTTATCTGTGTAGAAGCGCTTGCTGACATTGAAAGCGTACTGTAAGTCCGAGTCGTACATATCCTTCACCAGCAGTCCCCGTTGTCCCGCTTCGTCCCATTTCTTCAGCTTCAGTTGCTTTCGGTCCATGCACTCGTTCAGGCAATACAGTCCCCAGTATTTCCCGTTGAGATAGAGCTCCACAAACCGTCCGTCAATGCCGTTACGGGTGTTTGAGTTGAAGGCGGCAATGTACGACGGCACCGAGAACTCATTCCAGATGTCCCACGACACCCGGTTTCGGCAACGGGCCAAATCCACCGCCATTGCATCCAACAGCCATGAGTTGTCCTTCCTCATGCCCAGCAGTGGGGCATCCAGGTCCTCCCCGTCCATATCCTTCAGCTTCAGCTTGAACGACTTTTTTTCATACGTAGTGGCCGTCTGTCCGTGAATGTGCAAATCCACGGCACAGCCCACACTGTCCGTCCCGTCCTTCAGCCGGAACCGCCCTTCAATGTCCGTGTCCTTGCTCGGTGTGCCTTCAAAATCCAAATAGACAACAGGCAGCTGTGCCCGTAGCACAGCCACCCATCCTATTATTAATAATGTGATAAAGCACCTCATTTTTTATTCGTCACTCCCCATCAAACCCATTCTCATCTTCACTTGGTCCCAACCACCAGCTTCCCGCTTTTCAGCGTTGCCGACTTCGCCGTCACAACCACTTTTCCGGCTTTCTGCTTGCTGCGCAGAATCGCCTGTATGTAGCCCGTCTGCATCCGCTTCGTGTTGTCCTCTGGGCGGAACAGGTCGCTCGTGTAGTGGTCGCCGTTGTCAATGGCCACCAGATGGGCCTCACCATCCACCGTCACCGTCACTTCGTCCGTGGCGTTCGGCACCACGCGGCCCTTGCCATCCACGGCGTAAATTTTCACGTACTGCAAATCCATGCCATCCGCCTTCCATCGGCAGGCCTTTCCATCGACGGCCTCCTGTGGCGTGTCTCCCTCGGCCACCACCTTCAGGGCCACGGCCTTGCCCGTCGTCTCAATCTGGTGGCGAGCCACTTCTTTTCCTCCCTTCTTGGCAATGGCAAGCAGTTTTCCGCCCTTGCCGTACTCAATGCCAGGCCAGTAGGTCATGTTCCGCTTGGCCACGTCCGTCTGGTCGTTGCGCTGCGTACCCAGGCTCTTTCCGTTGTAGAGCAGTTCCACCTCCTCAGCGTTCGTATAGACAAACACATTCTGCTTGCTGCTCGCCGGTTGGTTCCAGTTGTAGCTGATTTTCTGGCTACCCACCTTCACGTCGTTCCAATCCACACTCTCGCCCTTGCCTTCCACCACGCCGATTTGCACGACGGGCACCTCCGGCTTCACACTGCCCTTAATCAGGTAAGCCTGCGGGTAAGGCTCCAGCGTGTGGCTGAAGAACGAATAGTTCCAGCCCTTCTTCGGCCAGCCGTTGCTTTCGCCCCAGTACTCGATGGCACCCCACCAGGCCAGGCCCACGCTCCGGTCTCTGTCCATGCCGAAGTACGGCTGTTGCAGCTGGTTGGTCACCGCCTCGCTCTGGAACAGAATCAGGTCGGGCTTATACCTAAAGTAGCCCGGATAGGCATCCCACTGGTAGTTGAACGAGGCCACCTCCGTGGCACAGGCCAGCTCTGGCGGCACCTGATACGTCTTGAAGTCCGGCGTACCTCGCTGTGCGCCTGCCCTGGCCGGGAACATGGCCACGGTTGTGGGGCGGGTGCGGTCGTAGCGTTTCAGCATCTGGTCAAAGAGGCGGTACGTCGTGATGCCCCAGTCCTCCGTCGGGTAGCCCGCCCAGTCGCTCCGGGTCTGCAACTCGTTGCCTAAGCTCCACAGCACCACGCTCGGATGGTTGCGGTCGCGCTTCACCCACTCTGCGATGAGGCTGGGCCAAAGCTGCATGAATGGTTTCCTGCCACCCCAGTAGTCTTTGTCCGACCACTTGTCAATCAGTTCGTCCACCACCAGCAGTCCCACCTTGTCCGCAGCGCGGTAGAAACCTTCGCTGTAGGGGTTGTGGCTGCAGCGGATGGCATTATAGCCGAACGCCTTCAGTTGGCGCATCTGTCGTTCCACTGCCTTGTCGAAGGCCGCAATGCCCACGGCACCCAGGTCGTGGTGGTTGGCAATGCCCACCAGGAACGTCTTCTTGCCGTTCAGCTTGAAACCGAACGCCGGGCTGTATTCAATGGTGCGCAGGCCAATCTGGTCGCTGACGCTGTCGATGACAACACCGTCTTCCTCCACTACGGCCTCCACGGTGTACAGGTAGGGGGTCTCTGGCGACCAAAGCCGTGGCTGCTCCACGCTGATGAAGGGCAACGCAACCTCCGTGTTGTTCTGAATCGTGTGGTCGGGCATTGCGCAAGCCGTCGTGCCCACGACGTTTCCTTCCGCATCCTTCAGCGTGGCCCGCAGACCGATGTTGTGTTTTTGCCAGCCAATCACCTGCAACTGCACCAGCACGTCCCACGCCCCTTCAGGGTTGCCGCCCTGTGGATTCAGCGGGTTCACCGCCATGCGCTGTGCGTTCAGGTGGTCGGGTCGTTCCATCCGTCCCTTCGGCGCACTGGTCACGTAGAGTCCGTGGCGGGCAATCCGCGTCTGCGGGTTGCACACCTTCAGGCGCACGTCGCGGAAGATGCCGCCACCCGTGTACCATCGGCTTCCGTTCTCGGGGCCCGTGTTGGCATACACCGCCACCACGTTCTCGCCCTCAAAGTCGGCCACCTTCGTCAGGTCGGCCTCGAAGCCCACGTAGCCATACTCATTGCTGGCCACCTTCTTGCCGTTCACATACACGTCGCAGTAGTACATCACACCGCCGAAGTCCAGCGTCACGCGCTTTCCCTTGCTGGCGGCGGGCAGTCGGAACGTCTTCCGATACCATCCGTCGCCCATCCGCTTGAATCCCCGTGCGCCTGCCTTGCCGGGATAATTCTCCCAGGGCAACTCAAACTGGAAGTCGTGCGGCAAGTCCAACTGCCGCCATCCACTGTCGTCAAAGTCCCGGCGTTCCGCTCCCGTAGGATTTCCCGCCTGAAACTTCCATCCGAAATTGAACAACTGTTCGCGCACGTCGCGCCACTCACTCAGCGGACTGTTCTTCTGCACGTCCGCCTCCTTTTTCTCAACATACTGTGCCGCCACAGGCAAAGCCATCAATGCAGCCAGTATGAAAATCGATACTTCTCTTCTCATAGGTTATAAGGTTAATGGTTAATACTTAATGAATCGTCGTCCATCCGGCAGTCGTCCGGAAGGTTGGGAGGGAGCTGTATGCCATCTTCGCCCTGCACACCACTTCTCCGGTAAAATGCTTCCGAATCTCCACGCAATACTCATTGGCCGCTTCGTCCGCATCCATGAACATATCCAACTGGTCGCCGAAATAGCTCTCCGTGATATACGCAATCTCGAAACGGCGCAGCCGCTCCGTCTTGTGCTTCTCCAACGGCAGCAGGTCAAGGATGTGCTCGATATAGCGGATGGAGTTCACATGCCCATTGATGTCGATGTCCGAATACTTCGCCGCAAAACTATACACAGGCTCCGTCGCCGTCACCTTGATGCGTCCCGGCTTCTCGATGGGGCACTCCCGGTCCTTGCAGATGTAGTCGTTGATTTTCCCCTCGTGCATCGTCACCAGGTTCACGGGCCGGCGACTGTCCAGGTCAATCATCGCCCACACGCTGCGGGCATACCCGATGGCCTCGCCTTTCGCATTGTGCATGGAAAAATTACGGTCGGTGAACAGGCTATACACCGCCTCCACCCACGTGTCGATGCTGAACTCGTCGTACTGCATCGGCAAGTCTGTAAACTCCATGGCCAACCGTGACAGCACCCACGTAAAATGATGCTCGTTCAGTTCCGAGATACCAAAACCACGCTTGTTCGCATGAATGCCCGCGCAGTTCAACAAATGATTGCCCACGATGCTCAGTGTCAGCCTGCCCGTGCAATCCACATGGAACGGCTCTGCCATGAAACGGTACGAGCCAATATTTTTATCCTCTGCCATAAATGTCTATTTTTCAAACACCCTGCAAAGATAGCGATTTCTTGCGAACCTACGAACAAATCAAGTGTTTTTCGCTTTCCCCGTCTCACTTTTCGTCAATATAACGGAAACTCACAGGTTTCTGTGTATCTTTGTGCTTTCTGTGTTCCTTTGAAAAAATCGTCCTGCGGAAACAGAAAAGGACTTCGCATGGCGAAGCACTCCTCTGTCTCCTTGGATCCGTAGCCATGAAAAAATCTAAGGAGCCGGGGAGGAAAAGGAGTGTCGGCGTGTTACACCGATGGAGACACCTTGGCTCTTTAGCAAAAGTCTCACAGAAATGAAGGAAATCCACAGAAATTTTTTTGTGCCTACCTGCTTTCTGTGGTTAGAAAGCTGGTGGTACAATTGCAGGAAGCCATTAAAATCTTTCCACGCTTCGCTGCAAAAGTTTATTCTCGCCGAGAATATAAAATATATCGCCGTCATATTTAAAACTATCGTCGAGAATATAAAATATGGCGACGAGAATAAACTTTTGCAGCGAAGCGTGGAAACTTTTTTTCCTCGGCGTGAGAACTTTTATATAACGCTTGTCTTGACAAATTGAACAGTATTCTGCACAGAAATTGTGTTAATATCTTCCCCAAATGTAGTTTATTTGAATTATTTTTTGTACCTTTACCCCCGAAATTTCATATAAATACGTATTTATCATGGCAACAATGACATTACCACAGACATCCCAAATAATAGTGACGCTGGAAGACAATGCGCTCGTG